>JAFSWF010000037.1 GCA_017444615.1 Paludibacteraceae bacterium | reverse complement strand
TATCACCGGTGGTGACCCTATTCTGCACCACCATTTCTGGGACTTGCTCACGCTACTCCACGAACGGAATATCCCTTTCACGCTCATGGGAAACCCGTTCCACCTCACAGCAGAGGTCTGCCGACGCATGCACGCACTCGGCTGCCGTAAATACCAACTCTCGCTCGACGGTTTGCGTGAGACACATGACCGCTTTCGCAAACCCGGTTCGTTCGACGCGACACTAGCGGCTATTCCACTTATCCGCGAGGCAGGCATGCATTGCGCAATCATGTCCACCGTCAGCGCAGCGAACATCAACGAGATACCCGAACTGATTGACGTCGTCGTGGCGAATCATGCTGATATATTCGCCTTTGGTCGTTATTGCCCCACCAGCGAAGACAAGGCGCATATGGATACGTGGCACGTCGAGCCGCAACGCTACCGCGCTTTTCTCGACCGATGCTGGCATAAGTTCGAGCAATACAAGGATTCCGAAACCACCTTCAATCTCAAAGACCATCTCTGGACCCTCTATCTCTACGAGCGCGGTCTTTGGAAAATCCCCGATAACTTAGACCCGGATACTATCTACGATGGTTGCAACTGCGGCAACTGTCATTTTACCATTTCAGCCGACGGACGGCTGATGGCATGCCGTCGTTTTGAGAGCTATGTCGGCTCTGTGGCGGAAGAGATGTACGACGTCTATCATGGCGATAAGATGAACGCTTATCGCGAGCATGAGCGCTTTGAGAAATGCGCGAAATGTGAACTGCTGCGTTTCTGTCGCGGCTGTCCTGCCGTAGCATTCGGCTACACTCATAATTTCTACGCCCCCGACCCGCAATGCTGGAAAGAAACAGGTCGGTAAAATTGCAATGAGATAAAAATGAATGGAAATGAGATTTCTTGTAAATCTTGTTTCCTTTTTATGTATTACCTTTGCACCCGAAAATAATCATAAAACATTTCGCCTCATGAGAAACTCATTCCTACATCGCTTTTGTATCTTCGTTGTACTGATTGGTCTGTTTACTTTTTCTATGCCTGCTAAGGCTCAAACGGAGGAACTCCTGCGGAGTCGGGAAGAGTTTCGTGAGTGCGGATTAGGTATCTTCATTCACTGGGGTATTTACAGTCTGTACGGTGATGGAGAGTGGATTATGGCGCAAAAAAACATCCACCGCTCGGAGTACACCAAGGCCGCTTCTGCTTTCTATCCCTCTCGTTTCAATGCTGAAGCGTGGGTCAAGGCTATCAAGGCTTCCGGCGCCAAGTATATCTGTTTCACCTCCCGCCACCATGACGGCTTCTCGATGTGGGATAGCCGAGCTACGGATTACACTATCGTACGCGCGACGCCTTATGCGCGCGATATATTAAAGGAGTTGGCGGATGCCTGCCACAAGGAAGGCATACGCTTGCATCTCTATTATTCGTTGGTGGATTGGTACAGGGAGGATTACTTGCGTGGTTGGAGTGGACCCGAGCATGATAAATACCCGCAGAAGGCGGATTACGATAGTTATATGCGGTTCATGAAACAGCAGTTGACCGAACTACTGACCAACTATGGAGAGATCGGCGCTATCTGGTTTGACGGTATGTGGGACCACAAAGAGGGAGACAAACTGCAAAACGGTGAATGGAGTTGGCGAATCAACGAGCTCTATGAACTGATTCACGCGTTGCAACCGGCGTGCTTGATTGCCAATAACCACCATTTAGTTGCGCCTCTGCCGGGTGAAGATATCCAGTGCTTCGAGCGTGATGTACCGGGGGAGAATAAGGGCGGTTACAGCGAGGGCATGAGTGTCAGCCGTTCGCTGCCGCTCGAGACCTGCGAGACCATGAATCATTCATGGGGATATTCTGTCACCGACACCGGCTACAAGACCATTGAGCAGATTGACAGCCTACGCACCAAAGTAGCAGAAATGGGTGCCAACCTACTGCTCAATATAGGACCACAACCAAACGGCGAACTGCCGGACAAAGCACTTGATTTGTTGCAAAAAATGAGCAAAAATGTGCATTGAGACGAAAAAATAACTCAATGAGACGAATTAGAATTATACAATAATATAAAAGTAGTAATTTTGCACCGAAAATTGAAAATGCCATGAAGAAATTCCTATTGACCATTGTTTCGATAATATCAGCAGCCCTTGTCTCGGCAGCTGAACCGTTCGTTGCGTTTAACCCTTCAGCAGATGCCGTGTTCACGGTGGCGGAGAATGGCACAGTGGCAGCGATTTATGTGGCTACTGATGAACTGGAGGGTGTAAAAATTGCCGCTCGTGATTTGCAGCAGGATATCCGCCGAGTGACAGGAATTGAAGCTAATCTCACAGAATGTACAAGGGGACAAAGTACAATGTACAAAGGCATTGTTGTCGGTACTATCGCCCAGCCGTTGGTTCAAGAGGCAGCAAAGCAAATAGGCCTTGATCTGACTCCGCTGCAAGGCAAACGGGAGATGTATCTTCTCTCTGCCGATAAAGACCAATTGGTGATTGCCGGTAGCGACAAACGCGGTGCTATCTACGGAATCTACGAACTGAGCAAACAGATGGGAGTCAGCCCGTGGTATTGGTTTGCCGATGTGCCGGTGAAACCACAGGCGCGCGTGTATATAAATAAAGGTGTCTATACCGACGGCGAGCCGGTGGTGGAGTACCGCGGTATCTTTATCAATGACGAGTGGCCATCCTTCGGTAACTGGTGCTACGACCGTTTTGATGGCGTCAACTCCAAGATGTACGCGCATATATTCGAACTCCTGCTTCGCCTCAAAGCCAATTTCATGTGGCCGGCGATGTGGGGCAGCGCGTTCTTTGCCGATGACCCTCAGAATGGTGTATTAGCCGACAAGATGGGTATCGTCATGTCCACCTCCCACCACGAGCCGATGAATCTCAACCAGCGCGACTGGAAAGCCATCGGCGGCACCGAGGAGAAATGGAATTATGTCACCAACGAGCAGGGACTCAAGGATTTCTGGCGTTCGGGTATCGTCCGCTCCAAGGACTGGGAGACGCTGATCACCGTCGGTATGCGTGGTGACGGCGACATGGAGATGCCTAACTCAGGCGATAACATCGCTCTGTTGGAGCGTATTGTGCGCGACCAGCGTCAGATGATCTCCGAGGAGATGGGCAAACCGGCTAACGAAGTGCCGCAAGTATGGGCGTTATACAAAGAGGTGCAGGACTACTACGACGCAGGCATGAAAGTGCCGGATGATATTATCCTGCTCCTTTGCGATGACAACTGGGGCAACATCCGCCGTGTGCCGACAGGCGACAAAGCCAACCACCCGGGCGGGTATGGTATGTACTACCATTTTGACTATGTAGGCGGCCCGCGTAACTCCAAATGGGTGAATATCTCGCCTATACCGCGTGTGTGGGAGCAGATGAACCTCTGCTACGAGTACGGCATCAACAAGATTTGGATTGTCAACGTAGGTGACCTCAAACCGATGGAGTACCCAATCACCTTCTTCTGCGATATGGCTTGGAACCCGGCTAAGTACAATCAGGATAACCTCGTTGCGCACGCTGAGGAGTTCTGCCGTTCCGTCTTTGGAGAGGAACATGCCCAAGAAGCAGCGCGGTTACTGCGTACCTATGCCAAGTTCAACCGCCGCGTGACGCCCGAGTCGCTCAATATGACAACTTATTCGTTTCATTATAATGAATGGTATCGCGTGTGCGCAGACTACAATAAATTAGCTGCGGACGCACGCGCATTGGAGCAAAAACTACCCGCAGAAGCTCGCTCGGCATATTTCGAACTGTTAGGACTGCCTATCGAAGGTGTGTCAAACCTCTACAACCTCTATTATGCGCAGGCGATGAACAAGCGCTTGGCTAAACAGCATAACGAGGCAGCCAACGCTTGGGCGCAGAAGGTACGCGAGTATTATGTACAGGACTCCTTGCTCTCCAAGCGTTACCATGAACTGGAAGGTGGCAAATGGAATCACATGATGGATGAGATACGTATCGGTTATAAGAGTTGGAACTCACCGGCGCACCGCACTATGCCTGCTGTGGAGCGCGTGGGAGACGGTTCAATACCTGCCGGCGTGAATACCGACAAACCGATGGCGGCTGCGCCTTACCCCTTAACCTCGCCGGTGAAAACGCCGTGCACGTTTGTGGAGAAAGACGGTTATATCACCATTGAGGCGGAACACTACACCCGTAAGACGGATGGCGCAAGTGCCCAATGGACGGTCATCCCCGAGTTGGGACGCACGCTCTCCGGATTCAGTACGAAACCGGTTACCGGTTCGGTAGAAGGGGCTTCGCTGGAGTATGACTTCACCTGTCAGACAACGGATTTTGCAGTAGTCGTTCTCCGTCTTGCGCCGACCCTTAACTACCTACCGCAGGGGCAACGGTACGCGGTCTCGATTGACGGTGGCAAGGAGAAAATCGTCAATATCAACGGTCATTACACGGGCGAGTTAGGCGAGTGGCAACGTAACCACTGTATTGACAGCCAGACGGTATTCGACATCACCAAGCCCGGCAAACATACGCTCCGTATCCGTCCGTTGGATAATGGTATCGTGCTCCAGAAGATTTGTATCAACCTCGGCGGCCTCCACCGCTCCTATCTCTGGCCCGACGAAACATTGGCTCAATAATTCGTAATTTTTAATTTTTAATTCATATTTATTATGGCAAAGGAGTATTTTCCTCAAATCGGCAAGATTGCCTATGAAGGACCGGATTCCAAGAACCCGATGGCATTTCACTACTACGATGCTGAGCGCGTAGTGGCAGGTAAGAAAATGAAAGACTGGATGCGTTTTGCGATGGCGTGGTGGCACACACTCTGCGCAGAAGGAGCAGACCAATTCGGCGGTGGCACTAAAAAGTTCCCGTGGAACGAAGGCGCTAACGCGGTAGAGATTGCCAAACACAAAGCCGATGCCGGCTTTGAGATCATGCAGAAACTCGGCGTGCCCTATTTCTGTTTCCATGACGTGGACCTCGTTTCCGAAGGTGCGTCGGTAGAGGAGTACGAGGCGAACCTCGCTGCTATCACCGACTACCTCAAGCAAAAGATGGACGAGACGGGTATCAAGCTCCTTTGGTCCACCGCGAACGTCTTCGGCAATGCCCGTTATATGAACGGCGCGAGCACCAACCCGGATTTCGATGTAGTGGCGCGTGCTATCGTACAAATCAAGAACGCCATCGACGCCGGTATCAAACTCGGCGCAGAGAACTATGTTTTCTGGGGTGGACGCGAAGGTTATATGAGCCTGCTGAACACTGACCAGAAGCGTGAGAAAGAGCACATGGCTACCATGCTCCGCATGGCGCGTGACTACGCCCGTGCCAAAGGCTTCAAGGGCACGTTCCTCATCGAGCCCAAACCGATGGAGCCCTCCAAACACCAGTATGATGTGGACACAGAGACCGTCATCGGTTTCCTCAAAGCCCACGGTCTGGACAAGGATTTCAAGGTCAATATCGAGGTCAACCACGCCACGCTGGCAGGGCACACCTTCGAGCACGAACTGGCTTGCGCCGTAGATGCAGGTATGCTCGG
>JAFSWF010000036.1 GCA_017444615.1 Paludibacteraceae bacterium | reverse complement strand
CCAACGTAGTAGTTAAAGAAATTGTTATTGCTAAAAAAGAAAGGACAACCAGTATGGCTCACAAGAAAGGTGTCGGTAGTTCGAAGAACGGCCGTGAATCAGAAAGCAAACGTCTTGGCGTGAAGATCTTTGGTGGTCAATTCGCAAAGGCAGGTAACATCATCGTACGTCAACGTGGAACCGTGCATAACCCGGGTGAAAACATGGGAATGGGCTCTGACCACACGCTGTTCGCGCTCTGCGACGGAATCGTAACGTTCCGCAAGAAACGCGACAACAAATCGTACGTCTCTATCCAGCCGGTAGCTGCTGAAGCTTAAATCGGCGAGAGAGAAAACACTATCTCCTACCGAAAGCTTCGGCTTTAGGTGGGAGATTTTGTTTTGCAGACAATCTTAACAATCGTGTACTTTTTACGCTATAATCCAGAGACGAGGGCAAGTCGAAGGCAAGTCGAAGGCAACACGAGGTTGAGACGATGGTAAAGAATCTTAATAAAAGTAAATTTTACATATGTTAACACTCAAACAAATTTATGACAATAAAGCAGCGGTGATTGCCGGCTTGAACAAAAAGCATTTCAACGATGCCGCAGAGGCTATCGAAGAGGTATTGCGTCTCGATGCCGAACGTAAGACCGCGCAGCAAGCCAAAGATGCTGCAGCGGCGCAGATGAACCAAATCAGCAAATCCATCGGTGCACTCATGGCGCAAGGCAAACGCGAAGAAGCCGAAGCCGCCAAAGCACAAACAGGCGCTCTCAAAGCGCAAATAGCTGAGTTCGACACCAAAATGACCGAAGCCGGAGAAGCTCAAACCAAACTCCTGCTCACCATCCCTAATGTTCCCTACGACATCGTGCCCGAAGGTGCCTCGGCAGAAGATAACTTGGCTGTGACCATCGGCAACTGGCCTAACCAGCCGATGATGGACGCCATCGCCAAAAACGGCGCTGTGGCTCTCAGGGACTGGGATAGCGCTACCGATGAGAAAATTGCAGACGACCGCCTAACGAAATGTTCGGGTGGCGAGCCGCTCGCCCCCCACTGGGAGTTGGCTAAGAAATACAACCTCATCGATTTTGACCTTGGTGTTAAGATCTCCGGTGCAGGTTTTCCGGTCTATATCGGTCAAGGAGCACGACTCCAACGTGCCCTCATCAATTTCTTCCTCGCGGAAGCTAACAAAGCCGGTTACACGGAGATCATGCCGCCTACGGTGGTCAACGCCGCTTCAGGTTACGGCACAGGCCAGTTGCCCGACAAAGAGGGACAGATGTACCACTGCGAAGTAGATGACCTCTACCTCATTCCTACCGCTGAAGTGCCGGTTACTAACCTCTACCGCGATGTCATTATTGACGAGGCGCAACTGCCCATTAAGAACTGCGCCTACACCGAGTGTTTCCGTCGCGAAGCCGGTTCGTATGGCAAGGATGTGCGCGGACTCAACCGTCTGCATGAGTTCTCCAAGATTGAGATAGTACGCATCGACACGCCCGAACATTCCGACGCTTCCCATAAAGAGATGTTGGAGCACGTAGAAGGACTCCTCCAGAAACTCGAACTGCCCTACCGCATCCTTCGTCTATCGGGCGGTGACATGTCCTTCACGGCCGCCCTCTGCTATGACTTCGAGGTCTATTCAGAGGCGCAACACCGCTGGCTCGAAGTATCTTCTACTTCTAATTTCGACACCTATCAGGCGAACCGACTCAAGTGTCGTTACCGCCGCGCGGAGGATAAGAAAGTGACACTCTGTCACACCCTCAACGGTTCGGCGCTCGCACTCCCGCGTATCGTCGCAGCTCTCCTTGAAAACAACCAGTGCGAAGAAGGTATTCGTATCCCGAAAGCCTTGCAGCCTTTCTTCGGAGATGACATGATCCGCTAAACAAAGAAAACCGCTCTTCGGGGCGGTTTTTTGCATTTTGTCCGTTTTTTGTGATTTTTGTCCGTTTATTCACTAATTGTTTGAAAAATTTTTTGTACCTTTGCACCGTTTTTAGAAAACACCTTAAAATAATCTAATGACCAAATAAATGGTAAATGATAAATGACAAAATGGTAAATAGTAAATGGTACGTTGTCGCTTTGTACATTTTCCTGAGCCTCTCGGTCTCGGCGAACCCTGTTGATTCGTTACTGGATATCTTTGACCGCAAGCCCTCGCTGAACAGCGCTGATGCTTTTTTCGCTCACCTGTATAACGATGGGTTTACCGACGAACCGCGCATGTACAATCCCGTCCCGACGCCACCGATGGACACCGTCAAAGCCCTCGTATGGTATTGGGCGGGCGAGTGGTACTACGCCACGCAGGAATATCCGAAGGCAGAGTACAACCTGCTTAGGGCGCTCGAACTCATGCAGTACGCTGACAAAATTTCCTATTCGGATAACCTTGCCATGCTGGGCCTCGTCGAAATGCGGCAGTCCAAATACGAGGAAGCGCTCCGTTACATGCATCTGTGCTACGAACTGGATATCGAAGCAGGCGACCCCGAACGAATCTGCTCCTCACTTAACACCATCGCCGGAACACTCATGGCAGCGGGTAACCCTGCCGAGGGTATGAAGTACGAACTCCGAGCCATCGAATATGCCAAGAAAGCCGGCAGCCCTGTCCGTTTGGCGGTCGTCTATGGCATGGCAAGTGAAATTGAGCATACCCTTCGTAATGATGAAAAGGCACTCTGTTATGCTGACAGCGCCTGCGTCATGGAGGCTACCACCGGCAATACCCATAAGATGATGGTTCGGCAGTCGCAGAAAGCCTCTATCCTCAACGGACTCAAGCGTTACGACGAAGCCGAAGCTATTCTCCGCGACGTCATTCCTTTCTTCCGTGAATCAGGTGACCAACTCTCGCTGGCTATCTCGCTCAACAAGATGGGAATCGCCCTCCATGGTCTTGGACGCCCGGACGAAGCGCTCGCCTGCCTCGACGAATCCATCGCTATATGCCGCAAAATTGGTAACCTTGTTAATGAGGCGTACGCGCAACGCGAGGCGTACGAGATACTCTTCCGTGCCAACCCCGACGAAGCGCGACTGCACCTTGTACGCTACCACGAACTCAAAGACTCGCTCTACAGCCGCTCCACCGCCGAACAGATGGCACGCTTCAATGCCGAGTTCCGGCTCGATGAGTTTGCCGTGGAGAATACACGCCTCCGCCAGCGTGACAAAATACTGGCTGTCATAGCTGTCATCGTCGCAGTGCTCATCGTCGCTTTGGCGGTTTGTATCGCCCTTTGGTATCGCAAACGCCGTAAGGCGATGGACCTTCAGATCAATACGCTCATGGCGGAAGTCAACCGTTACAAAGCACTTTCCTCCCTCTCCGCGGAAGAGGGACGGAGTGAGGTGACGGACAAACAACTCTCTGCCGCCGAACGGCGGTTCTTGGGTACTATTATGGCTACCATAACCGAAATGATGGAAACCTCTTCCGTCACGGTCGAGAAAATAGCGGAAACACTCTACATGACGCCCAAGACCCTCAACCGTAAAGTGATGGATATAACCGGCATCTCCACCAAGCAATACCTCCTTCTTGTTCAACTCGAACAGGCTCGCCGTATTCTTGTTCAGGAACCCGAAACATCTATCTTGGACGTCTCTTTGCGTTGCGGCTTTGAAAACGCCAATACATTTTCTTCCGCCTTCAAACGCGTCTATAACATCTCCCCATCCGAATTTCGCAAGCAAGCATCTTAACCACCCGCAAATACTAGAATACTAGCAAACTACAATAATATTAACTAAAATCTCAATCTTATGAGAAAACTTACTCTTTTTATTCTTTCCGCACTAATCTTTCTTCCTTTGAACCTACATGCGGACGAAAACTACGTCCTTGATCTCGGCACGCACGGCATAGGCGAGGTGGTCACCATTCCGGAGTTCAATGGTTTGACCTTCCATGTAGCCCCTAATGCCGCTGATCCCAAGTCGCAGAGTGCTAATGATTTCGGCGACTGGGCTGCCTACACCCGCCTTTGGTACACCGAAAAATCCATGATTTATGGGTCGTATTACGGCTATGAGGGATGGTTCGTCCAACTCAGAATAGACGAGATTTGGTGTACAAATAGCGGAACTGACCATATTTATCTTACTCAGTATGAGTTCGATGAAGACAACAATGTAACCAACACCATCAACTGGGATGTCACCATCACTGTGGCTGGCGGTATAGTGGAAATTGGTGCCTGCGGCCCCGGGTGCGAGAATAGTGACCCCGACCCGACGGTGCTCAAAGATACAACTATTCATTACGGCGAAGAGTATTGGTTGAGGGAGGGAAACTCAAGTACGCTTACACAAGGCTACATCGACAACTATGTCGGCTTCCGCTATATAGCCTACAATAGTGTAAACGATGGTGTATGGAATAAATATTGGAGTTGCGTGAGTTCATCGGAAATGACCGTCACCTCCAGCGATCCGGATGTGGTAGTGATAGAATGGGATGAATATACGTATCGCCACAAGATTATAGGCCAAAAGCGCGGAACAGCAACTATCACGGTAAGCACACCGGCAACATCGGAACACCTGGCCAAATCCGTTCAATACAACGTAAAGGTAACCGGCGATGCCGGCCCGAATATCGGTTTCTATCAGTACTACAGCCTCTTGGAGGACCTTGTTCTGGAAGGTGCAAATGCTACCACTCTTTCTACCAATTACCCATGGCCCAAAATCCTTGAGGATGGTTACTCTGAGTACAATGGTGACTTCACCGTCACCTCGTCTAATACAGATGTCGCTACTATCGATAACCCGACCAGCAATGAGGTACGCTTTACTTTCGTAGGTTACGGTACTACCACCATTACGGTCACTGTGCTGGGTGACGACTATACCGAAGATGCCGTAGCATCGTTCACCCTAACCTATGTCGATCCCAATGCAGTGGATATGTATTTTACGGACGGTGACGGCAATCGTATTGACCATATTGATGTCGGCACGAATGAGTATGGTGAGCCCGTATATCCTTTTACGGAGATTCGCCTTTTCATTGAGCAGCAAGGCACTTCTATGGCAGGCTGGGCAACGGTGAATGTAGAACCTGAAGATATAGATGTGGTGAATGTATGGGAGACCGATTCTTACTATGATTACAAGGCATATAGTTTTAGCTGCATGAACCTCGGCTCAACGGACATCGTGGCTACTTTTGAAGGTGACAACTGTGATGAAAATTATTGTCAGTATAGCCCGGCTACCGCCCGTCTGACAATCAACTATGTTAACACCTATAGAATACCTACAACTATTTCAATCACCGGTAATAATTTACAAGACGGAGTCTTCAATATAACAGATACCGATTGCGGCTCGTTGGGCGTTTCCTATTCACTTCCGACTACATGGGTGAATGCCTCCTCTGACCTCTCTACAAATCTCAATCTCCCTCTTACTGTCACCTCGTCGGACGAGAGTGTAGTGGTTATTGACAGTGTGCGTTATAGTTCGGAATATACTCTCTACTATATATATTTTGGCGAGCGCGATTATGGCCATGCTACTATCACGGTGGCTTTTGCAGGCGACGAGATGTACGCCGCTTCCGATGCTTCGTTTGAACTCTACATAAACATGAACTTCAGCCCACTCGCAGAGATGAAAGCACACGATGCAGAAGATAATATAGTGACCGACCTCGTCTTGACAGAAGGAGACATGTTTGCTATTGACTTGGTACGCGAAGATGGCGAAACGGATTGTTACTCAGGACTCAATAGAGCTACTACAACCGATAAATCGTGCTGGAAACCTAATAGAACTACGCATAAGATGGATTTCTATCCCCACGCAGCAGGTTTGGATACAATCGTCTATGAGCGCTGGCGTTACTCCGGATTCGATGATTTCGAAGATATGGATGATACGCACAGGCACTACTGGCCTTACCGAGAAACAATCAAGGTTCCCGTTGTTATCATGCCTTATCTGACTCCTGTAGCCGATGATGCAGAGACCCAGATGAACCTCAATCCAGAGAGCAATACAAGTATATCCTTTGCTACCACAGAAAGCGGCGATTCATACAACTCAACGGAAGGACAATTGGAAATCTCATCTGTGGTAACTGCAGCGAACCTGCAACTGGCGTTGGACTCCATGGCCACGGGAAAGAAAGAATGGAATGACCTCTTACCGGGTGCTACTACCTTCAACGTAAAAGCCGGTTCAGGTAAAATCAAGATTCAGTGTCAGACGGTGGAAGGATACGAACTCAAAGTACTTATCCGTAACGGAGGTACAGCTACGATTACCCAACCGACTATTGGGGTCGCAGAGGTGAACTACAATGTATCGGAAGTATCGGCTGTGCTGATTTATTTGTGGCCGACAAGTGGTTCCAACCCTGCGCCGGCACGCCGCGCTCCGAAAGCGAAAAATGAGGACACTCCGAATGCCATCATCAAATCTATCCAAGTAGTACCGGACGGCATTCAAGAAGTGCCAACTGGCGTTGAGACCATCAACAATAATCTGTTACCTGTCACCAATAAAGTGCTTGAAAACGGCGTCCTCTATATAATACACGATGGCGTTCGGTACAACGCACAAGGACAAGCCGTAAAATAAAAAAAAACGCTAAAAACTCTAATTTCAATGGCATATGCTTGCATATGTCATTTTTTTTGTGTACCTTTGCACCCGCAAAATGGATTTCTTATGATTAATGCAACAACTATATTGCTGGTTATTCTTACCATAACAGTGGTTATCTTCGGTTTCTGGTTCATCCAGTACTCGCAGTTCCGCAACGAAGAGAAGAAACGACAATTCGAACTCAAACGTGAGTCTCAGAAGACCATTTCTCCCATTCGTCTGCGGGCGTACGAGCGTCTCGCCTTACTGCTCGAGCGTACCACACCTGCACAAATGCTGATAGGCTTGGATCTCTCGCAGATGACCATTCCTCAATTGCAGCAACACTTGTTGCAAACCATCCGAGCAGAGTTTGAACATAATATGAGTCAGCAGATCTATGTCAGCGATGAAGTGTGGGCACTCATTATGAACGCGCGTGACCAAATGGCGGCTTTCGTCATCGGCATAGCTTCTCAACTGCCGCCGGATGCCAACGCTCAGACGTACGCCACAACGATGCTGCAGGCGTATAACTCTAACGGACAAACACCTTCTGATAGAGCGCTCGAAGAATTACGAAACGAAGCGAAAGGACTCCTATGATGAATGCCCCACGTTTGATAGGACTTGTCCTCCTTTCACTTTTTCTTATTCCCGTTGCATCTCTGTCCGCCCGGCAGGACACTATCCCTGCTATCCCTGCCGACACGATAGTTCCGGAAAGTCCGGCCAACGCCAACGCCAATGCCAACGCCAACGCCAACGAAATCTACCAAGGCGTCATCCTTAAGCTGGACATCGGTTCGACGGTAGTCGCCCTGGCTACTTCGGCCGGTCATATTCAGCACTACGAACTGGCGGCCAACTGCCGCCTCATCCAGCGACTCTATCCCACCTTCGAACTGGGCTACGCCGGAGGTGCACGGGTCTTCAACGACACCATCTCTTATCGCGGTCACGGAGGATTCTTCAGGGTAGGCATAGACATCAATCCCCTCAAGAAACACCCCGAGTCCCCCCACGCGCTCTTAGTGGGTGTGCGCTTAGGTACGGCCGTTCAATACATGGCGCAATCGAACCTCTCCACCACTACGCTTGCGGCTAACGGCGTCAAAGCGGATTGTTGGGGAGAGATAGTGGCTGGTTGCCAAGTGAACATCGTCAAAGGACTATACATGGGGTGGATGGGACGACTCAAATGCCTCTTCACGCGCACAGACACCTCCGACCCCGAAAAAGTTATCCAAGCACCCGCTTATATCCCGGGCTTTGGAGCGCGAGATAACATAGGATGGGGCGTGGATTACCATATAGGATACAAATTCTAAAAGAAGGAAACCCCAAGAAAAAGCACAAAAAAATGCGCTTTTTCTTAGCTTACGCACGATTATTTTACAATTTTCTTGCATATGTGCTTTTTTTTTAGTATCTTTGCACGATTTTTGTAAAATGGAGGAAAACGGACTCATATTTAGAAGCTTTGCCAGTGGTAGTAGCGGTAACTGTTATTACCTTGGTACACGTCGGCAAGGAATACTCATTGACGCGGGTATTTCGGCGCGCAGTATTCAGAAATACTTGCGTGAGATGGGTCTTGATTTTCAAAACATCATGGGTGTTCTTATCACCCATGACCACGCAGATCATATACGCGCCGTAGGTACGCTGGGCGAACGGGTGCACCTGCCTATCTATTCGACGGCGTTGATTCATGAGGGCATAGACCGCAACTACGGCGTGCGGGAGAAACTGCGTACCAGCCGGCGATATTTCGAGAAAGGGGTAGAGTGGCAGCTGCTCGGAATGACTATCAATACTTTTGGTATTGAGCATGACTCCACCGATTGCGTAGGTTATTGCATTGACTATCTCGGCCAACGCTTTGTTATCGTTACCGACTGCGGTTCGGTGAACGAAGAGATGGAGGCGTATGTCCGTACGGCTAACCACCTTGTCATAGAGGCCAACCACGATGAGCATATGCTCCTTAATGGACCTTATCCCACCTATCTCAAAGAGCGCATCCTTAGTCCGCGGGGACATCAGAGTAACGATGTCTGCGGGGCTGTGCTCGAGCGTAACTGGCACCCCGAACTGCGCAATGTATGGCTATGCCACCTCTCCTTGGAGAATAACGACCCTGAGGTGGCGTATAATACGGTCAAAGAGTATCTCGAGGAGATAGAGATCCTGCCCGGACAAGACATCTTCCTCAAACCCCTCGATCGTACTACCCCCAGCCCTGTCTATGAATTGAATAATCAAATCATTAAGTCTGAAAGCTGATAGCTGACAGCTGAATTCTTATAGTTATGGAAAGACTGGTAATTATCCCAACTTACAACGAAAAGGAGAATATAGAAGCCATCATCACCGCTGTGATGGAACTGCCTCTGGAGTTCAATGTACTGGTGATTGACGATGGTTCGCCGGATGGAACGGCAGCTATCGTCAAGGACCTGATGAATGGTAAGTTCAAAGGTCGTGTGCACCTCGTAGAGCGTTCCGGCAAACTGGGGCTCGGTACAGCCTATATAGCCGGTTTCCAATGGGCGATAGAGCACAAGGCAGATTATATCTTCGAGATGGACGCTGACTTTAGCCATAATCCGCAAGACCTGCTCAAACTCTACGATGCTTGTGCTAACCAAGGCGCAGACCTCGCTATTGGTAGTCGGTACGTGACCGGTGTCAACGTCGTCAACTGGCCTATGGGACGCGTGTTGATGTCTTATTTCGCTTCCAAGTACGTGCGAACAGTCCTTGGCGTTACGATCCATGATACCACTGCCGGATTTGTTTGCTATAAACGACACCTGCTCGAGACCATCGAACTGGATAAGATTCGGTTCAAAGGCTATGCCTTCCAGATAGAGATGAAATTTACCGCACACCAATGCGGCGCCAAAATCATCGAAGTACCCATCATCTTTGTCAACCGTGTATTGGGAACCAGCAAAATGAGTGGCGGTATTTTCAGCGAGGCATTATTAGGTGTCATTCGCCTCAAAATCAGCTCTTGGTTCAGAAAATATCCGAAATTGTAAACTTCGGTATCCCGGTATCCCGTAATCCCGAATAAAATGACTTTAGAACAACAAATAACATCTTTCGTTAAAGCGGCTGTGAAGTCGCTTTATAGCATAGACGCCACCGATGCGCAGATACAGTTGCAAAAGACCCGTCCGGAGTTCGAAGGAAACATCACGTTGGTGGTCTTTCCTTTCGTCAAAATGGCGCGCAAAGCACCCGCTCAGACTGCGTCTGAGATTGGTGAATGGTTAATGGTTAATGGTGAGGGGCTCGTAGCCAAATACAACGCTGTGCAAGGCTTCTTAAACCTTGTCATCAATGATGCCTTCTGGATCAACCAACTCCAAGCCATCGACGCTGACGACAACTACGGCCGTTTCCAATCACCAATCACCAAT
>JAFSWF010000035.1 GCA_017444615.1 Paludibacteraceae bacterium | reverse complement strand
GATAACCATAGGATACCCATAGGATAAACGCCCTTTTTGTGCAATTTCGTCACATTTTCTATATATATACGTAGTATATATATACTTTTTGTTCATTATTTTTTATTTGCACATGTCATTTTTTTTTTGTAACTTTGCACGAAAAATTAGTTATAGCAAGCTAACGGCGATATTGTTATCATTGGTGATGCCGATGGCGGTGGAAGAGGTGCTTTTCAACGGCAACGAACGCATCGTACGCTTCGGCATCTACGAACTGCACATCAAAGAAGGGAAGAAATACTTGACAATTAAGAATTGAGAATTGAAAATGACATTATTCGTAATCATAGTATCGGTTTTGAGTGGGATATTAGGTGGTGAGTACAACGCCAAGACCCTCTCGGTGGCGGAGCAAGACAGTATTTTAGAGGCTTCAGTTATCAGTAGTCAGCCTTCAGAAGGCGTAAGCACACGGTATCGGTTGGTGAGCGAAAACGAGGAGCGTATCTTCCGTCACTCACGTTTGGCGGATTGGTATATCATCGACACAGAGAAGGGCAATAAACGTAAGCAGCTCGGTGCGTCTCTGCAATTAGGCAAAGTGCGCGATGCGGTGCTATCGCCTAACGGACGCTATGTGGCGTTTGCAAAGGATAATAACCTCTATATCCATAAACTCGATTTCGGTACCGAAGTAGCGGTGACGAAAGAAACGACCCCCGACCTCATCAGCGGAATCGCAGACTGGTTGTATGAAGAGGAGTTTGGTGCGACGGCGCTCTTTGCGTGGTCGCCGGACTCCAAACAGTTGGCGTTTGTTAAACTCGACGAACGAGAAGTTCATGCCTTCGAATGGCAGAACTTCTTGGGAGTACAGAGTACGGTATTCAGACTTATCCGCAATACCCCACGCGTGAGAGTCTGCGGTACCCGAAAGCAGGCTGCGCTAACGCCCAAGCAAGTGTCTGCGTCTATGACGTCGGAACGAAAGCCATCCAAACCATGCAGGTCAATGCCGACCAGTCAGACGTGTATTTCCCTCGCTTGCGATGGATAGATGCCAACACATTAGCGGTACTCAAACTGAACCGTGACCAGACGAAGATGGAAGTGCTGGCGTGCAATAGTAAGACGACCGTCAGTCATCCGCTCTATAAAGAGGAAAGCAAGCAGTATTTTGTGGACTACGCGCTCTTTGACGAATGGCAATGGTTGAGTGACGGTCGGTTCATTGTGCTGAGCGAGAAAGACGGTTGGCGCCGGGCATATCTCTATTCGGCACAAGGCGTGCAGCAACGTGCCCTCACGCCCGAAGGAATAGACGTGACGGCACTCTATGCCGTTAACGAGAAGACGCAAACGCTCTATTACCAAGCCGCGGATAAACCCAGCACACGGCAGATTTATGCCGTGAGCTTGAAGCCTTCTGCCGTCAGCATTCAGTTATCAGCCGGTGAAGGAACGCACAGTGCGCGGTTTAGCAAGGATGGAAAGCGAATGATCGATTGTTATCAATCGTTTGAGACGCCCAATCGGTACACGCTGTGTAAGGTGGAAGGTGTAAAGTGCAAGGTGGAAAGAGAGTTGCTGACGAACGATTCGTTGCAGCAAGCATGGAAGGCGAACAATCTTCCCGAACCGCAACTGCTGCAGATTCCGAATAAGAACGGACAATTATTAGAGGCCATGCTTCTTCAACGCCAAGGCCAAAGCCAACAGCAGTTAGTCATCATGCACTACTCCGGTCCGGCTAGTCAGCGGGTGCTGAACCGTTGGCGCAAGCGGTTTGAGTACGCGTTGGTGGAAGCGGGTTACGCGGTGCTGATAGTGGACCCTCGCGGCACGGATAATCGCGGACGGGCATGGCGCAATGAGACTTATATGAACTTGGGTCAGAAAGAGGCGGAGGATCTGATAGCAGCTGCTCAATGGGCAGGTGGGCAACCGAACATCGACGCCGAACGGATGGCGATACTGGGATGGAGTTATGGTGGTTACCAAACGCTGATGACGATGAGTCAGAAGGGTCATCCTTTCAAAGCCGGCGTAGCCATTGCGCCGGTTACCGACTGGCGGTTGTATAACAGCGCGTACACGGAGCGCTATATGCGTAGGCCGCAAGTGAATGAGCGTGGTTACGAAGCGGCTTCGTTGCTCAATAGAGCTGCTGATTTGACGGGCAACGTACTCATCATCCACGGTACAGGCGACGATAACGTACATGTGCAACATACGATGCAATACATAGATGCCCTCGTGCAGGCCGATAAGCAATTTGAGATGCAGCTGTACACCGATGATAACCATCATCTTAAAAAGGACAATAATGCGATGCATATGCATAGAAGAATCTTGCGATTCTTGACCGTTGCGCTGTAAGACAAAAGAACGAAATAATCATTATTCATTATTCATTAATCATTCAAATATCATGAGTACAAAACAAAACAAATCTCTTCAAGTGATTACGATCATTGCGATGATGTTTCTCTACGCGATGATTGCGTTCGTAACTAATTTAGCAGCGCCGGTAGGTAAGATCTGGGGCGCTTCGTTCGACGACCCGGCTCAAGCTGAGCGTATGGGTATGTTAGGTAACCTGTTCAATTTCCTTGCTTACCTGATTATGGGTATTCCGGCCGGAAACATCCTCTCTAAGTACGGTTACAAAAAGACCGCATTAGCCGCAATTGTGTTAGGATTCTTAGGCATTGGCGTACAATGGTTAAGCGGTGTAAGCAGTAGTTTTGCCGTGTATTTGACCGGTGCTCTGCTCTGCGGATTCTGCGTATGTATGCTTAATACCGTCACCAACCCTATGCTGAACTTGCTCGGCGGCGGAGGTAACCGTGGTAACCAATTGAACATGATCGGTGGTACGCTGAACTCGTTAAGCGGTTCGTTAACGCCGATGCTGGTAGGTGCTATCATCGGTGAGAGTTTGGTAGGTAAGACGATTGCGGATGTGAATATCATGCTCTATATGGCGATGGGTGTGTTTGCGCTGATCTTTATCATCCTTCTTCTCACGCCGATAGCGGAACCGGAAGGTGCCGGTCAGCAGATTACATACGAACGGAGTGCGTGGTCCTTCCGTCATTTTGTACTGGGAACGATAGCTATCTTCTTCTATGTAGGTGTAGAGGTAGGTGTACCGGCTACGCTGATTAGTTACCTTAAACCCACGGCAGGTTTTGCCGCGGCCAGTTTCGTGGCAGGTTTATACTGGTTGCTGATGCTTATCGGTCGTACCATCGGTTCGTTCATAGGCGGCAAAGTGAGCAGTCGCGCCATGGTGATCTGTGTGGCATCGGTGGCTATCGCCCTGATGGTAGGAGCGATGATAGGCGGCGATGCCGTGCAAGTGATGATGCCTACCAACTGGGCGTTTGTGATGGCTCCGATGCCTATCGCTGCCCTGCTGATTATGCTCGTAGGTCTCTGCACCTCGGTTATGTGGGGTTCAATCTTTAACATGGCCACCGAAGGTTTGGGTAAGTACACCGCCAAGGCGTCCGGTATCTTTATGATGATGGTAGTAGGTGGTGGCGTAGTGCCGCAGATACAAAGTATGATTGCTGCGCACGATTGTCTGATCAGTTATATCGTGCCGGTTATCGGCGTAGCGTATATATTATGGTACGCGCTCGTTGGAAGCAAGAATGTAAACAAAGATATCAAAATTGATTAATCCATGAAAAAGTATGCATTAGGTATCGACTTAGGTGGCACAGGCACTAAGTTCGGTTTGGTAAGTGAAGACGGAGTTGTTCTTCGTAGTAAATCTATTCCTACTCAGCAGTATCCGGACATCGATGATTACTGCGATGCGTTGTGCGAGGGTCTGAAGAGTCTGGTGAAGGAAGAAGGCATCGAGTTGACCGATGTAGTAGGTATCGGTTGCGGTGCGCCGAACGGTAATTTCTATTCAGGTTGCATTGAGTACGCGCCTAACCTGCCGTGGAAGGGTGTGGTACCACTGGCTAAGTTGATTAGCGAGCGTATGGGTATCAAATGTACGATTACCAACGACGCCAACGCCGCGGCACAAGGTGAGATGATTTACGGTTCGGCACGCGGAATGAAGAATTTCATCGTTATAACACTGGGTACCGGTGTAGGTTCGGGTATTGTGATTGACGGTAAGTTGCTGTACGGTCATGACGGTTTTGCCGGAGAGTTGGGTCACTGTAAGGTGGACCACTCGGGTAAGGGACGTCTGTGCGGTTGCGGTCAGCGCGGTTGTATCGAGGCGTATGCGTCGGCAACGGGTGTGGCTCGTACCGCTAAGGAGTTACTCACTTCCACGACCGAGAACACGCTTCTTCGCGATGTAGCCGATATCGATCATATCACTTCGAAAGATGTGTTCGATGCGGCAGAGAAGGGTGATTTGGTAGCCAAAGAGATCTTCGATTATACAGGTCGTTTGTTGGGCGAGAAACTGGCGGATTATGTTCATTTCTCCAGTCCTGAGGCGATTATTCTCTTCGGTGGTCTGACCAAAGCCGGTCATTGGATCATGGACCCGATTCGTGAAGCGATGGAGGCTAACTTGATGCCTATTTGGAAAGGTAAGATCCCTGTATCCGTCTCTAACCTCAAGGACTCCGATGCCGCTATTTTAGGTGCGTCGAGTTTGGCGTGGTGAGCTAGTTGACTAGACTACTACCAAGATAGATGACTAGAATCATTAAGAGTATAGGACAAGCACTTTACCCGTACGGCGTTTTCCGTACGGGTAAAGATGTCTATCTGACGTTTGATGACGGGCCGATACCGGAAGTGACGCCGAAGGTATTAGAGATACTGGCGCGGTACGATGTGAAGGCGACGTTCTTCATGGTAGGGGAGAACATCGACAAGCACCCCGAGGTGTACCTGCAAGTGGTAGAAGCGGGTCATATGGTAGGCAACCACACCTATAACCACTTGAAGGGTTGGGACACGCCCTTTGACGACTATATGACGAACGTAGGCCAATGCAACAAGGCGTTGTTCGTGCACCATCCCTCGGTGTTCATTCCTACGCTCTTTCGTCCACCGTATGGTAAGGCTACTTTTCGTCAGCGGCGCGCGCTGCATGAGGAGGGGTATAAGTTGATCTACTGGGATGTGCTGACGCGAGATTATGATGCGTCGCGAACACCGGAGGCAATGCTGAAGCAGATACAGCAAGAGACTCGTGCGGGTAGTATCATCAATTTTCATGACTCGCTCAAATCGAATGAGCGTATGTTAGCGGTTTTGCCGCAGGCTATCGAATGGCTGCAAGCGCAAGGCTTTGCGCTAAGCGCGATGGAAGGGTGACTGCGGGCGTTAAACTGTTAAGCTGTTAAACTGTTAAGTTGTTAAAATGGTTTTACTTCGTAAAACGTTATACATAGTAATCGCGGCACTTGTTTTGGCGAGTTGTGCGAATAGGGGGGTGGGACCGCAGGGCGGTCCTAAGGACTCGATACCGCCGGTAGAGGTTCGTTCTATACCGGTTAACGGAACGGTTCGTTTTGAGGGTAAGAAGATAGATATTCTCTTTGACGAATATATTCAGTTGAGTAATATCGGTCAGAACCTGTTGATGTCTCCTCCTCAGCAGAACCCGCCTGACGTGAAGGCGCGCGGCAAGCATGTGCAGGTTATTTTTAAGGACTCGCTGCGCGATAGCACTACCTACACCATTGATTTCGGTGACGCTATATGCGATTACACGGAGAAGAACCCTATACACGGTTACTCGTTTGCTTTCTCGACGGGCGATATCATTGATACCTTGGAGTTGTTCGGGGAGGTGTATGATGCTGAGAACAGTAATCCTCTCTCCGGTATTTATGTAGGTATTCATAGCAATATGGCCGATTCGGCGTTTATGGCACAGCCTTTTCTTCGGATCGCCAAGACTGACTCGGCGGGACATTTCCGAATCGGTAACATGCGTGCGGGTACGTATCGGTTGTATGCGGTGGATGATGTGAGTCGCGATTATCGGTTGACGCTCGGCGAAGCAATGGCGTATGCGGACGAAGTGATTCGCGTACCAAACGATTCTACCCTTGCAGCTATCGCCGAACCGCTGTTTTTGTTCAAGCCTAACTTGCAGCGACTGTACTTGCAGCGAACGCTACGCGATAATCAGCATATGATCCAATTACTGTTCTCTTCTTCTCCAGACAGTGTGCCTGTTTTGCGTGCCTTGCCACCCTCTGCCGTGGATAGCACGAAGAGTGACAGCGTTTGGACGGATCCGACGCCGTATCTGTATCCGTATTATTCGGCTAAACGCGATACGCTCACGCTTTGGTTGACGGACAGTATCGCCATTGCGCAAGACACGCTCTATTTAGAGGCGCGGTATCGTCGAACGGACTCTCTTTATCAACTGGAATGGTACACGGACACCTTACGGGCGGTGTATAGGGCACCTCGGTTGACCGCCAAAGCGAAAGAAGCGCAAGCACGACAGAACCGCAACAGACGGTTGGAGATCAAGACGAACGCCCGCAAAGGGTTTGAGGTGTATGATACTTTGCGATTGAGTTGCACCACTCCTTTAGCCCGCATAGAGAAGGACTCTATTCATCTGCTGGAACGCGTGGATACAGTTTTTAAACCGGTGTCGTTCACCCTCTTAAAGGGCGATTCGTTACCGCTGCAACTGCAATTGGTGGCGGATCTCAAAGCCGGCGGTAAGTACGAAGTGCGCATTGACAGCGGGGCATTGCACGACGTCTATGGCGTGACGCATATAGCAGGCAAGTATGAGTTGCAAGTCAAACGATTAGAAGAATATTCCACCCTTCGCGTACGGACAACACCTTATCATCCTCAGGCGCGGGTGCAACTACTGAACAATAAAGACCATGTGGTATTGGATATGCCGGCACAAGAGGAAGGTACGCTCTTTGAGCACCTCAAACCGGACACGTATTACCTGCGATTGTATATCGATGAGAACGGTGATGGCCAATGGACAACCGGTAGTTGGGCGCCTAATCGTCAACCGGAACCTGTTTATTACTATTCGGAGAAGATTCAAACCAAAGCCAATTGGGATTTTGAGGAAGAGTGGAACTATGAATCCGCTCCGCGCGTAGGTACCAAACCTGCCGAACTGATCAAAGCCTCGGCTTCAAAGAAAAAGTGACAAGTGGTGAGGGGTAAGTGGTTTGATTATGGTTTTTTAGCGTGCGGTTTGTTTATTCAAATCGCTACGTTTATTATTGCCTCCACACACCTTTCACCTCTAGACCCGCCACTCTCAATTATAAGCCTGATATCAGGCTTATTAGGTATCTGTTCCGTTTGTTTGACGGCGCAAGGGAATATACTGACGTTCGTTTTCGGTTTTGCACAGGTGATCACCTATACCTACCTTTGCTGGGAACAACGTTTCTACGGCGAGATAGCCATCAATGCATACTATTTTGTGACGATGATCTATGGGGTGCATGTATGGAGGGGGAGGATGAAGGTGAAAGGTGAAAGGACGAAGGTGAAAGGGGAAAGGACGAAGGTGAAAGGGGACAGGTTTGAGGTGTCGCCGCGGAGTCTGAAGGTTGTGACGCTGATTCTTATAGGTGTCGGTACCGTCTTTTTTTCATGGTTAGGTGGTGTGGGTCTGGCGGCATGGACCGATGATACGCAGCCTTACTTAGATGCGTTTACAACAGTACCTGCACTGGTGGCGCAGGTACTGATGATTCTCGTTTATCGTGAGCACTGGTTTATCTGGTTGGCCGTCGATATGCTGAGCGTGGTATTATGGTTGCGTGCGGGCGACTATTGCATGGTGGCTCAATATGCTTTCTGGTGCGCTAATTGCCTTTATGGCTTAAAGCGGTGGTCTTTGCTCTCTCATTAGGCATTTGGAGCGTATAAAGAATTGCTTCCGCTTGACGAAGGGCATTGCGTTTCTTCTGACCACTGGCAAAGAGGAAGGTCTCCGCCGTCACTACTCGTCCGTTCACTTGGTCCAAGCGCGTTAAGCTCACAAAGGGTCCACCCATGGCTTCTCCTTCTTTGATCTTCCATAATCCGCGTGTCTCGATAGCGTAGAAGCCACCTACGGAGTCATTGAGTGCCGCCACCGGACGGCTCTGCGGCGGGAAATACTTATATTCGGTACCCATATAACTTCCCTTGACCTGTGCGCTGACGAGTTGGCCTAAGACCTCGTCGCGCATGGCGCAAATGGATGCGTTGTCAAATTGTGATTGCGCGGTGTAGGGATAACTATAGACGATCAGGTCGCGCCGCATCGGTCCCTTGTTATTGCAACACCAGAGGACATCGATGAAATCGATGTCATTGGTGATTGGTGATTGGTGATTGGAGATGTTAATTTTTTCTGCTTTAATGAGCATGTAGTCTTCGGGTATGAGCATATCGTAGCCCAACTTATTCAGTTTCGCGCGCGCGTCCTTATTAGTATTCGCGCGATAGAAACGGATCTGCCGGTTTAACTCTTCGCGCACAAACCACTCTCGTACTTGTTCCCCATTGGCCAACCAATACGCCACTACCGACTCATCGTCCGGTGCTTGAATACGCAGTACGGCTTGTGGTTTGGACCATGTGTTACGGCTATGCTGCACTTTCAATTGGGTGTACTTATCGCGGTTGATATCGATAATGAGAATATTACGGGTGGGTTTGAGATAATCATCGAATTGCCCCATAGGTACTTGGGTCAGCACAAAATACGGTTCTACTTGCGGCAGGCCGGGCATAGCGGCGCCCATGGTGGCTTTAATGAGGTCATAGGTGGCAGCAATCGGTTCGACATAGCCGCTTCCTTGCGTACGCTCATCCACCACTTGTTGATCATGTACCAACGCCAATTGTTCGGCACTAAGCGGGCGGTTCGGCATGACGACCAAACATTCGTAGATAGTACCCGTTGCGGAAGTTAGAATACGTTCATTACCGGTACTGCAACTTAGCAGCACTAAACCCACACAAAAAGAGAGAATAATTTTCTTCATAGTACACAAATTTTGTGCAAAGATACATAATTTTTCTTAAAAAAACAAAAAAAACAGCAAATAATTTGCAAATTTGAATTTTTTTTTGTACCTTTGCACACTTTTTAATCATTTAACCATAATTTTTACCTCATCTATGACTCTTTTTACAGACTCTATTTTCTTGACGAACGAAGTATCCGGCTTCGAGCAATGTCGTCAGACTCGTTCAACATCCTCTATGACCGTCATCTTTTGTCTCAAAGGTCACATCGCCTTAGAATTAGGCGGTTCGATGGTACATATAGGGGAGAACGATTTGTTTGTGCGCGTTCCTTCGCAGGGTTTTCAACCCGGTCCGTATGAGTTTAGCGAAGACGTGCAATTCATGGAACTTTCCGTCCATGCCTCTATTTATGACCAATTGATGTTGGATCATATGCGTGTGGAGCCTCGTTGGTGGCAGAAACAACAATTCCTAAGAGCGAATCCTATTTTCCATCTTAATGCTGTTTCGCGTCAATTCTGTATCGCTTATTTTGATTTGTTGGTTCTTCAGTTGGAAGCCAAACAGACCGAATACCGTCAGCAGATATTGATGTCGATTGCGCGTGCTACCACAATGGAAATGCTCAATTACTTGGATAAGATGCTCCAACCGCTTTCGGAAGATGCCCGCACGTCTGTGGATCGCAGTGATTATATCTTCCGGCGCTTTACGCTTTTACTCCATGAACATTCTAACCAACGCGAAGTGCAATGGTTTGCAGAGAAATTGGAGATTACGCCTAAGTACTTATCGGAGATTTGCCGTGCCCGCAGTGGACGTTCGGCATCCGAGTGGATAGTAGAAATCACGGTGGCGCATATCAAGCACTATTTGAAAAATACCACGCTGCCTATTCACGAGATTGCGGCGCTAATGAATTTCCCCAACGCCAGTTTCTTCTGCCAATACACCAAGAAGCACACGGGTATGACCCCTAACCAAGTACGGAGGGAAAAAATAGACTAACAAAAAGGCTGACGAGTGTCAGCCTTTTTTAGTAGTCAGCTATCAGCCGTCAGCCTTCTTAGCCCACAAGGGGCACGATTATTTCAGCCGTCAGGCTTCGTTACCATGCAAATAAAGGATATTGTGTCATGGTTCGGTTCACCTCTTCGCGGACAGCGCTGATGACGGAATCTTGGAGAGGGGCTTGCAGCACATGGTCAATAAGGTCAACGATCCAAGGCATTTGGTCTTCTTTGAGACCGCGGGTGGTGATGGCGGGTGTACCGAACCGCAGACCGGATGTCTGGAAAGCGGAGCGACTGTCAAAGGGCACCATGTTCTTATTGGTAGTGATGTCTGCGCTCACCAATGCTTGCTCTGCCACTTTGCCGGTCAAATCGGGGAACTTAGTGCGCAGGTCAATGAGCATAGAGTGGTTGTCCGTACCGCCTGAGATCACTTTGTAGCCCTTATCGATGAATGCTTGCGCCATCACCGCGGCGTTCTTTTTTACTTGCGTCTGGTAGGTCTTGAACTCGGGTGTTAGCGCTTCTCCGAAGGCGACGGCTTTGGCAGCAATCACATGTTCTAACGGTCCTCCTTGTGTACCCGGGAAGACGGCCGAATCCAGCAAAGCGCTCATTTTCTTAATCTCCCCTTTGGGCGTTGTTTTGCCCCACGGATTATCAAAATCTTTGCCCATCATAATGATACCTCCTCGTGGGCCTCGGAGTGTCTTATGGGTTGTGCTCGTTACTATATGGGCGTACTGCAACGGATTATCCAGCAAGCTGGCAGCAATCAGTCCGGCGGGGTGGGCTATGTCAACCATGAAGATAGCTCCTATCTCATCCGCTACGCGGCGAATACGTGCGTAGTCCCACTCGCGGCTATAGGCGCTGGCACCCGCTATAATCAGTTTCGGTTTATGCGTACGCGCCTTCTGTTCGAGATCGTCGTAATTGACACGCCCCGTGGCTTCGTCCAGATCATAGCCGATAGCATGGAACATAAGGCCGCTGAAGTTGACCGCTGAGCCGTGACTGAGGTGACCACCGTGACTGAGGTTTAATCCCAAGAACGTGTCTCCTGCGTGCAGACAAGCCATGAATACCGCCATGTTCGCTTGCGCACCGCTATGCGGTTGCACATTGACATATTCGGCCCCATACAACTGTTTGAGACGGTCTCGGGCGATATTCTCCGCGATATCTACGACTTCGCATCCGCCGTAGTAACGATGCCCCGGATAGCCTTCCGCGTACTTATTGGTAAGCACGCTGCCCATAGCTTCCAGTACTTGGTCGCTCACAAAATTCTCACTGGCAATCAATTCAATGCCTTTCATTTGACGCTCACGCTCGCAGCGAATGACGTCAAAAATAGCTGTGTCTCTGGTCATAATTGGTTTTATAGATTAAATTTTGGTACAAAAGTACAAAAATATTTTGATATATGCAAAAAAAAGTGTAACTTTGCACCAAATTTGTGAATTATGCTAAAAGACCAAATACAATCTTTGCTTGCGCAAGTAGAAGCCATGCAAGCGTCGAGCGCCGAAGAAATAGAGGCGCTTCGTATCCAATATCTGAGTAAAAAAGGCGAGATCACCGCTCTCTTCAATGATTTTCGTTCAGTTCCGTCCGATCAGAAACGCGAGTTGGGACAGTTATTGAACCAGCTTCGTCAGGAGGCAGAGACGCGTATCAACGCCATGCGCGAACAAATCGCCAACAGCCAACAGCAAACAGCCAATAGTCAATTAGACCTTACGCGTACACCGGATCCGATTGCGTTGGGTACCCGTCATCCGCTTTCGCTGGTGAAGGAAGAGATCATCAATATCTTCTCCCGTATCGGTTTTACCGTGGCAGAAGGTCCGGAGGTAGAGGATGATAAGCACGTGTATGGTATGCTCAATTTTGCGCCGGAACATCCGGCCCGCGATATGCAGGACACGTTCTTCATTGAGAAAGAACCCGGTGTGCAGAAACCGACCGATATCTTGCTTCGCTCCCACACCTCGTCCGTGCAAACACGTGTTATGACGAGTCAAAAACCGCCTATCCGTGTGCTTTGTCCGGGTCGTGTGTACCGCAATGAAGCTATCTCTGCCCGGGCGCATTGTTTCTTCCACCAAGTAGAAGGTCTATACATTGATAAGAATGTCAGCTTTGCTGACCTGCGCGAAGCGCTGCTCTATTTCTCTAAGGAGATGTTCGGTGCAGAGACTAAGATCCGGCTTCGTCCGTCTTATTTCCCCTTCACCGAACCCAGCGCGGAGATGGATATCAGCTGCAATATATGCGGCGGAACCGGTTGCTCTTTCTGCAAAGGAACCGGTTGGGTAGAGATTCTCGGTTGCGGTATGGTGGACCCCAACGTGTTGGAGTCCTGCGGCATCGATTCGAAAGAGTACAGCGGTTTTGCCTTCGGTATGGGCGTAGAGCGTATTACCAACCTCAAATACCGCGTCAAGGACCTTCGTCTCTTCTCTGAGAATGACGTTCGCTTCCTTCGCCAGTTCGAGAGTTGCTAAGAGTGGTTGCCGATTAAGATGAGCACTGCTTCCTCCCGCCAACCTTTTGCCATCGTAACCGGTGCTTCGTCCGGCATCGGGTTAGCGTTTGCGCGGCAGTTAGCGCAGCGCGGCTATAACCTGCTAATCGTCAGTAATGAGGAACGCATTGGCGAGGTAGCGCAGGAGTTATCTGCTATCAGTAGTCAGTTATCAGTGATTAGCCTTGTGCTGGATTTAGGCAAACAGAGTTCAGCGCAGGAGTTATATGCCTATACGCGGGCACACGGGATTGAGGTCGAAGTGTTGGTGAATAACGCGGGTGTCTATCACGACTGCGATATCTTAGACGACAGTGAGGCCTTTACGGGGCTTATCATGAACCTGCATATGTACATACCGGCGATGCTGTGTTATCTGTTCGGGCAGGAGATGAAAGCGCGAGGCAAAGGGTATATTCTGAATGTCTGTTCGGTAACAAGTCAGATAGCGGCGCAGCGGTTAGGTACCTACGGTAGTACGAAAGCGTTCTTGAGTCATTTCACTCGCGCGCTGCATATCGAGCTCAAGCCCTACGGTGTGTATGTGACCGATGTTAGTCCGGGGGCAGTGGATACAGGTTTATTCAGCATTAAGCCATGGTTGACTCTAGTAGGCAAGTGTTTAGGCATTATTGTCAGTCCGGAGACTCTCGCCCGACGCGGATTGCGTGCGCTTTTCAAAGGTCGTAGTAAAGCAACAGTACCCACCGTTTTCTGGCGGATACTGTGTTTTTTGATTCTATTAATCCCTACCTGTGTGCTGCGACTAATTCGACGCTTAGGATGGTTTTAGATTAGTCCTAAACTATTTAGGAAGATGATGAGGATGGCCACGGGAACCAGCCAGCGAAGAACCAGAATATAGACTTTCTTCGCCCAGTGCTTGATACCTCTGTCTGCCGAGAGAACGCCTTGTTCGCCATTACGCGGTAAGTACCATCCCACAAAGATTGCCATTCCTAAGGCCCCTAAGGGCATCATGATGCAAGAAGTGAGGGTGTCGTTGAAGCCAAACATAGGCGGACAGATAACACATCCGATGGTAAGCAGCGCTGTTAGTGAAGCGACGATGAGTACGCTTCTTTTTCTATCTAATTTACCGTGACTGGCTTCGCAGACAAATGCCACTGCCACTTCCATGAGGGAGATGGTGGAGGTGATGGCGGCGATGCAAAGCAAGCCAAAGAAAAGTACCGCGCTGAGCCAGGTGAATGACATTTTCTCGAAGATAGCCGGTAAGACCACAAAGACCAATTCGGGTCCTTCGGCCGGGTTAAAGCCAAACGCAAAGACCGCAGGGAAGATGATGATTCCTGCCAGGATTGCGACCATGGTGTCCAGCGTAATGACCTGAATGGAGGTAGCGGTTACGTTTTGTCCCTTGGGCATATACGCGCCGTAGGTAATGAGCGCGCCCATACCGATGGAAAGGGAGAAGAAACATTGCCCCATGGCCTGCATGATAACCGATGGCGTGATCTTGGAGAAATCGAGTTGGAAGAAGAACTGCATGCCTATATTACTACCGTCCATCATCAGTACACGTCCCGCCATGAGGAACATCATCAGCAGTAACAACGGCATGAGGATCTTACTGAGCCGCTCGATACCTTTATTGACATCAAAAATGAGCACAAAAGCGGTCAGTACAATAGGCAGCAGACCAAAAGCTATCATGCGTGGCGTATCGCTTGAGATGGTCTTAAAATGCGCGGTAAG
>JAFSWF010000034.1 GCA_017444615.1 Paludibacteraceae bacterium | reverse complement strand
TATGTGGACCCGCAGACAGGTTTTATCTCGAATAAGTCGAAAGATGGTAAGGAGTTATTAGCGTTGGAGTTGCCGGGTCTGTGGAACGGTGCGATGAGCCGGTGGAACACGATCTTCGTGGAAGTGCCGGTGAGCACGTTTAATCCGGTGAAGACGGTGAATGATTTGCTGCGTGAACAACACCAATAAAAAATAATTCGTCAATTCTTTGTTTTTCGGGGAATGGCGATGGTGATGAGGACGGCGGCGCCGATGAGGATGGGGTAGAGTAACCAAGGGATGATACTCATGGCGCTGATGCCGGTGAGTCCGCTTGCCATCAGTAACTGTGCGCCGTAGGGTAGTAATCCTTGCACGCAGCAAGAGGTAGTATCCAGCAGGCTGGCACTGCGGCGCGGGTCGATATCAAACTGCTCTGCCACTCGTTTGGCAATATCGCCCACAGACAGGATAGCGATGGTGTTATTGGCGGTGCAGAGGTTGGCAAAAGCCACCAGACCGCATATACTCAATTCGGCACCGGCTCGTTTCTTTACATTACGGGTGATGAGGTTAATCATAAAATCGAGTCCGCCGTTATAACTAATGAGGGCGAAGATACCTCCGGCCAGCATGGAGATGAGTATCAGTTCGCTCATGCCCATCACGCCTTGCAGTGTGCTGTTGATCCAACCCATCCCGTCGAAACTGCCGTCTGCCATACCGGTAATGCTGGTGAGCGCATTACCGAGCACCAAGACCACCAACACGTTCATTCCGAACGCTGCGCAGAAAAGTACAGCGAGGTACGGTATCACTTTCCAAAAGGGTACGGGCCCGACGATGGGCATTTCGGTGGCGTGACTGCCGAGGAACACATAGGCGATGCCTACCACAACCGCTACAGGTAAAACCATCCGTAGATTGAAGCGGAACTTATCACTCAGTTTGCACCCCTGCGTTTGGGTGGCGACGATGGTGGTATCGCTGATGAAAGAGAGGTTATCGCCGAAGAACGCTCCTCCCACTACAGCTGCCGCTACCATCGGTAGTGCCATCTCTGTCTTTTCTGCTAAACCGGCGGCAAGGGGCATCAATGCGACGATCGTACCGACGCTGGTTCCCATACAGAGGGAGGTGATACACGCTGCGAAGAAGAGTCCCGCCAACGCAAACTTAGCCGGCAGGATATGCAGCGTTAGGTCCACCATCGCACTCGCAGCGCCCATCTCTTTGGCACTGGCGGCGAACGCACCGGCGAGCATGAAGATCCACACCATCAGTAGTAAGTTCTTTGACCCTGCTCCAGAGGAGAAGATAGCTACGCGCTCTTTGAGCGGTACACCGCGCGTGATAGCTACCGCAACGATAGCCGTTACGATAAAAATATGCAACAACGGTGCGTTACTCACACCTTGATAATACACCGATAAACCTATCAGCAGTACTAACATCGCCACGATGGGCAAAAGAGCGAATGAGCCTTTTTTCATAATTGGTCGTTGGTCGTTAGTCGTTGGTCCAGTCAGGACCTCGATTTAATCAAAACACCATTTGATGCCGAGGCAGGGGTTACACATAAAACCTTGTGAGGTGGAACCGGAGAAATTATAACTCATCTCTATCTCCGTGCCGATATGCAGGTTGGGGCATTTGAACCACCGTCCTACATTGTACCATAGTTGCGGTTCGGTAATCATCACAAATGATTGTCCGGCGGCATAGCGTTGTCCCCAAATATCGAGGAATCCGGAGAACCGCAGACCGGGCGCCGTGCAGAAATCATCGCAGCCCCATACGAAGGTGAATTGCAGCGGCACGGAGTTTTTGAAGACGTTATAATCATCGATAATCACTTTCCAAAGCAACTCCAGATTGAAAATGTTCTTATAATCCTTCGTGTGCAAGCAGTAGTTGAGACCGAGCAGCGCAGCGTGGTTGATACCATAGCCTCTCAAATCTCCTGCGCCATCCTTATACACACCCAAACCGCCGTTGTACTCGACCTGTATGCTGAGGTCCTTCGCCGCAGATTTATGCCAGAAATTGAGGCACCGCGCAATCTCAAAATACGCGAGAAAGGGGGTGTTCTTCGGGTCGTTGGGATGAAACGCGTAATCGATATCGATGAAGGCGAAAGTATTACCCCAGTTATCGGGGTAGAAGAGTTCCAAAGTAGTCGTTACGCGCGGTGAGCGTTGGTTAGGACAAGCGGTACCCATAGAACCGAAATCATAGTACACCTGCAGGTTGGTTCCTGCCCAAGCGAAAGCACTGATACAAAGGCTTACTGATAAGATGAGAGATCGTAGCGTCTTCATAAGATACGTGTTTTAGAGGATTTATTCATGGTGATAGGGTTCGTGCCGAAGGATAGTCATTGCGCGGTATAGTTGTTCGACGAAAAAGAGCCGTACCATCTGATGAGAGAAGGTCATTCGGCTGAGGCTCATCTGACCTTCTGCGCGTTGATAAACGGCTTCGCTGAAGCCGTATGGTCCGCCGATAACAAAGGTGAGGTCTCGTCCGCTACTCATTTTCCGCTGTAGCCATTCGGCGTATTCAACAGACCGTCTTTCTGCGCCGTGTTCATCCAGCAGAATCACTTCCATTGCCGGTGTCAGACGTTTGAGTATCTCTGTTCCTTCTTGCTCCTTGATTTGCGACTCTGTGAGCGATTTGGCGTTGCGAAGATCCGGTATGACGGTTAGTTCGAACGGCACATAATGTGCCAAGCGTTGCTGATAATCGTCTATCAGCGCCTGCAGACGGGCGTCCGTTGTTTTGCCAACTACCAGAAGGGTGATACGCATAGGCTATTCGTTTTGCGAGAGGCGGAAGAGGTTCGTAGAATCATTGTCGTGGAAATAATGCTCATAGCCCGGGTGCCATGTGAACTTATAGATGGCTTCCTGCTTCAGACTGAAATCAAAACCACTAATTACCGTATAGTAGGTATGTCCGTCTTCGAACGCCAGATGCGAATCGATGCCCTCGTTCTCCACCGCTTTCACACCATAAAACACATTAGCGTATTGGGGATACAAGAATTGGTCAGCCACCCACAAACTCAATTCTACAACCGGATCCATGGTAGGATCAAGTTCCAAACTATCCCGCGTGGTGGCTATATAGGGGAAGTGGTTATGCACATTATTGAGGGTGTCCAGCGGATAAATATAGTCCCATACATCCTTCACCCGATAATCAAAAGACACGGCAACCGAACTCTCTTTTTTCGTAGTAATTGGTTCCAGAACCAGCGCTCCGACGGGTTTCATGGTCTCGGGATTGACGGGGAAGGCGAAGACCCAATAGTCGTGCTCGGGAACGAGTCCCGTGAAGAAATGGTTCACCGTGCCGTATTGGAGCGAATGACTGGCAAATGGCGCAACATTGAACTCCTTCTCCCGAAGCAAGTAACTGCGCCACATGAGGTAGTCCGCATAGGCGCTATCCAAGGCAAACTGCATAAACTGCTTGGAGTTATCGACCGGATTGAATTTCTCCCACGGTTCCGTAATGGCGATGAGGTAATACGCGTCTTTGTTGGTGGAGAAAGAGCACTCCACAAAGCCAGCCGACACGGTCTTGACGGTCATGGACACCTCTACTCCTTGTGTCTCCCACTTGGCTTCGGGGTTGCAGGAAGTGGACAATGGAATAAGGACAATGGACAAAAGACACAAAACAACGAGCGGTCTTTGCTCTATTAGCGAAGCGGTCTTAGTTTTCATACTTCTTCCTTTCTTCCTCTTCCTGCACGAGCAGGGTTTGTACCGAATAAATAAACCGTAGTGCGGTCATCACATGTCCTCCGTAGTGCCCGAAATTATAGGTGATATTCGCCTCTTTCCATTTGGCTTTTGCATTCGATGCATTGGCATACGGTACTGTCTCATCATCCATTGAGTGCATGATATAAACGGATGCTTCGGGTATCCAGTTATAGGAGATGATGGAGTTGACCGTCATCGCTTTGTATAGTTCCGCCACTTTCTCGGAGGTCTGGTCCATCCCCTCAGGGGTGAGTATCTTATGCGTCACTTTGGTGCCGATGAGTTTATTGATTTGCGCGGAGGTATAACGCTTGCTATTGATCCAATTATCCATCTCGTTGTACAACCATTCTTGCATCAGGTCTTCCATTCGGATGGAGAGGTTATTGCCTTTGATCATCCCTTGTAACACCAGTGGTACTGCCACGGGGTAGCCCGCTGTGTCGGTGGTGACGAAACGCTCATATGTAGCTTTGACGTCATAGGGTCCGCCGCCTGCGAAGACGCGGTGGAGCGAAACATAATCCTCTTCCTCCGGATCATCGTACTCGGTCTCAATCAAGTACTGCACAGCCATCGTTGTGGCGCCGCCCTGACTATAGCCCATTAGGTCTAATTTGGAGTCGTCAGGCACTCGTCCTACTGCATCTAACCATGGCCGTACGGCCAGGTACATATCCAGCACATTGCGCGCTGTCAGATCCATCACCAGGTAGGGATGCACCTCGTTCGCCGTTATGCCATACCCTATATAATCAGGAATGATGAGTCCGTAACCGAGTTTGACCAGCACACCTTCGAGCGAGAAGCAGTTACTGGGTGCTTCGGCATTAGAGCAAACCGTATAGTGACTAACAAGAATCATTCGTTTGGGATTGCCGTTTTTGGGTAACATGACTTTGCCGGATAGTATAACCGAATCGCCATCGGTATTGATGCTGGGGTAGGTGCCGACTATCTCTATCACGTTGTTTTGATTGCCGTACTTAAGCAATTCTTGCAGCACCGCTGTGCCGGTCACACTACTGGTCTTTGGCGCCTTATGGGCACCTGTTACATCTGAATCCTGATTGCTGGCTTCTGAATACTCATTGGCCGGCGTACCATCGGGCATATAACAAGAGGATGGCAGACCTTGCGACAGATCGGTTTCGTGCTGACCTATCACCTGAAACTTTAATCCTTTTGCCGTTTCCTTATCCGTGAAATCGACGAACGTGTCTTGCCGGAATTGGCAGGAGACGAGAAGGACAACGAGACCAATAATACTGAATTTATAGTAGCGTATCGCCATAATTACGATTTAACAGTTTAACGGTTTAACTTTTTAAGGTGCTCGTCAAAAACGAGCACCTATACTAACATTAATAATACGTGAACAGAGCATATAGACGGTGTTCATGTTCTTGAGCGATGTCAAGCCTCCGAACTCGGTGGTCATGAACCATCGGTTATAATTGGCACTAACGCCAAAGACGGTGACATTGACAGCCGCGCCTACATCTGTCTTCTTTCCTTTTGCATTCACTTCTGAACCACCATTGATGCCCAGTCCCAGTCCCAGACCTGAGTAGAGATTGACGTTCTCGTGATGGTAATAGGTGAATCGCACGGTAGGCATAATAACGAGGTTGAAGAAGTGATGATTAGGGTCCCGCGACACCTCTGTGCCGGCACCGTTACGCGTCACTTCATCCCAACTGACGCCACTACCGTCAATCATACCGCCCAACCCGAACCAGTGGTTGAACCGCCATTGATACTCCAACCAGAGGTGCTGGTAGTGCTTGTAATTCTCGCGGTAGAGATAGTTGTTCGTTACCGGCATCGTGGTGGTGATATAGGTGGGATTATGCCACATGAGGCTTTCAAACAATTGATCGCCCCAACCGATTCGCAGCTCATTATGGTTCTCTATGTAGCCCGCTCGGTTCTCCGCCTGAATGGTCCCCATGGCGCCACAGATAGCCACCCCAATAAGCCCTACAAAGTACAAAAATCGTTTCATAGTTCTAAAAATCGCGGCAAATTTACTAAAAAATTTGCACATATGCAAAAAAAAGTGTACTTTTGTGCCAAATTTTAATTCTTATCTTATGGACAAGCAAGAACTACGCAAGCTAATTGCTATTTGGTTTGAAGAAGACATTCGAGATGGCGACCATACGTCGCTCAGTTGTATTCCGCCTACTCAGATGGGTTGTCAGCAACTTATTATCAAGGATACCGGTGTGTTGGCCGGTGTGGAAGTGGCGAAGGAGATTATCCACTATTTCGACCCCGAGTGCAAGGTAGAGCAGTTCCTGAGCGACGGTGCACTGGTTAAACCAGGAGACGTGGCATTTAAGGTCTATGGCAAGGAGCTGAGTCTGCTGCAGATTGAGCGAACTATGCTCAATGTAATGCAACGCATGTCCGGTGTAGCCACCACGGCTCACCGCTATCAGAGTTTGATTGCAGACACCGGTTGTCATGTGCTCGACACTCGCAAAACGACGCCCGGACTGCGGTATTTGGAGAAAGAGGCCGTAGCCATCGGTGGCGGTATGAACCATCGCATCGGTTTATTCGATATGATTCTGCTCAAGGATAACCACGTGGATTTTGCCGGAGGAATCACAAATGCATTGGTGCGCGCACGCGATTACTGCAAGACGAGTGCTTCCGAGCACCCCGAAAAAGCGCAGAAATTTCTCAATATGAAGATAGAGATTGAGGTGCGTAATTTCGATGAAATCAACGAGGCCTTGGCGACCAATATCCCCGATCGTATTATGTTGGATAACTTCACCCCTGCGAAGACCAAAGAGGCGGTGGACCTCATTCGAGCTTGGGAGAAAACAGCCGGTCGGCATATGGAGATTGAATCAAGCGGCGGTATCACCATCGATACATTGCGCGACTATGCATTGCAAGGCGTGGACTTCATTTCCGTCGGTGCCTTGACGCATAGTTATAAGAGCTTAGATATGAGTTTCAAGGCGGTGAAGTAGGTTTAGCATTCAGAGTTTAGCGATTAGGGAATCGACTAACCCTTCTATTGATTGCGAACCATCGTTCATGAGGACGATGGTTTTCTTTTGGTCTGAATGGGGATAGCTGAAGGCTGATGTCTGACGGCGCATACGCGCTCGCACGTGCGCTTCGTCACAATGATCGCGCGCCATAGTGCGGGCGATGCGAACCTCTTCGGGCGCATCCACGCATACAACCTGATCGCATAGCTTATCCAGACCTGCTTCGAATAAGATGGCTGACTCCACAAAGAGAAGGTCCTTAGTGTCCTTAAGGTCCTTAAGGTCGTTAAGGACAGCAGGATGAACGATGGCATTTAGGCGCTTGAGCAGTTCCGGCTCGGCAAAGGCCCGCTGCGCTACGTACGATGTGTTGTATTGCCCACCAACAAAGGCTTCTTCTCCTAGCAAGGCTATGATAGCCTTCTGCACTTCGGTATTCTCTGCGATGATTCGTTTCGCTTCTTGGTCACAGTCATAGACCGCAAACCCTCTTCTCGACAGTTCGCGTGCGATGGTGGATTTGCCACTTCCTATTCCTCCTGTGATGCCAACAATCTGCATGGATAACTTGCTCCGGTTCTAAACCGGTCAAAATTGAAAGTAAATAAACGGTTGCATATCCGCTGTGACGAACTGATAGATGACGACGATAGCCACGCAGACTGCCACTACCATCAGCCATAGCGGCATCGAGCTGAACCACAAACGATACCGCCGCTTCCAATTGGTCGGCAACCAGTGAATAATCATTCCGGCAATAAACATCGCCACTACCCATCGGTATTCCCACAGGAATTCCGGAATAATAGCATTGTTCCATGCCCCGCCAATCTGATTGACCATATTCTTCGCCGTCGCCCACGCTACCTCATTCGCCGTGGCAGGGTCTAAGTTGCTGCTGCTGCGGAAGAACAACCGCGTGAAGGTGATGAAGGTGAAGGTCTGAATAATTGCCCATGCTTGCCCAAGCTTGGCATTGATAACGGACAATTGATGATTGACCTTTTTGTCCATGGTGATGAGCCAATACACATAGCGGATAGCAGTTCCTGCCCATACAATCGCAGCCCACACGGCGAACAGTCGCCATGCCGGTAGGTTGGTGTAGTAGTCGGTAGCGCAAAGACCAAAGGTCAGCAGCGTCATGGACGCAAAACGAATATGCCAATTCATCTTACGCCAGATCTTCTCCACAATCATACCGATGCCATTGATACCGCCCCAAATAATGAAGTTCCAACTGGCACCATGCCATAAACCGCCTAATACCTGCGTGATGAAGGAGTTAAGGTTGGAGTAAAGGAGTTTTTGACGATTGGTGATTGGTGATTGGTGATTGGTGATTGATTTTTTCCATTGGTAGTCAATAACGCCAATAACCAATAACAAACTACCAATAACCAATACTATCCACCACCAGCCGGTCAGGGCAGCAGAAACAAAAGCAATCAGAGATAGCCAGAAATAGGTACCAAAACCAATCTTTCGATTACCGCCTAACGGAATATAGAGATACGTCTTTAGCCATCGTCCAAGCGACATATGCCATCGCCGCCAGAACTCCTGAGGACTCTGCGACTTATACGGACTATTGAAGTTCATCGGCAGATAGAAGCCCATCAGCATCGCTACACCGATGGCAATATCTGTATAGCCGGAGAAATCCGCATAGACTTGCAGCGAATAAGCAAAGAGTGCGAACAGGTTCTCAAAGCCCGAGAACAACAACGGATTATCAAACACACGGTCGATGATATTCACGGCCAAATAATCAGACATGATAATCTTTTTCGCCAAGCCATTCAGTATCCAGAACACCGCTACGCCGAAGAGCCTGCGGCTCAGCCGAAACGGTTTATACAACTGCGGAATAAACTCCTCTGCGCGCACAATAGGTCCTGCCACTAACTGCGGGAAGAAACTGACATAGAACCCGAAATCAAGAATGTTCTTAACTGGCTGTATGCGTCCGCGATAGACGTCCGCTGTGTACGAGATAACTTGGAAGATAAAAAACGAAATACCGACCGGCAGCACGATCGTATCTACGCTAAACCGCCCTGCTTTCGCAAAACCGTTACCCACATAGGCAAAGATATCAAACACCTGAAAACCCGTTCCAAACAGGTCATTGACCATATTGGTGAAGAAATAGGCGTATTTGAAATAAGCCAATAATCCAAGGTCTATAATGACTGACAATACCAGCCACGCAGTCTTCTGATTTCTGAATGCTGAATGCTGAATTCTTTGTGCAATGAGCCAGTCGGAGAGGGTGACGAAAGCGAGAATGAGCAGGAATAGTCCACTGGTCTTATAATAAAAGAACCAACTAACGAACAGCAGATAGACATTGCGGAGATGCAGTTTCTGATGGCTGAATGCTGATGGCTGAATGCTCATAAGCAGCGCAAAGAGCGCATAGACCAACGCAAAAAATGCCCAAAAATAGAATTGGGTGAACAGCAACGGACTGTCTGCGTTAAATCCTAATATGTGCCGGATAAAATCCATTCTGCTACTGCATTTCCTGCTTTGCGGGCGCCCGATCGATAGAAATGAATACCATCGTTTCCGGCTAATCCTACTTCTTGCCAGCGTTTCATACTACCGCTTCCGCCCATCCATTGATAGAGACTAAAATACGCGATATGTTCCTCCAATGCCATTTTGCGCAGCAGTCGGTCCATGTACGGAATCATCGGATACGTCTGCCATTCGCCATCTGTCTGCTGCAACATATCGCTCGGACCAATAAACAGAATGCTGGCTTCGGGTGCATAGGCTTTGATCGTTCGGACTTGTTCACGTAGGCCATGTACAATCGAGCGGATAGTACTGGGTGTCTCATTGAACGGGATAGCGTTTCCGCCGAATTGCATAATGATTAACCGCACATTCTCTTCGCGGTAGAAGGTTGCCAACTGGGCACTGTCCATCTTGGTGAACACCAGTCCTAAACAGCCACGCATAGGGATGTTATCCACAATAACGCCTGTTGAACTCTCTTGAGAGAGTCCATATACAGCACCGCGACCGTTCAGTCGCACGGTGTCTCCGCTTTGCTCGCACGCAATACTGCTATCCGCGAACACACGCATGATCTCATATCGCAGCCGACCGTCCAGAGGAGTACAGATGGCGGTTAAAGCTTCGCTACCTTTGACGAGACTATCGTTCATCATCGCTACTTGCCCCATCACACCGTACTTACCATCCTTGCGTTGGTCACGCTTAGGACCATAGACGATATATCGTCGAGGACCCTGTTGCGGCGTGATAGTTCGTCCGTTCATCTTTAATCGTTGACGCACCGTGCGGCTGGGGATGGTTTGTGCTAAAGGCAATAAACCTGCACCCGAACCGCCATAATGGGCTTGCAATTTCTCGCGTATCTGTTGCGTCATTCGGTCCTCTTCAATCTGACTGTCGCCGTAATGGAGTACCCGTACTTTGTGTGTACCCGCTTCCCCTAAGGCACTATAGAAGGCGGCTAAATAAACGCGGCTGTCGGTAGTCGAATCAACATTTACTTTCGGCACATCCTGCGCCACAGGCTGAGGCTTAGGCGCTTCCGGAAGAACAGTATCCACCGGAGTCTCCGGATTCTTCGAAATTTCCGGTATTCCGGTATCTCTGTATTCCGGTATCACGGTATCTACCGGATTTTCCGTCTCTTCTGATAACTGACTACTGATGGCTGATGTCTCCACCCCTAACACTTCCGCCATCGTCGGCCATCGAAGTGTCTTGTCGCCTATCGTCACACGCTCAGGGAGCACAAAACACAGTGTTCCCAAACAGACCATCACGGCAATAATAAACAATAGAACTTGATGCGGCCTCATCACCTTTCACCTTTCACTTTTCACCTTTCACTTCTTCCAAAGGGAACGGCTAAAGAGTAATAAAACCGTAAAGATCTCCAAACGCCCGATGAGCATCACCAGCGTAGCAGCCCATTTGGCCACAGCAGGGAAGGCGGCATAGCAACCGCTTGAACCCCATTGACCAATCGACACACCCACGTTGCCAATCATCGACACGGCCACTCCAATCGATTCGTCAAAGCCAATCCCACACGCGCAGAAACAAAGTGAAGCTAACATGATAATGACCATGTAGAAGAACATGAACGCCATCACATTACTCGTCGTCACTTCGCTTACCGTACGACCGTTGAAGCGAACCGGTATAACGGCATTCGGGTGAATACGCCGTTTGATCTCTGTTAAGGCAGACTTGGCAAAAATTCCGATACGTACCCATTTCATACCTCCGGCTGTCGAACCGCTCGCACCGCCTGTAAGCATCAAGAAGAAAACCAGCATCCACAGGATAGGCGGCCAAATCATATAATCCGTGGCTACAAAGCCCGTCGAACTGATCATCGAGATAGAGGTGAATAGCCCTTTGCGCACACTGTCCAATTGTCCGCCCGAGAAAAGCAGGAGACCGAAGGCCAATAATAAACCGCTGAACAGACATGCTCCTACGTACCAGCGCGTTTCTTCGTCATGGAACATCCGCTGAGGCCGGCCGCGGAAAAGATAAATCAGTTGCGTGAAGTTAATACCCGATAGGAGCATAAAGAAAGCAATCGTCCATTGAATACCCGGACCAAACGCCATCACACTGTCTTGATGCGTGGCAAAACCTCCGGTGGAGATCGTACTCATGGCGTGGCAGAGGGCCTCGAACTTACCCATCCCTAACAGCCATAACAGCAGTCCTTCGACCACCGTCAGCCCGATATACGTAATCCACATATGTTTGGCGGTGTCGGCTATTCGCGGACTGAGTTTTTCGTAACTGACGCCGGTCACTTCGGCGCTATAGAGCTGCATGCCACCCAATCCGAACATCGGCAGAATAGCCACGCTCAGCACGATAATACCCATACCGCCAACCCACTGCGTTAATGCACGCCATAGTAGGATGGAGTGCGTTTGTGCCGTTACGTCGGTAAAGACGGTTGAACCGGTGGTGGTAAAACCTGCCATCGTCTCATACCACGCATTGGTGATAGAAGGCAACGCCCCGCTTAACCAATACGGCAGCAATCCAAACACCGAATACACCAACCATACCGTGGCTACAATAACGTATCCTTCGCGTTCGCCTACTCGTTTCTCTGCCTTGCGACCGGCGAGTAACATCCACCAACTGCTCAACCACGTGATCAGCGACGATACGACCCAAGCCCCTAAATCGGCTTCGTCGTACCACCACGCTGTGACCGTCGGTACCAACATAAAGATGGCTTCCAAGGTCGTCAGCACGCCCATGGTCTTGAAGATAAGCCGCCAGTTAAATGTTCGTGTCATTTGAAGAAACGCTCTAATTCGCGGATGACATGACTCTTGCAGAATACTACCACTAAATCGCCGGCGATAATCTGCGTTTCGCCGTTGACTAAGATACCTTCGTTCGCCCGCACAATACCACCTATATTCGCTTCTTTAGGCAGATCCAAATGGCGCACTTTATGCTTGGTAATCAAACTATCCTCTTTGGCGTAGAACTCTACAATCTCCGCATCAGCGGTAGTCAGATTATGCACACCGCGCACCGTGGCATCCAGTAGCATCTGGTAGATATAACTGGCAGCGATGGTCTTTTTATTGAGCACCGTACCGATATCCAGACCTTCAGCCATGGGGATATAATCCAGATTCTCCACCTCTGCGATGGTCTTCCGCACACCAAACCGTTTGGCGGCCAAGCATGCGAAGATATTCGCCTCACTGCTATCGGTCACCGCCACAAAAGCGTCTGCATCTTGAATACCCTCCTCTTTGAGCACATCCATGTCGCTACCGTCGGCGTTGATAATCAGCGCGTTAGGCACTTTGTCACTCAAGATAGTACATAGTTCGCGGTCTTTCTCGATGATCTTGATATTCATCTCATTCATCAACTCCGTCGCCGCTTTGCGGGCTATACGATCGCCGCCGAAGAAAATAACATTCTTAATCTCCCGTTTCGATTTGCCTAACTCCTCCCGCATAAACTCCATGTTCTCCTTCGGGCACACGCAATACACCATGTCGTTCTCTTCCACCGAATCTGCGCCGCGAGGAATGATGGTCTCTTGGTCACGTTTGATGGCTACGATACGGTACTTGCCGTGGTTATAGATGCCCGAAGCGAAACTCTGACCGATTATCTTCGCCGAGCCGCGCACTTTGACGATGCACAGTTCCAGTGCACCCTGACAGAGGTGCAAATGGTATCGCATCCAGTTCGTGCGCAGACTCTCTTCAATCTCGTTGGCCGCCAGCACTTCCGGATAGATGAGATGGTTCAGACCCATTTGCTCAAAGAATTTCTTGTTCTCCGGCAGTAAATACTCGTAGTTATCAATGCGGGCCAGCGTGCGTTTAGCGCCCAAGGCGTTCGCAATCAGACACGCGGTCATGTTCTCCGTCTCATGCGGCGTAACGGAGATGAACAGGTCACAGCCGTTCACTCCTATATCTCGTAAATCATGGATAGAGGTAGGGTTACCTACTTTGGTCAGCAGGTCATAGTTGGCGCTCAGGTCTCCTAAGCGATCCTGACGCTCGTCCAACAGACTAATCTCAATGTTCTCGCGGCTAAGCAGTTTAGCTAAGTGTGTGCCTACTTCGCCTGCGCCAACGATGATAATTCGCATAACAAACCCTCCTTATCTAATTTCAGTAAATGATACAATTCTTTGGTCGAACCATGTTCTACAAACTGGTCTTTGACGCCAAGACGGATCACGCGAGGCGAATAACCATGGTCCGCCATCCATTCCAGTACAGCACTACCAAACCCACCGGCAATCAATCCGTCCTCCGCCGTCACAATCGTCTTAAATCGCTTACCCACCTCGTGCAGCAATTCCTCATCCAACGGTTTCACCCACCGCATGTCATAATGCGCAAAGCTTATTACTGATTGCTGATTGCTGACAGCTTCAATCGCTTCCGCCATCGGATTACCGATACTGCCAATCGTCAGTACCGCTACATCTTTTCCGTCCCTAAGTTTCACACCTTTGCCGACTCTAACAGGCGAAGCCGGTCTAACAGCGTCAGCGGTCTTACAGTCGCTTTGCGACGGTCCTACAGCGAAGCGGTCATCCATCGTGGCTCTGCCGCGTGGATAACGAACGGCTATTGGCCCTTCCAACGCCTTCGCCAACCGAAGCATCTCTTCCAGATCTTCTGCTGTACGAGGTGCACAAATATGCATATTAGGAATCGGCCGCAGATACGTCAAATCCAGCAATCCATGGTGCGTGGCACCGTCATTGCCCACGATACCTGCACGGTCGATACAAAGCACCACATGCAGGTTCTGCAGCGCTACATCATGCACGATATTATCGTACGCGCGTTGCAGGAAAGTGGAGTAGATATTGCAATACGGAATCAAACCCTCCTTCGCCAAACCTGCACTAAACGTCACCGCATGCCCTTCGGCAATCCCGACATCAAACACCCGTTCCGGCAACTCTTTCTGCATAATACTCATCGAGCATCCACTCGGCATAGCCGGCGTCACGCCTACTATCCGTTCGTCTTCCTTGGCTAACTCCAGCAACGTATTCCCAAACACCTCTTGCCATAAGGGAGAAATTGGTCCTACAGGCAAGGCCGGTCCTACAGCGTCTGCGGTCTTACAGTCGCTCTGCGACGGTCTTACAGCGTCAGCGGTCCTTTGCCCAGTGGCAACATCAAACTCCCCCGGTGCATGCCAAACAGTCTGGTCATTCTCCGCCGGCGCGTAACCTTTGCCTTTCTTAGTGATGATATGCAGCACTTTTGGACCTTTATGGTGCTTGATCTCACTCAATATACGCACCAGACTCACTACATCATGACCGTCCGTAGGACCAAAATAGCGGATGTTCAGACCCGTGAAGATATTGCTTTTTTGATTACTCAGCGCAGCCTTGACGGTATTGTTTCGTCGTAAGATACGCGCTTTCTTGTTCTCGTCAATCAGATGCAATTTGACGAACGCACGATACAAGTTCCAACGCCATTTATTGTACGTTGCGCTCGTTGTGATATCCACCAGATATTGCGTAAAACCACCCTTCAGCGGATCAATCGCCATATGGTTATCATTGAGCACAATCAGCAAATTGTTCTTGTCCATCGAGGTGTTATTCAAGCCCTCAAATGCCAAACCACCTGTCATCGCCCCGTCGCCGATAATCGCCACTACATTGCGTGCGCTGACATCTGAATGCTGACGGCTGATAGCTATATCCATGCCCAGCGCAGCGGAAATCGAATTGCTGGCGTGACCGGCAATGAACGCATCGTACTCGCTTTCTGCTGGGTTCGTAAACGGACTCAATCCCTTGAACTGCCGGTTGGTATGAAAACGATCACGCCTTCCTGTCAGAATCTTATGTGCATATGCCTGATGACCTACATCCCAAACCAACTTATCGTTCGGCGTGTCAAACACGTAGTGCAAGGCCACAGTCAACTCAATCGTACCTAACGACGATGCCAGATGACCGGGGTTCTTACTCAGCGCCTCGATGATAAATTGCCGCAATTCTGCACACACAGTCGGCAATTCTTCCACCTTCAGCTTCTTCAAATCAGCCGGCGAATCGATATGATTGATATAGGTATATTCCATTAAATCTCCTTACCCGTTTGTTCGGTGGCTTCAAAGGGGAAGAGACCGAATAACTCGGCATCAATTCGATCCGTCACCCAGCGGAAATGCTCGGGGTTCTCGCCGAACTTAATCTCATCGCCCGGTACAATCAGCAAATTACCCTTGTAATCTTTGATCCAATTCTCGTACTTATCGTTCAATCCTTGCAGGTAGTCCATACGGATCGATTGCTCGTAACCGCGACCGCGTTTCTGTATCTGCGCTACCAACGTCGGCAGAGACGCACGCACATAAATCAGCAGATCCGGCATCTTAACCAAAGACATCATCAGATCGAAGAGATCGCGATAATTCTCAAAATCACGGTCAGACATAAAACCTTGTTCATGCAAGTTCGGCGCAAATATACGCGCGTCCTCATAGATGGTGCGATCTTGAATAATATACTTATCCTGCTGACCGATCTCAACTACGTCCTTGAAACGCTTGTTCAGAAAATAAACCTGCAGATTGAACGACCACCGCGCCATATCGGCATAGAAATCGCTCAAATAAGGATTGTAGTCCACACTCTCAAATCGCGGCTCCCAACCGTAATGTTTGGCGAGCATGTTGGTTAGCGTCGTCTTTCCGCAACCGATGTTTCCTGCTACTGCTATATGCATATTATTTCCAATTTTGTTCACTGAATAATCCGAATAACTCCGCATCCACTTTATTGACCACCAGTCGGAAGTCCTCGGGGTTATTCTCAAAATCCAAATTATCCGACTCAATCACCAGCACTTTGCCGTCGTACTGATGGAAGATAAAGTCCTCATATTTCTCGTTCAGTCCACGCAGATAATCGATTTGCATGGTCTGCTCGTAATCGCGTCCGCGTTTTTGAATCTGTGCCACCAGAGCCGGAACCGATTTGCGAAGATAAATCATCATATCGGGGCGTTTCATCTTCAGCTTCATCAACTCAAATAGCTCCATATAGGTCTCATAATCACGGTCAGACAAGTCTCCGCGCTCGTAGTTATTGCGAACGAATACGTACACGCCTTCGAAGATGGAGCGGTCCTGCACAATCGTGTGCGTGCTTTGCTGAACCGCTAACATATCGCGGAACCGCTCCTTCAGGAAATAGGTCTCCAGGCAAAACGCCCACCGATTGATATCAGCGTAATAATCTTCCAGATACGGATTAAAATTGACGCTCTCAAAGCGCGGTTCCCATCCGTAATACTTCGCCAACATCTTCGTCAGCGTCGTTTTGCCTGCTCCTATATTTCCTGCGATCGCGATATACATAATTCGCTTCTTAGTTAGTCATCTAGTCATCTAGAAATCTAGAATGCTAGAATACTAGTTAACTCGTTGTCCCGTTACCGTATACACCTTATCTCCGCGCTTAATCAACATTTGACCGTTATAGAGGATCTTCTGTCCATTGTCCATTGTCCATTGTCCATTGCCAATTTCCTCCACTCCTTGTGCATCGCGTTTCTCAATGTCTGCGAAGGTCGGAGCCTGAACCGGACTACCGGTGAAGACCTTCAACTCGCCCGGTTTTAGCGTATAACTCGAACCGGCTTTGCCACCGCCGTTCAAATAGTCATACCATGTACCGCTTGGCAAAGTGGCTGTCTGGTTGTCTGTTGCGCTAAAGTTAGCTACGGCAAACACATTATTACCCCATTGGATAGTGCGGACGATCACTCTAGATCCTATATTCGCAGCCGTCGGATTACCTTCAAACACAGACGGCATCAATTGCGTACGCAGCGTAATCACTTGTGCGCATTTGGTGAAAGCATCAATACGCGCTTCCTGCTTGAAATAACCCTTGGTGGAAGGATTAGGCTTTGTGCCCGTACGACCGTTATAGTCGATAGAGATATCATAACCGATTTCTTCGAATTGGTACAACATATGTGCGCCGTTAAGCAGCACGTTGAACGCTACGTTCTCCGCTACGCGGCCTAAACGAGCCGTTTCATTCGTCTTCAGGTCGGCTGCACCATACATCTTCGCCTTGTATTGCATGCGCTCTTCGTCATGGCTTTCTGCGTAAGATACATAACCATCCTTATTAGCAGCATCAAAAGCGTCAGTATGACCATCATCATCGGGCTTGATCCAACCCATAGCAGTCTGATAATAGGCGCAGCATAACGCATTACCTGTCCAGCATAACATGCCCGAACTGATCAAATCGGATTGGTCTTGGGCCATATTATCGCCCCAATGCTCCAAAATCATGTACGCATCGCTGGAAACGGCTTTGACGCCATTATTGTAGTAGTCTCTCAGATTTGCCACTGCATTTTTTGAATTGCCGCATAGACCATGGCTCAAGTCCAAGCGGAAACCATCTACTTTGTATTCCTTCAACCAATATTGGAACACGCGTGTGAACATCTCATGCGCCGGACCAAAATCATGGTTCCATTCTTCGTCTCCGTAACCGTTATTGCCCTCTGGCGGACTAAGATTAAACCACGGGTTCTTGCCTAATTCGCTTACTGACTTATCCGAACTCGTCCATGGATACAATTTCGCCATGGGGTTTAAGCCGGTCGTGTGATTGAAGACCATGTCTATGATAACCGCTATGCCGCGTTTATGGCATTCATCAATCAGTTGTTTCAAATCATCTGATTTGCCATAGGTCTTATCTACAGCGAAGTAGAGAGTGGGGTTGTATCCCCAACTCTGATTGCCGCCGAACTCCGATACAGGCATTAACTCCAGCGCGTTCACGCCAAGGTTCTGCAGGTAATCCAACCGCTCAATCATTCCTTTGAAAGTCCGTTTGGTCGAGTAATCAAATACCCAAGCCTCGTAGATAATCAAATTGTTCTTGTTCGGACGCTTGAAATTGAGCGTAGCGCTGCTCCAATCATATGCTGCTTTTCCGGGCTGAATAACCGTCACATAACCGCCATCCGCTCCTTTGGTCGGATAATCGATAAGCGTCGGGTCAACCTGCTTAGGCTCCCATTGATCATCGGGGTGGAGCACCTTCTCCGAATAGACGTCGCATATCTGCTTCTTCACGCCATCCGCGCGCTCTACGGCATATTGGAAGCGATATTCTTTGCCTTTCGTCAAACCTGTCAACGTAATCCAGAAATAGTTACCGTCCTTGTACAGCTGATAATCCTTACTCAACTTCCAATCCGTCATATCGCCTAACAGGAACACACGCTTCGCAGCCTCGGTCTTGCTTGCAGCATAAGTACACAAGGTAACCGAAGTGCCGTCTGCACCGTAGTAGATTCCGTTGCTTACGCCGCTCGGACGGGCTTTGGTCACAGCCGTCACACCTTCTACAGCATCCCAGATGTCTCCACCGGTCTCTTCGCCCAGATAAACCAAGATATCTCCACCACTGGCTGTCTTGCCTGCCGTGGCGGAACTACCTTTGCCGTCATGGAAAACGAAAGCTAAGGCTTTGATATCGGTGGAGGTAGATACGCCGTAGAACGTGTAGATATTCGGAATCGTCAATTCCCATTTGCCTTCCGCGTTCTTTGTCAGCGCAGGTTGAGAGGTGGAACCCCATGAACCTACCACATTCTTCCAGTCGCTTGTACTGGTCGAAGCGGAAGTAATCAGACCCGTATGGGCATAAATAGCCGTGGCGTTAGCCAACGCACCGTTACCCGCTGAGGCATCGTATGTAATCACCACTTCACCCGTATATCCCACCGGAATGGGATTCGGATCGGGTGTTACCTGCGCTGTGGCACATACCGTCCACAGCGCACAGATAAACAACAGAATCTTTTTCATTTCAATCTTTCAATTGTCAATTATCAATTGTCAATTATCAATTATCATTTGACTTCTCTTCCCGTCATATCGAATGTCTTCTCACCCATACGGATGAACAACTGACCATCCTTCATGACCTTCTCTGCCTTGAGAACAGGACTCTCAGTTGTCTCAACATCGGTCGGAAGAGGAGTTACGCGGTTCACCCAAATCTCATAGTTCTCACGGTTGTTGTCATAGTTGTAGTAACTTGCCTTCAGCTCATAATCGCTGCCGAACTTGCTACTACCGCTATTAGTAGCTTTATCGCCTAAGCAGAGAATCAAATAACCGTACTTACCTACAATCGTTGCTTGATAACCGCTTTCTTGTGCATACTCATCTTTCACTTCACTCTCATTGTGAACACCGGCTAATTTACGGGCTTCGATCATCGGTTTGATGAAGTCTTTGTATTTTGCCCAGTGCGGATAGAAGACGCAAGGAATACCAGGCATCGAGAGTAAGAAAGCGTTACATTGCAGCAAGCGAATCTTCATTGTTTCAGTCAACGAGTTACCACGACCACCGAACTCATTCTCGTTATCGCTGCGCAAGAACCAGTCATGACTGTCAATGAAAGTGACGGCATATTTCTTCCAATAATCATCGGAGATCAAACCACTACCGCGACCTAAACCGTAGTTCCAACTTGCGAAAGCATTAAACACACTCCATTTGGTATCAAAATCCAATGCCATCAAGTTCATGTTAGCTTGCTCAATCTCGTATTTGATGGTCGAACTGCTATTATAACTTTCCATGAAGGCAATATACGGACCGGAAGCTTTGTTGTAGTTGTCGTGGTGCCAGTTGTTGAAACCATCACCCTTATCATAACGGAAGCCGTCATAACCTACCGTTTCGCGAATCCATTGCAGATAAGCCTTGAACATGTTCTGTACCTCCGGCATATCATGTGCCCAGTCACGAGCACCGGACCAGTTGTCACCATCGTCATAGTTACCGGTAGCTTTACCGTAATCGCTTCCGGCTGAAGGATCGGTATTTACCTCGTCATCCTTGCAAACCCAAGCACCCGTCGGAGTGAACTTACCGTACTCGCCGAAATCAAACTCAGGGAAACCCAACCAACCGGTCGTACTCTGGCAGTGGTTGATAACAATATCAGCTACCACTTTGGTGCCTCCGTTATGCAATGCATCAATCAACGAGCGCAATTCGGTGGCAGAACCCCAGTTAGAACTCTGGTTACTATAGTTCTTCGGGTGATAACCCATGCCGTCACCATTGGCTGAAGGCGGTAACCACACAAGGTCAAAATAACTGCTGATTTCTTCTGCTTGTCCTAACAGTGTTGACCAGCGGGTATTGCCCAGACCTAACTTGTAATCGTTCGTCGAACTTACACCCGGGGCATCATCGCTGTACGATTCGTTGAAGAACGCTTGCATCAACACATCCGTACATTCGGACGGAACGGCTGAACCATAGAATCCGTGCTGAGCAATATATACCTCATCTCCGCCCCAAATGAACTTAAAGTAGAAATCGTAAGTACCCGTCTTATCTACTACATACTTATTGTTCTTAATCTCAAATTCATGACTGGTGGCAGAGAAAGTGGAAATTACCCAACTGGCATCTGCGCAAACACTATAAACCTGCAGCGAGTCACCCTTCGTTAACTCTACATTGCGAAGCATGTACTCTTTCCATTCTGTCTGCAATGCATTATACGTACCGGCATGATAAACACCGTTCACCAATAATCCGTATGATTCAACGCAATAAGCCTCCCATGTACCAGTAGCTTTCGGGTCTTCGCCTTCGCCCAAACCGGTAATCGTATAAACCAAACTCTCGTAATCAATCTTCTCATCAACTGTTTGATACTCTTTAGCTTCCCAACTGGGACTGGCAGTCGAACTAGCGAAGCGAACGAAGATAATCGAGTCCGCCTCAGCGTTAATCTGCGTGCTCAACGTATCTCCTGAACCGGTGAAGAAACCGGTCCATTGACTGCTCAAATCATCGCCCCAAATCCATGCGGCGTACTTATAACTTTCGGTAGCCCAGGTACCCGGCACAAACTTGACGGTTTTCTTAACAACCTGAGGTGCATAGAAATTACCTTCTAACTTGAATAAGTTATCTGTATAGGTTACTACTACATTGCCTGCTGTTGCTAACTTGAAGCAGATATTGTTATCATCGTCTTTGCTCAATCCCGTGGCTACATATCCGGCGGTAATCTGGTCAAAGCCGGCATTCATCGCATCAGGATTATTCGTAGCATCATACCATGTACCATCCGTCACCTTCAACTTGTAATCCACACCGGCTTTAAGACTCAGTATATAACTGTCTGCGGTGGATTTGATAGCGTCTGCCGTCCATGCTTTCGCCTTATCCAAACCTGCATCCACTACCAATGCACTATCACCGGTAATGTAGAACTTAGCAGGATTGTATGCCTCCCATGTGCCTGTAGACTTGGCTCCTTCGCCTTCACCCCAACCGGTAATGGTATAAGTTAAACTCTCGTAATCAATCTTCTCATTAACGGTCTGGTTCCAGACATTGTTGGTCTCCGTCTCGCTGTTCCATTTAGGCTCGGTCAAAGCACTATTCATGCGAACAAAGGTAATCGAGTCTGCATCAGCGTTGATTTGTGCGCTCAACGTGTCTCCTGTTCCCGTGAAGAAATCAGTCCACTGGCTACTCAAGTCATCACCCCAAATCCATGCAGCAAACTTAGGACTACCCTCGTTTGCCCATACTTTTGGTACTAATTTGATAGTCTTCTTTACCACCGGCTTCACATAGAAATCTCCCACTAACTTAAATAAGCTGCTTGTATAAATCACTTTTACATCCCCGGCGGCATTCAAACGGAAACATATATTCCCATCCGCATCACTATTTAGCCCTTCTGCTACTTCCGTCAAATCGCTGTAACCCTTCCACGAAGAACCTACAAACACCTTCAACTTATAATCCACTCCGGCTTTCAAACTCAGCGTCAACGTATCTGCCTTCGATTCGATAGCGTCCGCATTCCATGCTTTGGAAGCTGCCAAACCTGCATCTACTACCAACGCACTGTCACCGGTTACATAGAATAATACCGGATCAGCAGGAGGAGTATAGGTAGACCAAGTTGTTGTGCTACCATCCCACTCGCCACTAGGCACAGTGAACAAGTTCTTGCCATCTGTTGGAAGAGTCAAATCGCCTGTCTGATTCCACTTATTATTCCAATCCAACGTGTTGCTGGCAGGATCCATACGACAGAAAATAACTGTCGGATATTTGTCGTCAATAGTAGCTTGGTACTTATCTTCTATGGAAGTCATTTGGTACCATTGTGTACCATTCCCAAAAGCATATACAGCAAACCAAGCATTCGATTGCGTCCAATTGGAATTCGGTGCTAAATAAATAGTCCGTGTTCCACCCCACATCGCCACGCTGACTACCAGCGCAGCGAGGATTGAAAAGATCTTTTTCATTGTATTAGTTATTTTATTATTTGTAGCCAATGTTTTTTATGTTTTTTTCTAAATAAACACTATCACTTAATCTCACGGCCCGTTGCATCAAACACCTTATCGCCGCGAACAATGCGTAACTGACCGTTCACAAACTCTTTGCGCGCCTTCTCTACCACTACATTCTCTTCCACGCCTTGCGTGTTACCCCAATCAATCGTGTAAGCATTATACGTTGCTTGGTCCACACTCTCTACCACGATCTCTCCTTTGTAACGGCATGAACGCATGATCAAATACAAGGTTTGGTCTGCCGGCAATTGCCATACATTACTATCCTCAAATCCGTTTGCCCAATAGAGGGTCACCTTCTTCGCGTCCTCACCTTGCCAACCTTTGGTCTTATATTGGTTGCCGATATGATCTTGGATAACTACGTACGAAGCACCCGGTTTCTGAGGATGAGCACCCAAAGTTCCTGTCCAACGACCACGCTCATCAAAGGTGTACTCTTCTTTTACTTCCGTGATATTCCAATCTCCACCAATCGAACCAATCAGTGCGAAATTATATCCCTCACCCGACTCGCTTAAATCGTCACCACCTTGACCACCTTGGCCGCCACCTTGTTCGCCGCCTTGGCCTCCGCCTTGACCGCTGATGTCAACGCCTGCTCCACAATCAACACTACCCGGACCAATATACAACTCATCTTGACGATCTTTAATCTTGATATAGAAATCAAAACAACCCGAAGTAGTTACATCATACTTGTCACCATTACGCGTAAAACCTGCCACAGATGCTGTGTTCAAATCTACCGCCCAAGTAACGTAATCATTACCGGCATCGCATAATTGTAGATAATCTCCGGCTACAACCGGCACGTGCGATAAGAATTGGTCAAATCCTTCAAACTGACCTGCTGGTTCCCCCGCATAATAGGTCTTACCGTTTACCAAAATACCGAATTCTCCGGCAAACATCGTTGCGGCTACCATCACCGCAGCAAAAAGTGTAAAAATCTTTTTCATAATACGTGATTTAATTGTTAATATATTGTTTATTTTTAATTCTTAATTGGCATGATTGCTAGAATACTAGTCTTCTCGCGCACTCACGCACGCGCCCACACACTATATATATAATTAGGAGTCGCTTCATCAATCAAACCTCAATCGTCAATCAACTAGATTGCTAGAAAACTAGAAAACTAGTCAACTAATTGTCCCATCATATTGTAGGTTTTTTCTCCTACCTTAATCATCAACTTTCCATCTTGGATAAACTTCTGACCTCTGACAGCTGACGGCTGAATGCTGGTCTCTTCTACATCTTCTGTCCGATCCGTACGCTCGGTGTTCTTATCACCTCGAGCGCTGTTCAACTTGTAATAAACACCGTAGTTAGTGCCTTTCACCGCCAGTGTGAAACCGCTCGGCGTATCACCATAACCGGAGTTCGGACCCAGCAACAGACGAATCTGACCGTTCGTGCCGGTGATAGTGGCCTTATAATAACCGTTTCCGGCGTCGTCTTCTACACTACTCTCGCTGTGCACACCTGTCTTATAACGGGCGTTGATCATCTTCTTAATCTCGTCCTTGAACGTTACCCAATGCGGCCAGAATACACACGGTACACCCGGCATAGACAAGATATACGCATTGGCTTGCAGCACTTTGGCGCGCCCCCAATCTGTAGTCATGGAATTACCATTTCCGCAGAACTCATTATTATTATCGCGTTGGAACGAATCGTGGCTGTCCACAAATGTCACAGCATAACGAGCCTTGCCGGCTCCTAACAGACCTGTGCCTTTTAGACCATAATAATTATCCTTCTCAATACCTTTGTTGAAAGCATCATATTTCAGTGCAAAATCAAACGTAGCCGTGTTCCAACCCGCATCGTTCAAACGGCTCTGCAGCGTATTCACATCACCGTCCCAATACTCCATCACACTGAAATACGCCTCGGCGGCATTGTTATAATCGTTGATATGACTGTTATGATAACCCTTGCAGTAGTCGTAACGGAAACCATCTACCTTCACTACATTGCGCATCCATTTCAGATACGCCTTGAACATATCACGCACTTTGGAGTTGGTATGATCCCAGTCTCGCGAAGCCGCATAGTTGGCTTCATCGCCATAACCGTCATCGTTACCACCCGTCGCAAAACCCTTACACTCAGTCGGTGCTTCCGAGGAATAATTCACCTCATCGGTCTGGCAGATATAACTGCCATCCGGTACAAACGTACCATACTCGCCGAAGTTATAACCGCTTCCATAATCGCACCAGCCACTCTTCGCATCGCCGTGGTTGATCACAATATCCGCCACTACACGACCACCGTTCTTATGAATTGCCTCAATCAGTTGATGCAGACCTTGACTCGCGCCACGGTCGCTACTCAAATTGCTATAATCAGATGGGTGATAACCCAAACCGCCTCCATAGCTCATCGGAGGGAACCAAATCAAGTCAAACCACTGACCCATCTCTTCTGCCGTGGAACCGCTTTTGCCGTTTATATAATTAAGCCACGTGGTACGGCCATAACCGTTTCCTCCGGATTGCGTACTGTTCCAATAGAACGCCTGCAACATCACATCCGGACATTGAGCCGGTACGGAACCACCATAACTCGGTTTGGGGTCTTCCTTCGTAATATCCACACCTTCTCCGCAATCTACCGTTCCCGGACCAATATACAACTCATCTTCATTCCATTTCAACTTGATGTAAAAATCATAACATCCGCTCACGCTTACGTTGTAACGCTGATTAGCCTCGTCATACGTAAAACCGCTTTCTGAATAGGTGTTCAACGGCTTAGCCCACGCATTCTTATTATCCGCGTCGTAGAGCTGGCAGTAGTCACCGCTGCTCACTTGTACATGCGCTAAGTACTGCTGGAAACCCTCAAACTCTTCCACAAAACTACCGGCAAAATAATACCGACCGTTCACCAAAATACCATAATTCTCTGCCGATGCCACCACCGCACACAGCATCATCGCTGCAAACAAAAATACTTTTTTCATATCTAATTTTAAATAAATTATCAATTATCAATTGACCTCTCGTCCCATCACATCATACATCCTATCCCCATGCTGAATCAGCAATTGTCCATCTTTAATAAATTTCTGACGGCTGACTTCTGACGGCTGAATGCTTTCTACTCCCTGCACTGCATTGGAATAGAATACGGTGAAGTTGGTACCCATCGTGTCGCCTTCTATCAGCGTCTCAAAACCTTCGGGCGCTTCCTTCGAACGATTAACGCCCATACGCAAAATAATCGTTCCTCTATGACCATATACCGTCGCTTCGTAAGAACGGTTACCGGTCGCATATGAGCTGGTCTCTACTATCTCCGACTCCGAATGAATGCCGGCTTTCTTACGCGCCGCAATCAATGTGTTGATTTCTTCCTTATAACTTACCCAGTGCGGATAGAAGACGCAAGGTACGCCCGGAATCAACAGAATATACGCATTCGCTTCCAAGATACGACGCCTCACAACTGCGTTACTCAAATTAGCGTTGTACGAAATGAACTCGCTGCCTTGGTTATCGGAACGCTCAAACGTGTCATGGTTGTCAATAAACGTCACCGCATACCGCTTGTAACCTCTGTTACGAAGCGAGTTGGCGGGGTTCTTGAGCAGGTTATAACGAGTCTCATTGACGCTGCCGTCATTGCCTAATGCGTTTTGGAGCGAAAACTTAAGCGGAAAATCAAAAATCAACGTGTTATAATCGGTTGCTTTCAAATGGTTCACCTGTGTGGTGACATCCGACCATAACTCCGAAACGGAAAAATACGGTTGAGCCGCCTCGTTGTACATACTCAGGTACTTGCCGTTATAACCTAACGTCATATCATAGCGAAAACCATCATAACCCATCACATTGATCATCCATTGCACATAAGCCTTCGCCCAACTCTGCACATACTCGTTCGTATGGTCCAAGTCGCGACAGCCACCATCATTTGTGCCCGTATCGGCTGCGCCGTGCGTACTACTTTGGTAAGCAGGCGAACTCGAATCGGTAAACGCCTCATCGCCCGAACAGATATGTTCTTGCTTCAACTGATAGACACCGTATCTGCCGAAGTTGTCCAAATAAAAATCTACCCAACTGCTCTTATTGCCTCTATGGTTAATCACAATATCGCCTAACACTTTAGTGCCGCCTGCATGCAGCGCCGCAATCAGCTCATCCAACTTGCTTTTCGGCCCCCAATCACTATCTTGGTTGCTCAGCTGTTTGTGATAATATCCCACACCACCGCCCATGGCACTGGGTGGAAACCAAACTAAATCAAAATTAGCCGTAATAGCCGCCGTGTCCTTCAGCAAATTCACCCATTTGGTGCAACCGTACTTGCTGTTCGTGCCGCTCTGCGCTTTGTAACTGTCCCAGTAGAACGCTTGCAACATCACATCCTCGCATTCTGCAGGCACACCGATATTCTCCGCCCGTACAACGGAACTCATCAACAAGATTGATAGAACAAATAGAATCAATTTTTTCATGGTTTTGCTTGTATTTCAGTCGTTTATGTTCTTTTTGCGTTACTAAAAGCCTATTTTGCGCAGCAAAATTACAAAAAAAATCCGACATACGCAAGTATTTCGGATAAAAAATAACATTTTTTTGTCTTTTTTTGAAGAAAACCCACTTTTTGCTTCATTTCCCAATGAACTAAATTACTAGATTTCTAGGACTCTAGATTTCTAGGACTCTAGATTTCTAGAATGCTAGAAAAACTAGCCCCACAGCCCACCCCTCTTCGAAGGCTTCTCGAACTATTCACGTATCCTACTTGACATTATATATACTTTGTATATATACGCGTGATTTTAGATCATCCACCCTAAACTCCACTCTCCACCCCGCGTAATCCATCTTATAAACGCGCGAAGGATCCTCTTGATATGCCGGCCGCGGGTCCTGCCGCAGAATATATTCTATCTCCTTCACTATCTCCTGCGGAATCTCTCCCTTCCCTTCAGGGAGGGGATGGGGGTAGGCTACCTCCAGTTCGTAATTCTTCGTCTCTTCCGCGAAGCCGTTTACCGCCTCGGGGTGACTGTCCGTAAAACTCAAATAGGGCTTAATATCGTATATCGGTGTCCCATCCATCATATCCGCCCCACTTACAATGAGTTCCATACGCCCGCTCTCACCGATATATACTCCCTCTCCTTGGGAGAGGGTTGGGGTGAGGTTCCTTACGCTGGATAACCCAATTGGGTTAGGCCTAAACGGACTCCGCGTAGCAAACACCCCCACGCGCTTATTGCCGCCCAACCTCGGCGGCCGTACCGTCGGACTCCATTCTAAAGAATTGGGGCCCCCGAAAATTTCTAATTTTTGGGGAGAGCGGAGCGCCCGAGTATCTTCCTTCAAAACGTTGTTTTGATGCGTATACGAGGGATGCGAACGCGAAAATCCCCAAAGAATCCACAAATGGCTAAACCCCTCTATCCCGCGTAGCGCCTCGCGAACATTATATTCCGGCTCAAACACAATCCTCGTCACAATCGGACTTTCCTCCCGACTCTGCCGCGGAATGCCGAACTTATCCGTGTGCCCGTTCCGCGCATACGCGATTACCTTTAATTTCATATAAAAATGTTTTTTGTACAATTTTTAGTGGACACTACTGAAAATCGACGACAAAATTACTACTTTTTTGCGGAAAATGCAAGTTTTTTCAAAAAAAATGCAAAAAAATTTGGTCAATTCAAAAAAAAGCAGTACCTTTGTCGTCGATTTCGCTGATTAATGACTTCGTTGCGATGCAACTCGTGTAATTATCAGGAAATCTCCTCTCCGATAAAAACGTTTTTGACAAACATTTTTATCGGTTAAACACAGACACAAACCAGCAATGCGTTTATGGATGTGAGAGCGGAGGCACAAGTTGCCCGTTTATTTAGCGGAGCGGTATAAACCCTTGCAATCTTGTTGCCGAACGCGAGGTGCCATAGCTCAGTTGTTAGAGCAAAGGACTGAAAATCATTGTGTCCCTAGTTCGATTCTCGGTGGCACCACAGAAAACGACCTGATGAGGGTCGTTTTTTGCTACTAGTCATCTAGCAATCTAGTCTTCTAGAATTCTAGAAAACTAGTTAACTTCTCCCTAAAAATTATCATTTTTGCGAAAAAATAAAAAATAATTTGCATTTATGCAATATTTTTTGTACCTTTGCGCCCAAAATTGAAATTACTATAAATCCAGCTCTATAGAAAACTAGAAATCTAGAAGACTAGTCAACTAGTCAACTAGCCAACTTAAAAAATCAAACACCCACTATGGCAACCCTCAACAAAAATGGTTTCTTGCAATATCCGGGCGATTATCATAATCTGCTGTTCTACAAGAAAGCAGTCATCCTCTATGATATGACCTACTGGTACCAAGATCACTACTTACAGCGTGGCGATCGCACCAAAGACCAGATGGAGCAAGCTGCTCGAAGCGGAAAACAAAATGTGGTGGAAGGCAAAGCCGATGGGATGACCAGCAAGGAGATGGAGATCAAATTGCTCAATACAGCTAGAGGTAGTTTATTGGAATTGATGGAGGATTATGAGGATCAGTTACGCTCGCGCAGACTGGAACAGTGGACAAAGGGGCATCCACGGTACGAGCAAATGGTACAATATTGTTACCGCTACCATGATCTGCAGCACTTCCGACCCTATTACGAGCGTTGGACGATTGAGGAGTTTTGCAATGTGGCGCTCACGCTCATCCATCAGGCTGATCGAGGATTGCTCATTTACTTGCGCGAGGTCGAAAAAGCGTTTTTAGAGCAAGGCGGACTCAAAGAACAAATGTCCGCCGCTCGCCGAAGAGTGCGAGGATACTGATCCAAGAAAACTATAAAACTAGAGTGCTAGAAATCTAGAAGACTAGCCAACTAGCCAAACCAACTAACAACGAATAATGAATATAAATACACATACAACAATGAAACGCATTACTGTAAAATCTAAGTTTTTGGACGCGAATGGATTTCAAAATACAGGGGGGGGTAATTCGCACCGCTCAACCTCGACTTGCATAGGCATTGCCTCCGCGGTAACTCCCTCCCGCCGGCTCGCCTCCCTCATCCTCATCGCACTCCTCACCCTCTGCGGCGTGGGAGAAATGTGGGGTGATACATGGTTATATGGAACAATGCAGTCTACGGCTTGGTCAGCAAAAGATAATAACTACAAGTTTACTTATGACGGCAGTGTGGGTAGTTATGAGATAGAGTTGGCGGCAAGCACAGAATATGAATTCAAGATTATTGATAATGGCGGAGGTAGCGATGCCTATTATTCGATGAACAATTCTAACTTCACGAATACTACAACCGATTATCTAATTTACACTGGGAATAGTAACTGTAAGATAACAACAGGTGAAGCTGGTATATACATCTTTAAAACATGGTGGGCAGATAATAATCGTCATTTTGCAGTTTATTTCCCACAAGCTCGCTTAGAAAAGGGTTCCTATCTCTATGTGGATGCTCGCAATACTAACTGGGTAAGTAATGAGGGAGTGGGCTTTGGAGCGCGTTATTTTTACAAATACTATGATAGTGGTACTGATTTGCCAGATAATTCAGGAGTACTCGATTGTACCACTCCTTTAGAGTATCAAGTTCATTATACGATAGTTCCGAATAATGATTATGTCGGGCAAGTTATGATTGAGCGTAAGAATCCGGCTGATATGAGTGCAACTCGTTGGGATTATGCACAAAATATAGCGGCATTTTCGCGTTCTTCCAGTAAGCAGAATTGCCTTTCCATGGAGAATGCGACAGGGGAAACATGGAGCAATTTTAGTCCTGTTTGGACAACTTATTGCCCGATAAAGGCGACATCAACGATTAGTGATAATGGTACAACCACTTATGGAGGTAATGGAGAAGAAAGTACACCATATTTAGTGGAGAAAGGAACTACTATCAAACTCTCGGCTTCTTCGACGGATTATATTTCAGATCCGAATATGACCACTAAGTATAATTTCTGTAAAGATGACTTAACGGCCCAAGACACCGAAAGTTCTACATATCAATTTACAGCCAGTTCTTCTGCAGGCACAAATCATAAGATTAATGTCAATGCATATAACTACTATAATAGCACATCCAGTACTGAAAAATTCAGTACATTATTGTTCTACCGCACAGTCACCTGTTATACCGTAACGTACAATGCCAATTCGGGTACGGGCGCTGTGCCAGCTTCTCCAACTAAATACAAAGCTGGGGATAATATAACTGTTCTCGGAGCTGGCACTTTGGAACGCAGTGGATATACATTTATAGGTTGGAATACTGCTACGGATGGTACGGGTACACATTATGATGTAGGGGCAACGATTACAAGCATAGCAGATGATGTAGTATTATATGCACAATGGGTTAGTCTTACCACTCCTACAGTTACACCCGCATCAACTAATTGGGGCGGAGCCGACATAAACATCAACCTTTCTGTAACCTCAACAGGCCTAACGGACGCAATCGTAGTATTCTATGTTGCTGATGGTAGTAACTCTACTACCTATGAGGTCATGGCCGCACCCGGTGTTGCTGGTGCTAACAATACAATCGTTCATACAGCAACTTTTGCAGCTCAGCATGCTGCAACTTATACTGTGACGGCGAAACTTTATACAGGTAAATTCATTGATAACTTTGAGGCATCAGCGACCTATTGGACATCAACCGGTTATGGCGCGTACGAAAAAGTATCGAACGTAGAGCGAGAAGCAAATAATGGTAGTTCCACTATCATGAAAATAACTAGGAAAGATGCTGAGTATAATACTGCATACACCTCTACGGCCGCTGATAATGCTACTAAAACCGATTGGGGTTATACGTATGATTACATTCATATGCGTTACTATGCTCCGCAAGCGGAGACACCTAAAGTGCAATATGTAGATAAATATCCAACCTATAAAAATACAACCTTGAGTTCGGTTAGTGCTAATACGTGGCATAAATTAGATTTCTTGGTAGATGGAGGTACGGTTGATCTGATTTTCCCGTTTGTAACGTCAGGAGATAATAAGTCCATTTATATAGACGATGTTTTCCTCTCAAACGAGTCTACGCCGACGGTGCTGATTACCAGCGCATCTGCAAATACAACTATCATTGATACTTACACCGTTACTCTCAACACCAACGGTGGTACCATCAATGCAGGTAATGTAACGAGTTATACGTATGGTACTGGTGCAACGCTACCAACGAATGTAACCAAAGACGGTAAATATCTCTTTGGCGGGTGGTATGATAATGAAGAGTTAACGGGCGACCCCGTAACAACGATTTCTACGACTGATTACGGCAATAAAGAATATTGGGCAGAGTGGTTAGACGCTTATGATATTACATGGATGGTAAACGGTGTTGCATATACGACAGGTTTGCCTACAGTGCGCACATCTACTCGTGCAGGCATCACTACCTTGCCGACTAATCCTGCGGATAATACGTTGAGTTGTGCGAATTCGTTCAGGGGATGGAGTGAGACAAATATCGGCGGAGAGGCAACCGATACGCAGCCCGCAGACTTGTTCGCTACGACCGCCGGTGCCCCAACCATTGACGAAGATAAGACTTTCTATGCCGTCTTTGGTACTGCCGCCTCTGGCACTCCCCTCGTAGGAACTGTATTATGGAGTGAAGACTGGACGGGAGAAACTACAGGAAGTACTCCGACCTCTCCTTCGTCGAGCGGAGGTTATGGTATTGAAGGTGCTACCATCAATTATACGTGGCAAGCGGCTACTGGCTCTGGCGCTGCGACAACTTCCGTTACCACTGCTAGTGGAGGTAATCTGGCCGGTGGCTCGTCGCCAGAAGCCATAATTGCTAAAAAAGGAACAGATGGTAATAATGGAGCATTACTCATCAGTGGTCTTCCACGCAAAGGGGCAAAAGAGTTAACACTGACTTTCAAAAGAAATGCTAATTCCCTTACACCTACAATTAGTAGTAGTGGAACGGCATACTCTATCTCCCCTGTATCAGGAACTGGTAAAGATACCTACGTTTACACTATCACGTGTGGAAGTGCAGAAACATTCACACTCATTCTAACTGCAGGCAATAGCGCCAACGTTCGCTTAGATGATATCGTTTTAACAATAAAAACGGATGGTGCGACAGGTTATCGTACTAGGTGTCCTGCGTTAGCGGCTGAGGTGAGTTTGGTAACGGCCAGTACGCCGATATTTATCACCTCTTCGGCCAGTAAGATGGTGCGGTCGCAAGATTCGATTCGCATTACCGGTAGTAATCTGTCTAAAAATGCCACCGTTACTATCTCTTCACCGGCAAGTAAGTTTGCCCTTAAGAGCCGTAAGAATGGTGCTCTGACTACCGATGCCTCCGGTTCAATTGATACGGTTGCTTATATTTTCTATACACCTGACGCAGGCGATACCTCCGACGGCCTCGATAACAACGCGTCCTTTACCATCAGCGTTGGCGGTAATGGAGCCAAAGATGTAGTGGTCAATCAAGCCCTCATCGGCCGCCACTTACCAGCTAACTTCGTGATCGCTGCGAAGAGCGGCGGAACGTGGTATGCGCTACCGTCAAATAATACATATAGTGACAATGGTAATCCTACTCCTGTCGCAATCAAGGTAGATGATACCACTAATCCAACCAAAGTTATTACGGCAGACGCGAATGTGTATACTTTATATGCTCAAACAAACACAGTTACTAATGGAGGAAATGGTCAGTACATTAAATTAGCCATGCATGGTCAGAGCAACGCTCCTTTGTACACTTACAACAACGAAAGCGCGGAGAAAATTGGTAAGAGCGGAACAGCCGTAGTGACCAATGATTTATCCGGAATAAGATGGTGGTTGTTGACCCAAACCAATACGAGTGTCTCTTCTACCACGGATGTGAAGTATACGATCAAATCCGGAACGGGCAATACAAAACCATTAAGCATCAAATCCAATAAATGGGGATTATATGCTGCGGGAGAAGGAGTTATCTCCGAACTCCGCCTGATTCCGTGGTATGCGGCGGAGTTTGAGGCAACGGTGACGGAATGGACCAATGATGATTTGGAGATCACCACTACCAACGCACCAAGTACCATTTCGGCAACACAAGTGGCTACAGATGGCGCAGTGGCATCTTCAGTAGAAGATATATCTGAAGACGCTACCACACACACCGTGGCTTTTGATGCCACTAACTTTACGGGGCATAAAGATGAGATTCTTATCCTGAAGTGGTTAGATAGCGAAGATAACCTTGTTGCTGCTTCCTTTGTTACCATGCCGGGTATTATTACTACTTCTGCTACCGCGTGGGGCAGCGTATCATCTACTATCGATGATGTAGTGGTGCTTACGGGTAATATGGTCGTTTCGAATACCGGCAATAAGGCGAAACGGGTAGTGCTGGAAGGTGGTTCGCTAACCATCAATGCCGGTAAGCAACTCATCGTTGCCGAGACGGTGCGTAAGTTCGATGGTGGTGCCTTCGGCGCAACGGATGTGAATGATATCGTCATCAAATCCGATGCTTCGAATGGTTTGGGTGCGCTCGTTATGGGTACACACGATGGCACAAACGGTGCAACGGTTAATTTCTATAGCAAATCGCACGGTACGAAAAATTCCAACACTTCCGTCAACCAATATGTCGGAACGCCTTTCGGAAATCACCCCGCCATGCTCAATCAGTTCTATAACTCATGGATGTACAAGATAGGAACCAATGAGTTAACAAATTTAACCTGGGAACGTATCAATGGGGATACCCCCTTGGAGGCTTTCCAAGGATATAATGTCATCTCCGCTGACAATGAGATGAACCCCGGGCATATGTATGAGATGCAAGGCACGTTAGTTACTTCCGATAATCAAACGCTTGATGAATTGTACTGTATTACGACGGCTTCCGAGGGTACGATTATGGCGAATAACGAGAATCTGCTCGCTAACTCTTGGATGGCACCGATTAAGATCAAAGAGTTTGATGAAGAAGACTTTAACAGCACCATTGCTACGATTTATATCTTCAATGCTACCAGTCCTTCTGCCTTTTCATTTGCAGGAAACTATTCTGCTTATCCGATAAATTCGGCGGGAGAAACAGATGTGATTCCTGCTATGCAAGCCTTCTCTGTATTCACGTATGGTTCGAACGGAGAGACCGAAGGAAGCGTGACGTTGGATTATAGCCGTTTGGTGTATGATCCTGCCGTTGGCGGTACGGTTCCTACAGCGAACAAAGCGCCGCGGCGAGTACAAGTAGAAGCCAATGAGGCGAATAAGATTCGACTCTTCGTTAGTGCAGAGAGTGGGTACGGCGATATGCTCTATATGTGGGAGAACAGTCAATTTGACGAAGGCTTTGAGAACGGATGGGATGGGCATAAGATTGCCGGCGAAGCCGTTGCTCCGCAACTGTATGCCGTCACACCGGACGGTAATATGGCAGTCAATTGTGTACCGACGTTCGAAGGTGCCGTCGTTGGTTTCCAAGCGGGTTCGAACGATAACCAATACACTTTCTCTTTCGAAGCCGATGAGACTGCGGAGGCGCTTTATCTCTATGATACCGAAACGGAGCAATACACTCTCATTAGCGGAGAGAACACATACACCTTCTCCACCACCGATAAGGCGGCACATAACCGCTTCCTGCTCACCCGTGATAGCCAGCATATCTACACCGGCATCGAACCAACCGGTGGCGGTGGTGGCAAGGTTGACAAGAGGCTGATAGATAATCATCTTTATATCCTCCGCGGCGGAAGAACCTACGACGCCACCGGTCGGCGCATCCAATAATCCACTACTAAACACTTCACAGCAATGAAAAAGAGCCTTTCGATAGTTGTTTGGGTAGTGGTTTGGATGACCTTACCCATTGGTGCACAATCGTATTATCAAGCTGACCAGCCCTCCTCGCAGGGGATGCCTGCGGTGGAGTTTCAGTCCACAAGTACCCTTTCTGCCTCCGGCAGTCCTCTCTCTTCCACTCCGGCACTTAATGCCGATGGAACCGTCTCTTCGCCTACCGCATCCTACACGCCGGCGGCTCAGCCTACCGGTCCGCGGAAGATCTCTCCCACCACACCGGAAGGCGACCCGACGCCTGTGGGCGATGCCCTATGGCCGCTGATGCTGATGGCGTTGGCGTATGGCGGGGTGGTGGCTTTGCGTAGGCGCAAAGCGTTAAAAGACGAAATATAGAACATTATTGCATGGGTTTTACCCTCGACTTGCATTCGACTTGCCTTCGAGACGCCTTCGACTCGCCCTCGTCTCGCAAAATTGAACATTTTAGGATGAGTCCAAAATAACCCAAAATTATCAAAAAAGAAAATTTTTCTAATATTTGCTGCTAACTCTTGCATATGTCAAATATTTTTTGTACCTTTGCGCCGGATTTGAGAAAATAAAGCCGAATTTGGAAAATAAAGAATCGAAACACACTTATACAATGAAACACACCATCTTATTTGTGGCAGCGATGCTGCTCGTCGGAAGCGCTTCTATGAGCGCAGGAAACAAGAAGACGCAACCGGAAAATGACCAGCTTAAGCAAGGGCAATACGTGCGTTGTATCGCGTTCTATAACCTTGAGAACCTCTTCGACACCATTCATGATGAAGGTAAGAACGATTATGAGTACCTCCCTGATGGTGGTATGAAATGGACGTCGTACAAATATGAGAATAAAATCAAGAAGATGGCGGAGGCCGTAGCCGCATTGGGTACCGATTATGACCCTCGTGGCGCTTCGTGTATCGGCGTAGCGGAGGTGGAGAACATCGGTTGTTTGAACGATCTGTGTGCAGAGACTAACAAGACCTATAAGCGTCGCTTGAAACCGATTCTGCTGGAGGGTCCCGACCGCCGTGGCGTGGATGTAGGATTCTTGTATGACTCGGTGCTGTTTAAGCCCAGCCACATAGCCGGCTATGAACTTCATGCGCATTATGCCGATGGTGGTGTGATCAAGACCCGTCTGCAACTCCTCGTTTCGGGTTACCTGATGGGTGACGGTAAGCCGGAGAAGATTCATATCATCACCAACCACTGGCCGAGCCGTTATGGTGGCGAACTCTCTTCTCGTCCGGGGCGTGACTCGGCAGCAATGCTGACCATGCAGATATGCGATTCGATTTATCTCAAAGAGCCGAAAGCGAAAATCATTATTATGGGTGACTTGAACGATGACCCCGATAACCATAGTTGTAAGGACGTGCTGAATGCCAAACGTCATCGCAAAGATGTAGAACCGCAAGGTTGGTTCAACACTATGTGGGTACACCTCGATAACGGAACCGGTACTTTGTTCTACAACGGTAGTTGGAACCTCTTCGACCAGATTATCATCTCCGAGCCTCTGCTGAATGAGAAGATAGAAAATGGTAACTGGACCTATTGGAAATCGCAAGTGTTCAACAAGCCGTTCCTGACGGTACAAGAAGGTAAGGATAAAGGTGCTCCGCTGCGTACCCACAAAGCCGGTGTTTGGCAAAACGGCTACGGAGACCACTTCCCGACGATGATCTATTTGATCCGGAAGAAATAGTATAATTAGTCGTTCGGCTTTGGCTTTGGCTTTGGCT
>JAFSWF010000033.1 GCA_017444615.1 Paludibacteraceae bacterium | reverse complement strand
TGTGGATACCTTCTACCTCCTTGAATCCGAACGGCATCTGGAACTCAATATCCGTTGCCGCGTTGGCATAGTGGGCGAGTTTATCGTGGTCGTGGAAGCGGTATTTCTCGTCACCGAGGCCGAGGGCTTTGTGCCATTTGAGGCGGAATTGTTTCCAGTGCTCGAACCATTTGAGTTCTTCTCCCGGGCGAACGAAGAACTGCATCTCCATCTGCTCGAACTCGCGCATGCGGAAGATGAACTGCCGCGCTACTATCTCGTTGCGGAACGCCTTGCCGATCTGTGCGATACCGAAGGGAATCTTCATGCGGCCGGTCTTCTGCACGTTGAGGAAATTGACGAAGATACCTTGTGCTGTCTCGGGGCGCAGATATATCTTCATCGCGCCGTCAGCGGTCGAACCCATCTCTGTGGAGAACATGAGGTTGAACTGGCGCACGTCTGTCCAGTTGCGCGTACCGCTAATCGGACAAACGATCTCCTCGTCGAGGATGATTTGCTTGAGTTCCTCGAGGTTGTTGTCGTTCATTGCTTTGGCAAAACGTTCGTGGAGTGCCTCGCGTTTAGCGATATGCTCTTTGACGCGTTCGTTGGTAGCTTTGAACATCTCTTCATCAAAACTGTCCCCAAAACGCTTGCGGGCTTTGGCAAGTTCTTTCTCAATCTTCTCGTCGTACTTGGCGAGTTGGTCTTCGATGAGCACGTCTGCGCGATAGCGTTTCTTGCTGTCACGGTTGTCAATGAGGGGGTCGTTGAACGCATCTACGTGACCCGATGCTTTCCATGTGGTCGGGTGCATGAAGATGGCGGCATCGATACCGACGATGTTCTCGTGCAACAAGGTCATCGAATCCCACCAATACCGTTTGATGTTGTTCTTCAACTCCACGCCGTTCTGACCATAGTCATACACGGCGCCCAGACCATCGTAGATTTCGCTGGAAGGGAAAACAAAGCCGTACTCCTTGCAATGAGCGACGATTTTCTTAAATGTTTCTTCTTGTGTTGCCATAAATGTATGTATTTGATTATATCTGTGTTATAATATTTTGCTGAGTGATTCGTAGTATTTGGGTGAAACGGGCACGGATTTGACATTCGGCACATCCAGTTCCGCTTGAATGAAGCCTTCTTTGTCTCGACGAAGGATGGTGACGTGTCGCGGATTGACGAAATACGAGCGCTGGCAACGGATGATGCCATGTTTCTCCATCAAGGGTTCGATACCTCTCATCGATTGCCGTAAGGTGTATTCTTTTGCCTGCTCGTTTTCTAAATAGTGTATTTTAATATAGTTTTCCTTTGCCTCCACGTACAATAGAACCTCGTGCGCGATGACGAGTTTGAGTCGCCCTGTTGAGTCCATGAAGCGGATTAGGTCTTCTTCTTTCGCTTCGGGTTCATCGGGTCGTATGAGGGCAAAGAGTAGGGGAATGATCACATACCCGTAGGGTAGGATGCAAAAGGTGATCCGCAGGCATTGCCCCAACGCCGGGAAATACCCGTATGTGCCGTACATGAGCGCCATATAGAGGGCGGCAAAGCATGCAAAAACCACTAATTCCGCCAATGACCATAAGGTATATTTCCACCAAGTCATGTGGATGCGCTTTCTTAATGCCGTAATAGGAATGCGACTGCCGCATAGGATGGCGATTAAGATGACCGTCAGTATCAAGGTATTGAGGATGAACATGTCTTCGTTTCCGTTCATACTCAAGAACTGCGTCATCCATCGGCTTTGATAAACGAGTATGAAACTCAGAAAGAATACCGGTATCGCCAACACATGTAACAGTAGGGTGGCAACGGATAGGAGTGATGCGGGTATTTTCTTCATATTTTGTCTCTTTTAATGTTGGGACGAAATCCTGTATTAGTGATTTTTTGTCCCTAAATAGGTATTTTTGTCATCATTTTGGCCACTTTCGTCCCAAAATCTGTCTTTATATCCCGATTTATTGTCTGCGTCGCTTAAAAGCAGTAATTTTGCATCGAATTTTTAATAACGTTAAATCGTTAAACTGTTAAATCGTTAAACTGTTAAACTGTTAAACTGTTAAATCGTTTATTGTATGGACAAGACTTTTTTGATTCAGCCGGAGAGTGGAATGGAGTACAACTGGCAAGCCATTGCTTCTAATCCGAGTGGCAAGCATGAACCGACGATGGATTTAGTAGCTTATAAAGCACTCTATATAAATAAGATCGCGCAGGCGCGTGCACGTGGGTATGAACCCGTACTCGTTAGTTTGCCTATTATGGACGAGAACCGTTATTTTGCGCATATCACTCGTGGTATGAGTATGCATGAACGCAAGAATGTTCTCTATTGGTTAGGCGGTAAAACCGAGCGTCTTCGTAATTTGCACGCGTTGTATAATTTATTGCTTTTCCGTCTGGCTGCGCAGCAATGTGTTCATATTATTGACATCACCAGTCCTATGTTAGCCTATGCGGACTATGATGAGTTGTTGGAGGCAGACGGCGTTACACTCTCTTTAGCAGGCGAAGCGTTGGTTCGCAATGAACTGCATCGCTGTCAGTTAGCAGCAGTCGGTTAAACCGACCGCTGCTTTCTGAAGTGGTTTATCTGCGTTTTTGTGCTGCTTTGGCTTGTTCGCGAGCTTGTTGTTGTGCTTGACGCTGCATCTCCTCCAAGCGTTTCATGAAGCCGGACTTAGGTTTACCGGCTTTTTTCTTTTTGTTCGCTTCCATCTCGGCTAACATCTTCTTATCATCCAATGTCCAACGGAAGATCATGGTCTGGAGGATGGTGATGAAGAGTGACAGGAGGTAGTAGTAACTCAGACCTGCGGCGTAGTCATTGAAGATGAAGAGGAACATGAGCGGCATAGCGTACATCATGTATTTCATGAACTTCATATTGGGGTCCGTTGCCTGCGACTGCATGGTGATGTAGGTGTAACCGATGTTACAGATGGTCATCAAGAGGCAGAAGAGACTTAAGTGGTCGCCAAGGAGCGGTATGTTGAAGTTCCAATGGAAGATAGCATCGTAGGTAGAGAGGTCTTGTGCCCACCAAAGCGACTTGCCACGGAGCTCGATAGCGGTAGGTAAGAACCAGAACATAGCCATCAATACAGGGAATTGGAAAAGCATCGGCAGACAGCCCAACATGGGACTAACGCCTGCTTGCTGGTAGAGTTGCATGGTAGCTTGTTGCCGTTCTTGCATCTTTTCAGGAGGGTATTTCTCGTTGATGGCATCAATCTGCGGCTTGAGTGCACGCATTTTTGCGCTCGACTTATAGGACACAAAGACGAATGGCAAGATGATGAGTTTGATGACGATGGTCATCAGCAGAATAACGATACCGATGTGCAGTCCCCAACCGGTGAAGAGGTCAAACATAGGAATGACAAGGGCGGTATTGATCCAACTGACAATCTTCCATCCTAATGGCACAAGTGTGTTGAGGCGGAGACGGTTCTCACGCTCTACGCCTTCATCAAAGGCTTTGAGGGTATGGTAGTGGTTGGGACCAATATAGAAGCGGAAACCCGTAGGAGTCTTGCCGGTGATGTCAAAGGGCACCGAGGCTTGGGTCTTGTACTCCTTGATATAACCTGAGTGTTTGGGTTGCACCATCGATTGAAAATACGAACTGCTGAAGGCCTCATCCGCAATCAGTACGGAAGAGAAGAATTGGTCTTTATAACCGATCCAGCGCACGCGTGCGGATTCCTTCTTGGTATCATCCTTAGACTCCGACAGTTTCTCGATATCTCCGCCAACGAGCATGTATTGCAACTGTGCGTAGCGCTCCTCGAACTTACGTCCTTGTTCATGCTGCGGAATGAGTTGACGCCAATGCAATTCCATGGAGTTGATATTCTGCGCCAACTCCATCTGCATGTTATGCGGCGCGATGGAGAGTGAGACCATATACGTCTCAGAGAGGGTATAGATGAAATCTATATACGCCTCGGGGTTCTCCGTAGGCAGGCGTAAGATGACCTGATTAGCCGAGTCTGCTGCTATCGGTGTGAAATAGAGGTTCGACGTTTGCAGAATGCGGTTATTGGCGGTGATGAGGGTGAATGCTAACTCCGACTCGTTGGCTCGGAAGAGATTGAGCGGGTTGATTGTGTCGCCCGAAGCGTGGTAGTCCAGCAGTTCGGCACGCTGAATAATACCTCCGTGCGTAGATAGGGTCAGACGCAGATGCTCATTGGCGAGCGTGATTAGTTGTTCTGTGCCCTGTGCAGCGGACGCGAAGGAACCGTAGGTGGCTTTGATGCGCGTCTGTAGTTCTTCTTGGGACGTTTCTGTAGTGGTTTTAGAGTCCGCAGAAGAGAGTTCAGCTGCGAGCGCGTCGCTGATCTGTTGCGCCTCGGCTTCCGCTAAGCGGGCTACGCGAATAGAGTCTTGTACACGTTGGCGTTCCGCCAGTTCCTCCTTAGAAGGCCGATTGAGCATGGTGAACCCAACAATAATTGCGGCTATCAGTAAAAAGCCGATCCAAGTGTTTTTATCCATTTATATAGTGTTTTTATTTTTTTCGTTGCAAGCGTCCGAACATAATGCCCACGTAGAGACGAGGACCGCTCGGAGTCATAAAATTGCTCCAAGTGATATCTTTGGCTACCAAGCCACTCTTGGAACGTCCAAAGGGGAGCATATAGTCAATGCGAATGAGTAGCGCCATATGACTATTGAGGTTGATTTCCATGCCAATGTAAGGGTCAAGGAAGAAGAAGGGCGTTTTGACGTAAGAGGAGTTATAATTGGTGGTATCTCCTGCGGACGTTTCCACGGGTACATACCCTACGCTATCTGCCGGCACAAAGAGCCTATTCATCGTACCACCACCTACCGTGAGACCTATCATAGGGCTCACTTTGCCCCAATTGGTGTAGAAATCGCATAGCGCGCCTCCCCATCCGGTACGTATGTTCGAACCGGTTTTCATCAGCGGCATAGTGCAGACACCTCCTTCGGCACCGATGTGTATATGGTCGATGAGATGCACACGGAGCGCACCGCCCAGACCAAAACATGCGCCATCTTTGGGTAGGCCTTTGTAATAGTCATAACTGCCTAAACCCGAGTTACTGAACACTTTGGTCGGGTCGTCGGAGAATTGATAACCGGCATGCAACATCATGCCTCCGGAGAAACCGGTGAAGATCTCCGAGGCGGTACGTTTGGTTTTTTGCGCCGGTTCAGGAGTAGTGGCAGTCTCCTGCTCTTGTGCCATGAGACACAAGGGCAGGAAAGCCATTACCAATAATACGATTTGTTTTTTCATCAGATAATATCAAATGCTACATCCATCATGTTGGTGAATGAGTTCTGGCGTTGCTCCGCAGTGGTGGCTTCGCCGGTAAGGATATGATCACTAACGGTGCAAATAACGAGTGCTTTCTTGCCTGCACGTGCAGCGTTCATATAGAGCGACGGCGCTTCCATCTCATCAGCAAGCACACCCATTTTGGTCCAATTCTTCTTCCGCTCGTCCTCGCAATAGAAGACATCGGCAGAGAAGACATTTCCTACGTGGTACTTGTAGCCACGTTTTTCGGCAGCATCCACGGCCTTGCGGCAGAGTTCGAAGTCTGCGATGGGAGCATAGTGTCCCGGCAGATTGTATTGCGCATCCCAGTTGCTGTCGGTGCAGCTACCTTGTGCGATCACGAGGTCGCCGAGGTTAACATACATTTGACGGGCGCCGCATGAACCTACGCGGATGATAGTGTCAACATCGTAGAAGTTAAAGAGTTCGTAACTGTAGATACCGATAGAAGGAATACCCATACCATGACCCATAACGGTCACTTTTTTGCCTTTATAGGTACCAGTAAAACCTAACATTCCACGCACGTTGTTAATCTGAACAGGGTTCTCTAAGAAACGCTCAGCCATCAGTTTAGCGCGAAGCGGATCGCCCGCCATAATCATCGTTTTTGCGATTTCACCGTACTGCGCACCAATGTGCGGAGTCGGACAGTTTTCTTTTGCCATAATTAATGTGTTTTTTAAAAAGGTTAATATTTTAGTTATTTTATTCGTTATTACGTAATTACGTTATTATGGGATTACGACCGTTTATACCACTCAATGGCTCGCTCGAGGTCTTCGGGCGTGTCGATGCCAATGGTCGGTGTGTCGGTGACGCCTACGCGGATGCAATACCCGTTTTCGAGCCAGCGGAGTTGTTCCAAGCGTTCGGCTATCTCGAGCGGACTCTGCGGTAAGGTGGTTATGCGGCTCAGCACATCCGCCCGATACGCATAGATACCGATATGACGGTAGTGCGAACCATCGGCACAGGCGATTACCTTTCGAGAGAACATCTGAGCGATGCCGGTTGTTTTATCCCATTGCACTTTGGGTGTGTTGGGATTTTCGAGGTCTGCTTTCGTGTCCCTGTCCGTAAAGGGTCGAACAAGGGTTGCTATCTCTGTTCCTTCGCGTTCAAAGCATGCCATGAGTGCTTCAATCTGTTCGGGTTGGATGAAGGGTTCATCGCCCTGTATATTGATGACGACAGTGTCGGTGTCGTTTTGTGTCCGCCAAGTAGGAGTAGTGATAGCTTGGTACGCTTCGAGGCAACGGTCCGTGCCACATTTGTGGTCAGGACGCGTCATCACCACTTTGCCACCGAAAGATTCTACATCATCATAGATGCGGTCATCATCGGTGGCTACTACAACAGTGTCCAAGGCTTTGCAGGCTTGCTCATAGACGCGCCGGATGACAGTCTTGCCGCATATCTCTGCTAAAGGCTTACCCGGGAAACGGGTAGAAGCGTAGCGTGCCGGTATGATTCCTATAAATTTCATAAAGCCATTTACCATTTACCATTTACCATTTGGTCATTTACTATTTACCATTTTCTATTTTGCTTAGTAGGTTGATGGCGCCTGCGATCGTTTTGACATTAGTGATGGTAACATACCGTCGTCCGGTCTTGACGCCTTTCTTATCGGTCTCTTCGTGCAGGGAACACCGTTCGGGGCGTGTGATGGCGTATTGGACGATGTTTCCGAAGGCTTCGGACTGCCAGTAGGCGTCTTTCTTTTGCACGAGGAAGAGGGTCATTCTTTCTTGCTTGAGTAGGATCTTCTCGATACCGAGTCTGCCGCATAGCCAGCGTAAGCGTACGACAGAAAGTAGTTCTTCTGCGGGTTCGGGTAGTACTCCAAAGCGGTCGATGAGTTTCTTGCGGAAGTCCAACATCTGTTCTTCGCTATGGAGGCTATCCAGTTCGCGGTAGAGTGTGATACGCTCGGAGATATTCTCGATGTAATCGTTGGGGAAGCAGACAGGGATGTCGGTCTCGAGTTGCGAGTCGGCCACCCAAGTGTGGCTATTAGCTATTGGCCATTGGCTATTGGCTTCTTTCTCCTCCACACCTTCCTCTTCTTTCAGTTCTTCGACGGCTTCGTTGAGAATGCGTTGGTAGGTTTCGTAACCGAGGTCAGCAATGAAACCGGATTGCTCTGCGCCGAGCATGTTTCCTGCGCCGCGTATATCGAGGTCTTGCATAGCCAAGTTGAAGCCTGCGCCTAATTCCGCGAAGGTACTCAGCGCTTCGAGTCGTCTGCGCGCATCGGCTGTGAGCAGTTCGCGATCGGGTGTGATGAGGTAACAATAGGCCTTGCGGTTCGACCGTCCTACGCGTCCGCGGAGTTGGTGCAAGTCAGCCAGACCGTACTGCTGCGCGGAGAAGATGAGGATGGTGTTCACATTAGGGATGTCCACTCCGGACTCGATGATAGTGGTTGAGATGAGGATGTCGTAATCGTAATTGATGAACGCTTCGAGTCTGTTCTCCATCTCTTCGGAGGGCAACTGTCCATGGGCGATGATGATTCGCGCTTCGGGGCATATTTTGCTGATGCGATGCTCAATGCGGGGAAGCATCTCTATACGGTTATTGACGATAAAGACCTGTCCGTTTCGCTCCATCTCGAGGTCGATGGCTTCCTTGATGATATCTTCGTCATCGAGTGTGATGAGTTCCGTTTGTACGGGGTATCGGTTAGGCGGCGGGGTGGTCATGATACTGAGGTCGCGTGCGCCTAAGAGGCTGAACTGTAAGGTACGCGGGATAGGTGTGGCCGTAAGGGTGAGGACATCAATGTTCGCGCGGAGCGATTTGAGTTTCTCTTTGACAGTGACACCGAATTTCTGTTCTTCATCAATGATGAGCAGACCGAGGTCGTGCCATTTGACGGTCTTGCCGACTAATTTATGCGTACCGATGAGGATATCTATCTTACCGGCTTCGAGGTCAGCAAGCAGTTCTTTGGTCTCTTTGGCAGACTTGAGTCGGCTGAGGTATTCAATGCGCACCGGCATGTTCGCCATTCGTTCGCGGAAGGTATTATAGTGCTGCAGGGCGAGTACGGTAGTTGGAACGAGTACGGCTACTTGTTTGCCGTCTGTGGCCACCTTGAAAGCAGCTCGCATAGCCACTTCGGTCTTACCGAAGCCTACATCTCCGCAGACGAGTCTATCCATAGGCATGGGACTTTCGAGGTCACGCTTGACATCGGCGGTGGCTTTGGCTTGGTCGGGTGTGTCTTCGTAAAGGAAAGACGCTTCCAACTCATGCTGCATATAGCCGTCGGGGGAGTACGCAAACCCTTGTTGCTGCTTGCGGGTTGCGTAGATACGAATGAGGTCGCGTGCGATGTCTTTGACTTTATCTTTCGTGCGTTCTTTGAGTCGTTCCCACTGTCCGCTTCCGAGCCGTGAGATAGTAGGTTCGGACCCTTCTTTGCCTTTGTATTTGGAGATGCGGTGCAAGTTGTGGATAGAGACAAACACATTCGCTCCATCGCGGAAATTGAGTTTGATCATCTCCTGCGGTTTGCCGTTGACAGGCGTGGTGACCAGTCCGCCGAAGGTAGCGATGCCGTGGTCCGAATGAACGACGTAATCGCCTACTTGGAGTTGGTTGATCTCGCGTAAGGTGATGATGGCCTTGCCTCGGCGTGCATTTTCCGAACTCATGGTCACGCGGTGGTAACGCTCGAAGATCTGATGGTCGGTGTAGCAGCAGATTTTCAGCCCGTGATCAATGAAGCCTTCGTGGAGTGTAGCGTTGATGCCTACAAAAATAGGCTGTTGGCTGTTGGCTGTTGGCCGTTGGCTTTCTTCAATAGACTCAAAGATGGCATTGAGGCGGTCGAGTTGTTTCTGCTGCTCGGCGAGGATATAAATCTTGTAGCCCTCTTGCGCATGTCGCTTCAGGTCATCTGTGAGGATGTCGAACTGCTTATGGAAGAGTGGCTGCGGCGTGGTGTCGAAGGCAATCTTTGCGTGGGTGGGGAAGGTACTTTTCTCCGCCAACTCGATGGTTCGTTTATGTTCGAAGTCTTCGAGTCCGTTGAGTTTAAAGCGCACGGTAGCAAAATCATTGCTGATGAATACGGTATACCCACGAGTATAGTCTAGGATTGTCTCGTGATGCTCTTGTGTTTGGTTCGAGCCGACTACGGTGGCGGTTTGCACTTTGGCCTTGGATAATTGGTCCTCGATGTCAAACTCGCGGATGGAGTCTATCTCATCGCCGAAGAAGTCCACGCGGTAGGGATAATCGTGTCCGTAACTGTAGATATCGACGATACCTCCTCGGATGGCATACTGGCCGGGTTGGAAGACGAAGTCAACTCTCTCAAAGTTGAGCGTTGAGAGTTGAGCGTTGAGAGAAGAGATTTGTAACTCTTGGCCTACATGCAGGTTGAAGGACTGTTGCAGCAAGTTCTCCGGCGCAGGAGTAGGTTCTACGATGGCTTCGGGGTAGGTGACGACTATGGGCAGACGGTTGTTGGCGAGCGCTGTGAGCGTTTCGGTTCGTTGTACCATTGCTGCTTCGTCGGTAGTGCGGCGTCGCTGCGAAGAGGGAAAATAAGTGACGTCGGCATTGAGCGTTTTGAGGTCGGCGTAGAGGTATTGTGCCGCTTCGGAGTTATCGAGGATGATGAACAGCGGTTGCTTCAATGCGCTCAGGGCGAGCGCACGCGTCGAAGCATGCAGACCTGTGATGAGCAGGTGTGCCTCTTCGTGCTTGAGTTCGCGGGTGATGAGTCCCAATTCGGGATGCGTAGCGAACAAACTATGCAAATCGCTGATGGTCATCTGGGTGTTATCTCTTTTTCGTCTTTATTTTGGCTTTGAGCCGTTCCACTTCTGCCTGTACTTGCTCTTTGGACATGCCATTGAGTCGTCTGCTGAGGTCGGGTATAACCAGTTCGGTGCCTATTTGAATGTCATCGGGTTTGCTGATTTTCTTGCGGTTCGCCTCGTAGATGAAAACCCAATATTCGGGTTCGCCATAGTGGCGACGTGCTATCTGTGCGAGCCGTGAACCAGGGATCACTTTTTCGGTTGTTTCGGACGGATATCCGATACCTTCCGGTATGATCTCTACGCGTCGGTCTTTGCTGAGCGTGTGCAGTCCGTTGTAGCGGAAAGGATGTTTAGAGCCGAGACTGCGGACGGTCATCTGGTCATCGCGGACACCTAAGGCACGCAGACGGTTGGCAACTGTCTCAGCACGCTTCTTCGCCAGAATCATGTTGTAGCCGGGGCTTCCTAACTTGCAAGCGTGTCCGTTGATGAGCACGCGCATGGTCGGGTGCGCCTTGAGCGTGTTGGCGATGTTGATTAAGATATCTTCGGGTTCGAGGATGGGTTTGACATCATCAAGATTGAAGAAGATGACGGAAGTGCTGAGGAGTTCATCCAGTTGCTGCACATATTGGATGATGGTATCGTGTATGATGATGATCTGCGGGGTGGTGTCGCATTCCGGACAGTGGCAATCGGCGGTGATGTAAACCACTTGTTGGGCGGTAGTGTCGGTCGTTGCCTCGACAGGTTGCTCAAGGGTGGTAGAATCGGCAGGTAGGGCATTGCCGGTGGTGTCATTATACAGGTCTTCGTCATCCTCGAACTCATATTCCCACGGTGCCGTTTTTGCCCATTCGTCGTATTCGCGCTGTGCTTTGGTTCGGTTAGCATTGATGTGCAAACCTATTTTGAGCCCTGCCGACCACGGGTGCAATTGTTGCACTTCGTTGGTGGCTAAGACACCGGCGTAATTTCCTGTAAAAGGCGGTTCGATATAAGCAGAGGGAGCGTATTCGGCCGCAAAACTCAGGTCTGCGGTGTGCTCGGAGAGGACGTCGTTAAAATAGAAATTGCCGAAAGCGCTGATGGCCAGGTCTATTCGCTGAGAGAGTTGGATGAGTAAACCTGCTTCTATAAAGGCTGCGTAGTTGATGGTCTTGAAGGCGTTGGAGCCTTTCTTTTGCGCCAGTTGAACATCTTCCATCACCCCGGGCACATTCGACCAAGTCCAATTCCAATAGGGGTAATCGACCACATTGGCGATCTTGCCGTTAGGGTCAAGTCGGTAGTTATTGATCATCGGGAAGCCCAGTTTGACGCCAAGGCTCCCGATGAAACCCACTCTCTTGGGGATTGCGCGGAATCGCAGGGCGATAGGCACTTCCAGCATGGAGAGGCTCTCTTGTTCGCGGAGGTTAGAGGGTGTGGCGGTAAGGGTGTAGGTGTCGTTTTGGTAATCCTGCCGTGTGACGCTCCAACCGCGTGTGATGTCAACTGTGTTGACGTAATTATGGAACTCAGCGCCTGTGCCGATACCCATCCATGGCAGGAAATAATAGTTGATGCTTAGTCCTGCATTCCAAGTGGGGTAGGCGAGGCGCGTGTCTGTATGTGCGGGTGTGTATTGTGCGCCCAGTTGCTGGAACTCAAAACGTCCGAGTCCGGCTCCGCCATAGAACTCAAAGTTCCATCCCTTTTCGATTCGGGGTTCTTGTGCGGAAAGCGCCTGAATAGAATCAGGGTAGTATCTTCTTGCCTCAATAGAACCGCTGATGAAGGACAGCAAACAAAGTATAAGCATTGATTTTTTCATATGGCGGTCCTCCTTATTTGACGATTAGTTTATGGGTTTTTATGCGACCGTCTTTGTGGGCTATTTGAATGAGATAGAAGCCCGGAATAGTCGGTGCATTGAATTGGGTTTGTATCGCGACATCGGTGCGTGTGAGTACTCGTTCTCCGCTGGTAGCAATGACTGTTATATCGGCGTTGTTGCAAACGACGGTTATTACTTCGCCGACGTTCGCAGGAACGGGATAAACCGTTGTAGGGGCGACTCCGGAAGCCGAGGTAGGTGTCATTATTACCGGACACGAGCGATATGTTTGTCCCGCCGTGTCGGTGAGCAGTACGTAGTAGGTGCCATTCAATAGTGCGCCATCCTCATGGTAGTACTGGCCTGTTTGTCCTTCTTGCTGCACGCCGTCCTTGAACCACTGGTAGGCATTGAAAGACAGTTTGGGAGCGGGTTGTTCGCCGTTTTCGGGATTATTGTCCACAAAGAGAATTCGCTCAAATTTGCTATGCACATATCCTCCCAGTTGGGCATGGAAAGTGACGACTTGCGGGTCTGTGTAGCAGTAATCCGCCGGTGTGTCGCCCGACTCGGAGTCTGCGAACGAGACCAGCATTGTGTATTCATCGTTGCCCAAGAGTGGCACGGATTGAATGGTGATGGACCCCGGAGTAGTAATCCAGTCGGCAGTGTCTGTTCGACCCAATAAGGCTGCCAGTTCGGACGTGTAGGTGATACGGAAATAATCCGCGTCTCCGCTGGTAATATCGAAGGGGAGTGACAGTTGATGATCCTGCTGGCAGAGGGCGGTAGTGGTCTCGATGGCTACTTGCGGAACGGGTTTTACCTTGAGCGTGAAGGTGGTGTCCGATTGACAACCGGCAGAGTTTTGCGTATTGAATATCCAAGCCTCGCCATCTGCGGTGAAGGTGTGTGAATCGGACGTGCCATCTAAGCGTGTGCGGGTAAGGGTGTAGGGCATTTTGTCCGAGCAAATGGTGATGGAGCGTGTGTGATGTTCTTCGTGTCCGAAACGGAAGGTCGCATAGCCATCGGAGGGTAGCCACTCACAGGTCCCTTGTTTTACATAACGGCGGAAGGTGTATTGCTTGCCGGCGTTGGTTTCATCGAGCGTGAGGGTGTAGGTAAGCGAAGCGGATGTCTCACCGGTTATGTCTATGGGCGAGCCTCCGTCGAGGGTGTATTGCCACTGATAAGCGAGGGTTTGTTCGCCACCGGAAGCCGGCGTTATTTCGTCAATAGAGATATCAAACGTAGTAATATCGGTGCACTGAACTCCATAGTCTTTGGTCTCTACTGAGCCGGTATTGACGGCTGCGAGAATATAGATGGACTGCTCGTTGGCGGAGTTCTCCCATGTTGGGAGTTGGTACCAGTTGTTTCGCGCCTTGCGGAAGAAAGTGTATGTCTTGCCGGCTTCGAGGGTGAGGTCGGAGAGGGAGAGGGCTTCGTTGGTAGCACCGGCTATCTCCGTGGTCACGGCATCCACTATCTGGAACCACTGGTAGAGGTAACCTTTATCTTCGATACCTCCGGAAGCCGGTGTTTGCGATGAGATAGTGATGTTCTTGGCTTCATCCAACGTGCAGTAAGTGAGCGTGTCGGAGTTAGCTGCTATAGCGCCCGGGAGGAAGGGGTTGTAAATCAGAATGGTAACAGTTCCTTCATCTTCTGCCGAAGGATGGCATTGCGCGTCGGCAGACCAGCGCGTGAAGGTGTAAGTGCCTGCGGTAGAGGGGAGTGTGTATGACGACAGGTCTTGATTCGTCTCTCCGTCGATGGCGGTAGTGTTGCAATACCACTGGTACGTGATAGGTGCTTGTCCGCCCGTAGAGGCAGTGGCGGAGATAGAGATAGGTGTGATGGCATCTACGGCCATAGTGTCTGCGGCCGAAGTGATACTCCCCGGTACAAAGTCCGCGAGTATTTGGATGGTTTGGTTCCACCTGGATTCGGTGAATGGACATTTCCACCAGTTGTTTCGCGCCATGCGGAAGAAAGTGTATGTCTTGCCGGCTTCGAGGGTGAGGTCGGAGAGAGAGAGGTTTTCGTTAGTGGCGGATGTGAGGATGGTTGTATCTGTGCCGATGACTTGATACCATTGATAGGAATAACCATTCTCGGTGATGGCTCCGGAGGCCGCGGTGTCTGCGATGAGATACGATTGTGCGTCTTCTACGGTGCAGAACACTTGTGTTTCTGCTTTGGCGACAGCTCCCGGGTCGAAGGGAACGATAACCAGTAGTGTGTCGGTTCCTTCGTCGAGTGTTAAATCCGGACTACAGAGGGCGTCAGCGGACGCGCGAGTGAAGAGGTATTGACCGAGTTCCGTCAACACATGATTGACCATGTTCTGGTGGGTAGAATCGGCGATGGGGGAGTTGTTGGAGTACCACTGGTAGGAGTAGGGTTCTAATCCTCCGGTAGGAGCTGAACCGATGATAGAAATGGTATCTCCGGCGTAAATGGTATCGGTATGGTTGGTGATTGAACCAGCTTGGTAGGGCGCCAGAATTCGGATGGTTTGTTGTCCTCTGGATTGCGTGAAGGGACATCTCCACCAGTTGTTTCGCGTCTTACGGAAGAAGGTGTAGGTGGTGCCTGTTACGAAATTGAAAATGGCGAGTGAGAGGCTGTGGTCCGTTGCTCCGTTTATGGCGGTAGTGTCAGTTCCTACGGCGTAGTACCATTGATAGAGGTATCCGAACTCTTCCATTGCTCCGCTGGCCAGAGTGTCTTGGAGGGTGATGGCTTTGGCTTCGTCAGACGAGCAGAAAATGAGCGTGTCGGTGTTTACTTCTATAGCGCCCGGGTCAAAGGGATAAATGACTAACACGGTGTCGCTTCCGGCATCGGGAACGCTGTCTTCGTTGAGATAACAATGTGCGTCGTAGGACATGCGGGTGAAGATGAACGTGCCGGTGTCGGTTAGAAGATGTCCGGTGATGGCTAAGTTTGTGGAGTCTTCCCAAACAGAATCATTGATGAACCATTGGTATTGGATAGGCGCTTTGCCGCCGGTGGTAGGCGTACCGGTAATGGAGAGGGTTTGGTTGACAAAGAGCGTATCTGCGCGGTTTGTGCCATCCGCTATTTCGCCGAGTATAACTTTCGGGTAAACAATGTATTTATAGGTGTTGGGACACTCTTTCCAGTCGAGGAAACAGCCTTCGTCATGTGCGTAGAAATGGAGCGCAAAGAGTCCTGTTTGGTTGGTGGGAAGCGTGTCTATAGCTTGCCATAAAGCATAAGTGGGGTAGGAAGCGTCATCATCATCTGCCAGCACGGTTGTTTTTTTGATGGCTTGTGTAGTGGCATCGAGCGAATCAAGTGTGATGCGATAGTGGTAGGTGGGTGTTCCATCTAATATGGTAGGCATTGAGGGTTGCTGAAAATGGTCGCCAAAACAACTCTCTTGCGTAGCGGTGGCACTAAAAGGAAGGATTTTCAGGTCATCGACGGGTTTAGGGAGCAGATAGAACGTGTGGATGTAACCGTTGAGGTGTGCATCCAACATCACTTCTCTGTCGGTACACGGACGCACGATAGATGCTTTATTGCCGTTGATCTTAACATAGAGGGTATCTTCTTCTTTCTGACACGCCCAAGTGATGCCGTTGGAGGTGTCGAAAGAGATGTCGTTGATGAGATTCTTGTTGGCGTGATCTTCTTTTGTGGAATCAACGAATAAGGGCGTTACGGAGAGTAAGGAGGCGTCTGTGTTCTTGAAAGTTTCCAGTTGCGGATAGAGATTATTGGTATGTGCCCAGTGTGCATCGGTGAGGCGAGTGAACATATGGGAAGTCGTGTCCACGGGTGTTACTGTTGTAGCACCGGGTTCGAGCATGTAGAGTTTGCGATCGAAGTAACACTCGGTATAGGAACCGTTGTTGTCTTGGCCTACAAACCCGTTTCCGTTTTTGGCATAGGCGTTGGTGTATGCGCGGGTGATGGCACCTCCGTTATTGTATCCTACGAAGGCTCCCACGGTACTTGATTGCATGGAGAGAACAGGTCCTACAGAATAGACATCTGAGAGCGAAGCAGTGGCTTCTAATTGTCCAACAAAGCCTCCCACGGTATTACCTGCGAGCGTTATTTGCGCCATACTCCAGCAATTTTGGATGGTACCTGCGCAGACGCCGGCAAATGTTCCGACATAATTGCCTAACGCAACGATTGACCCTTCGCTGATGCCGAGGTTTTCTACATGGCCGTTTGCGCCGATGACTCCAAAGAAGCCGTAGCCACCATCGCCGTTTATCTGGGTGAGGCCGCTGATTAAATGGTTCTTGCCATCAAAATGTCCCTTGAAAGGATGAGTAGCAGAGCCAATGGCGGTCCATGTTGTGCCGGAAGGAATGGTAATATCCGCCTCTAAGAAGATGTCATCTCCTTCGTAGCCGTTGTTAGCCGCGATGTTGGTTGCAAGGGCTTCCAATTCCGCCAAAGAGCTGATGGTATAGGTGGCTGCTCCAAGGGGAAGCGCCATGATTAGTGCCATGAGCAAAGCGAGTGCGTGCGTGTGTATATGTGTGTGCGTCATATGCGATACAATAAAAAAGCGTGCAAAGTTACAAAAAAAAAATGACATGTGCAAATAAAAAATAATGAACAAAAAGTATATATATACTACGTATATATATAGAAAATGTGACGAAATTGCACAAAAAGGGCGTTTATCCTATGGGTATCCTATGGTTATC
>JAFSWF010000032.1 GCA_017444615.1 Paludibacteraceae bacterium | reverse complement strand
TTCTGTCCACTTCGACACGGAAGGTGCTAAACTGAATATGCCGGAGGCAGAGAAAGCGGTAGTGGACGAGTTGTGCGAGAAGATGAAAGCCGACAAGTCCATCAAGATCGTCATCACCGGCCATACCGATAACTACGGTGACGCACGCCAGAACCTCGAGTTCTACGATGTACGCCGTGCCGAAGCGCTGAAAGCATACATGGTGAAGCAAGGTGTGGATGCGAGTCAGATCAAGTGCGACTCCAAGGGTCAAACCGAGCCGGTCGCTCCGAACGACACCCGTGAAAACCGCGCTAAAAACCGTCGTGCTGTTATACACTTCCAATAAGTGTTTTCCCAACTACATCTTAAAAAGAGTAGATTAAAATTTCTTCATTGTCCCCTATGGTTGTGAAACCGTAGGGGATTTTTTTGCCCTACATTTTGTCAGAAAAACTCATTTTTTTCTATAGAAATTAGTCAAAAAGAGCCCAAAAACGCAAATAAATTTGATTTTTATTGCATTTTTTTTGTTTATTTCAAATATTTGTTGTACCTTTGCAAGTTCATTCCGAAAGAATGAAACGCGTAGGATACATATTACTGTTCTTGGCGAGTGTTGTGATTCAGCTATCTGCTGTCTGCAGTCAGTCAGCAGAAGGCAGCGGTCAACCGACTTCTTCGGCGGATTGCACTGTGCAGCCAATGAGCCTCAGCACAATGGTGGGTATCCAAGGAGAACCCTTAACCATCATCGGCAGTAGCGCACAAGCTCAGATTTCCGCTCCTACGCATTTCAGTTATAGTGCGCAGCGCGTGCAATTCGGCAAGAACCGAACCCGCACAGCTTTCTTGCGCAAACTGATTCATCACTATCAACCTGTTTATCTTGTTTTTCGCGGCAAAGAGCGACTGGAAACCAGTCCGTTCTCTACGCACCCCGGAAGCCTGTACTACGTCTTTGGCCTCCGCCGTATTTTGTGTTAGAAAGACCGTCCTTCGGACAAAAAAACACAAATAAATAGAGAACAATATGAAAAAAGTAGTATGTATTATTTTAGCCGGGATGGTATTAGCCGGTTGTAGTTTAGGGACGGATCGTTCACAGACGGACAGTGAGCGTGGTTCGTGGGCGAAAGGCTGTGATTTGAGTTGGTTGAGTGAGATGGAGGAGGACGGAGTCCAGTTTAGAGATGAGCGTTTAGAGTCGAGAGATTGCATTGAGTTGTTGCGGGGAGAGGGGATGAATGCCGTTCGTCTGCGGGTGTGGGTGAACCATAGTACGGGTTGGAGCAACAAGGGAGATATGTTGGGTTTGGCCAAACGTGCTGTGAAGGCAGGACAGCGTGTGATGATCGATATTCATTATTCGGATTTTTTTGCGGACCCGAGTCATCAGGAGATACCTGCAGCGTGGCAAGATTTTGATTATGAGCAGATGAAAGCGGCAGTTCGGGAACATACGTTGGATGTGTTACGGGCGCTTCAGCAAGAAGGTATTGAGCCGGAGTGGGTGCAAGTAGGTAACGAGACGCCGAATGGGATGTTGTGGCCGATGGGAAAAGTGGAGAAGCCTACCCCTACCCTCCCTAAAGAGAAGGAGATAGAACAAGCATGGGACCATTATGCGGGGTTGACGACGGCAGGCTATGAGGCGGCGAAGGAGGTTTTTTCGGAGATTACAGTTATTGTGCATGTCGATAACGCGTACGAGCGGCGTGACTGGTTCTGGGAGAACCTTTCTGCGCACGGCGGTAAGTGGGATATGATCGGTTTGAGTCACTATCCGATGATGAGTGCGTGGAATGGCGGTAAGAGTTGGCAGGAGATGAATGAGTTGGCTGAAGCGAACATCCGTCGGTTGATTCAAGACTGGCATTGCCCGGTGATGATTGCGGAGGTAGGTATGTTCGCCAACGACAGTCTTTCGCCTGCGGTGATGGCAGATTTTATCCAAAGGATAACCACTATTGATTCGTGTGCGGGCATTTTTTACTGGGAACCGCAGGTGTATGGTGGTTGGCGACCGGCTGAGTATATTCCGTTGGGTTGGGGCAGTTATGAGATGGGTGCTTTTACGCAAGAAGGACAGCCTGACCGAAGTTTGCAAATCATGCTACAATCAGAGAAGTTGTAGGACCGTTGCTGCATTTTCTCAAAAAAAGTGAAGGAGAGGTGTAACCTTTCGTCGGTATCTGTATCATATGGATAGATGGCAAGTCAATTGAGTGACATAGAGCTGATACGACAAGTACTGCATGAGAATGATTCTCGTGCATTTGGGGCATTGATGGAACGTTATACGGCGCGCGTGTTGGGAGCAGCGTTGCGGATTGTGAAGGACGAGGAGAACGCGGCTGAAGTAACACAAATGGCTTTTATTCAGGCCTATAAGCAGTTAGACAGTTGGCGAGGGGAGAATTTCGGTGCGTGGGTGACGATTATTGCGAACCATATAGCACTGAGGTTGTTGGAACGGGAAAACCGGTTTAGAACCGGAGTAAGCCAGTCATTCGGGTCCGACGAGATAGAAAAGATGGCAGATATACCCGATGAAGGCTATGATGAAGAGAAAGAGCAGAGACTTCAATCCCTTGAAGAGGCGGTTAATCAATTGCCGGAAGGGGACAGACAGATTATTCAGTGGCACTATTATGAGAATGTTCCGTTGGCAGAGATAGCCGCACGGTTAGGGCAAACGGAGAACAATGTGAAAGTGCGAGTGTTCCGCATCCGCGAACGATTGAAGAGGAAAGTGAAAGGTGAAAAGTGAAAGGATATATAGTATGACCGATCAAGAATTAGATAGTTTGTTTGTGCAGAGTGCGCAGAAAAAGCAAATGGTTGAGCAGATCAACCGTCAGGTAATGAAAACCGTTCGTCGCGACATGCGGATGAAGATTGTTCGCAAATGGGTAAAGTTGCTGGGTATTTGTTTTGGTTTGCCGTTGATGGTTATTGCATATCTTTGGATGCTCAAACAGGGAGTGCCGTTTTTGCCACAAGAGAACATGTGGGTAACCTTTATAGTGCCGGTTCTTACGCTCTTTGGGCTCAGTGGAAAGTTTTTGCACGATTTTTCGGTCGCAGACCTGTAACCTTTTCGCAAATCGCGTATCATATAAGTGAATGTTAAACAATTAAAATTATATAGTTATGGAAGGCTTTATGGATTCTATCACAGGCATTTTAGGCGTCATCTTTATCTTCGGTTTACCGGTTGTTGCCGTTCTAATGGCATTCATCTCTTCGATGGTCAAGAAGAAACGCGACAAAGAGATTCGTCAGTTGATTATTGAGAACCACACGGACGCGGAGACTGCCAAACTGCTCATCGACGAGCCCAAGAAGGCGAAACAACCGCGTCAAATGGGGCCCGTCAACCTCGACACACTTCGCACAGCATGTATCTTGTTAGGTTTGGGTCTTGGCGCGTTGATTAACTGGCTGATTGAAGGTCTCAGTTTTAATCTGAGAAACATTTATTTCTGGCTGATTCTCGCTTTCGGTATCGGTGTAGGACTGCTTTGTTCGTTCTTGGTAGAGATGCGTTTGTACAAGAAGTACGGCAATAAACCTGCTGAACCTACTGAACCTACTGAGCCCGCAAAAGAAGCGTAAATTGTTTCTTCATTAAAAAAAACGCACATACGCAAAATTATGTGCGTTTTTTGTGTGATTTTATGCCAGAATGTCAGTAAAGACTGACAGTGGTACATATTTTGCGGCAAGAAAAGTGCTTTAGAAAAGAAAGAAGATATGAAACATAAAATGATTTATTTTGGGGCATTGCTGATGTTGATGACGGCATGCTCCGATTCGGCTCAAGTGCGTGACGTGAAGGGCACTTATCGGTACAAGACGACGGGCAAAGTGACGTTAGAAGAGAATTTCGCCGGTGCGACGAAGGCGGACACGTTGGTGGCGAACCTGGATAACGAATCCGGCACGTTGGAGGTAGTGAGTTTGCATAACGGTGACAGTTTATTGCTGACGTTCGATCCGTTGAATGGCGACGTGAGTATTTCGCATGGCATCGCGGATGGTAAGCGTATTCGTTTTGCGCCGTACTACCGAACGCTGGAAGTGCCGACAGTAGTGAAGTATTACGACACGATTTCTATCGGTGCAGGTATTTTGATTCACGACACGGTTCTTGTGCGCGAGCGCAAGGAATATGAGGTCTATGATATACGCGTTCGCGGGTATGCCGATGCGTATGACAATAATCTGGTTTTTAACCTGCAGTACGACGGCAAGTCGCAGAGTTCGCTTCGGACGCTGCGTGGTGAGGGTATTCAGAGTTTGGCAAAACGCAACTGATATGAGAAGGGGTTGGTCGTTGGTCCAGTCAGGGCCTCGTTGGTCGTTGGCGTTGGCGTTGGCTTTGGCGTTGGCTAAACCTTCGTTAGCACAGGTCTATTCCTTAGCCGATTGTCGTCAGATGGCATTGGAGTCCTCGTCTCAGGCGGAGTTACGTCAGGAACAACTGGCTGTGGCTGAGTTGAATGAGAAAGCGGCTTTGGCGGCTATGTTCCCTAAGTTCGGTTTGAATGCGGCGTATATGTGGAACAGTAAATCGCCGGTGTTGCTGCCTAACGAGATGAATTTCAGTTTCGGAACGGCACGTGTGGGTGCTAATGGTGAGGGTTCATTTCAGTGGAGCGAGAGTTCGTACATGAACCAATTGGAATACAGCACCCGCACGTTGCCGGATATGAATGCGCAGGTGAGTGCGTTGAGTGCGGAGACGGGTCAGATGATTGCGGACGCGTATCAGCAGTTTTACCGCGCACTCAATCCAGATATGACGCATGTGGTGTTAGGTCAAGTGGGTGTGACGCAGCCGATTTATGTAGGTGGTAGGCTGATGGCGCTTTATCGGATTGCGTCGGCTACGCGTGAGATGACAGAGATAGAGGCGGATAAGAAACAGCAGGCGTTGATCGTTTCGGTGGATGAGGCGTACTGGCGTGTGGTGGCTGTGCAGCAGAAGAAAGCGTTGGCGGAACAGTATTATGAGTTGCTGGTGACACTGGAAAAGAACGTGGAAGAGGCGGTCGCAGAAGGGTTTGCCACGCATTCGGATCTGCTGAACGTGAAGGCCAAACGGGGCGATGCGGAGGTGAAGAAAATGCAGGCGACGAACGGGTTGGTGCTTTCGAAAATGGCGTTGGCGCAGTTGATGGGATTGTCGCTGGACGCAGCGTTTGAGGTGGATGAGAGCGGTTTGGACGATATCGCGTTACACGACACCCTTCCGGAGATGGCGTCAGTGTTAGAGGGACGAGATGAGATGCGGTTGCTGGAACAGGCGGAGAAGATTGCGAAGCAGAATGTGAAGATGATGTCAGCCGGTTTGCAACCGAATATTATGGCGCAAGCGAATTATATCTACACCAACCCGAGTGTGGAGAACGGTTTTTCCAACCAGTGGAAAGGGACGGGTTTTTTCTCCGCCGGCGTAGTGATGAATATGCCTATTGCGCACGCGGATGATATCTTGCGTGTAAAGGCAGCCAAACATGAGGCGAAAGTGGTGGCGCTTAAGAAAGAAGAGGCGCGTGAGTTACTGACGCTGCAGGTCACGCAGGCGAACCAGAAAGTGCTGGAAGCGCAACAGAAAGTGGTGATGGCGGATATGCAGGTGAAGAACGCGGAAGAGGTGTTACGTTTCGCGCAAGAGGCGTACACCGAAGGGATGGCGACTGCCTCGGATCTGATGCAAGCCCAGACGGCGTGGTTGTCCGCTTGCACCGATCGCGTGGATGCACAAGTGGAAGCACACGTACAAGAAACAAGATTGAAGCAATATACAAACACATTGCAGTTATGAATCGAGAGAAAAAAGGAAGTTTGCTATTAGGTTTAGCCGCCTTATTGGCAGTCGTGGTGATTGTCGCGTTGGTTGGACTTTTCGCGCTACGCGAGGACGAAGTGTTGATCACAGGCGAGGCGGAGGCAACCGAATATCGTATCTCGGGCAAAGTGCCGGGACGCATTGAGATGTTCCTTGCCGAAGAAGGCGATCATGTGAAGAAAGGTGACACGTTAGTTATTATCTATTCGCCGGAAGTGGAGGCGAAGATGGCACAGGCGCAAGCGGCTCGTAATATGGCTGAGGCGGTTAATCAGAAAGCGAAGAACGGTGCGCAGCACGAACAGATCGTAGGTGCGTACGAGTTATGGCAGAAAGCGAAAGCCGGTGAGGAGATCTACCGTAAGAGTTATGAGCGTGTGAAGAACCTGTATGAGAAAGGTGTGGTGAGTGCGCAGAAGAAAGATGAGGTAGAGGCGCAGTACAAAGCGGCGGCCGCTACTGTGCGTGCGGCGAAGAGCCAGTACGATATGGCGGTAGCAGGTGCGCGAGCTGAAGACAAAGCCGCAGCCGAAGCCCAAGTGGCACGCGTGGATGGGGTCATTCAGGAAGTGGAGTTAGCGAGAGCAGAGCGGTATCTGACTTCACCGGTGGACGGCGAGGTGAGTGAGCGTTTCCCGAAAGTAGGTGAGTTAGTGGGGCAAGGCAGTCCGGTGATGGCGGTAGTGGATCTGGACGACGCGTGGTTCTCTTTCGCCATCCGCGAGGATATGTTGAGTCATATCAAAGTGGGTTCGGAGATGCGTGTGCGTATCCCTGCCTTAGGCGACCAAGAGTACACCGTGGAGGTAACGTATATCAAAGCGATGGGTACGTACGCCACGTGGCGTAGTACGAAAGCGAACGGACAGTACGACGTGCGCACGTTTGATGTCAAAGCACGTCCGTTGCACCCTATTCAAGACCTGCGCCCCGGCATGACTGCGATTGTGGTTAAATAATCCAACGACAGGCTCTGTCCCGTAACGACCAACGACTAACGACCAACGACTAACGACCAACGACCAACGACTATTCTCCGTAACATATGGGCGGTGACGAAGCGCGAACTAAGCAGGATGTTCGTGCGGCCGTTGTATATCTTCGCGTCAGTAGGCGTGATGGTACTATGTACGGTTTTCTTCCTCAGTATCCTCAAACGCGGAGCGCCGGAACGTATTCCGGTGGCGGTGGTTGATCATGATCAATCGTCTATCTCGCGCCGTTTATGCCACGAGACGAACACCACGCAATCGGTTCAGATTGTGTTGATCACGCCGGATTATGCGGAGGCACGTCGGGCGATGCAACGAGGTGAGGTCTATGGTATTCTGGATATACCCGAAGGCTTTTATGCGGACTTGGTGAGTTTCAAACAGCCCGAACTGCATTTCTATGTCAATAATGCCTACACGGTAGGTGCGAACACGGCGTACAAGCAGTTACTGACGATGTGTAACTTGACTTCGGGTGCTTTCCAACGGGAGGTATTGCGCAAGAAAGGATTGCCTGATTATTTGATCATGGAGCGTATCCAACCGGTCGCTATCTCCGCGCATATGATTGCTAACCCATGGAGCAATTATGCGATCTATCTGGTCTCAACCATTCTGCCGGGAATCTTATCACTCGTGGTGTTGATGCTGACCATCTTCGCCATCGGCTTTGAGTTGAAGATGAAGACTTCGCACGAGTGGCTGGACACCGCCGGCGGCAATTATGTGGTGGCGATGACGGGCAAACTGATTCCATATACGTTGCTTTATATCGTTTTGGGCGTGGGGTGTAATGTGATCCTCTTCCGTTTTATGCATTTTCCGGTGCTGGGTTCGTCGTGGCGGTTAGTGGGCGGTACGATATTACTGATTTTGGCGATGGAATCGATGGCGGTGACGCTTATCGGACTGTTACCGACCTTACGAGATGCTATCTCTATCGGTGCGCTCTATGGGATGTTAGGTTTCTCGCTGTCGGGGTTCACGTATCCGGTGATGAACATGCTGCCGGTTTTTCAGGCGTGGACGTGGCTTATTCCGTTAAGGCATTATTATCTGATTTATGTGAACGAAGCGCTGATGGCGGGTTCGATCATGAATACGTTCATCCCTGCAGCGTGTCTGATGGCGTTCTTCCCGTTGGCGTTACTCGTTTCTCCGCGACTGCATAATGCACTCATTTATCAAAATTATCCGTTGAAATAATCGTGCCCTTGCGGCTAAGAAATAAGATGCGTATCACTCGATTTTTATATAAAGAATGGCAGAAAGTCAAAGAGACCTGGTGGGTTTTTGACCAAGAGATACGCCGAATCTTCCGCGACCCGGGTGTGATTGTCATCTTCTTTGTCGCCACTATTGCCTACCCTATTCTCTATAATTTCATCTATTGGAAGGATAATATCGAGAATGTGCCGGTGGCAGTGGTGGACAGGAGTAACAGTCCTGAGAGCCGGTCGTTCTTGCATCGATGGAACGCTTCGCCGGATATCACGCTCACGCATTATTGCACGTCGATGGCGGAGGCAGAGCGACTGCTGCGGGATCAGAAAGTGCACGGTATCATCTATTTCCCCGAGGATTTTGCGGTGCATCTCAATACCGGTATGCAAACGGCGCATATATCGCTCTATTGCGATATGAGTTCGTTCCTCTATATGAAGGCGATTTATCTGAGTTGCAACAAGGTGATGTTAGAGGATATGACCAATATCCAGATCGACCGCTATGAGGCGATGGGGTACGACCATCAGTTCGCGTGGCAGCTGGTGCAAGCGGCGCCTTATACCGAGACGGCACTTTTCTGCGAGAGTGGAGGATACGCGTCGTTCCTTATCCCCGCTGTGCTGATGCTGATTTTGCATCAGACCCTTTTCTTCGGAATCTGTATGTTAGGTGGCACAGCGCGAGAGGAGAACAAAGAACTCTTCCTGCTGCCCGGACATAGACGCGGATATAGTGTGATTCGTATCACGGCAGGACGGTCATTGGCTTATTTTGTGATTTATATGGCGCTCGGCGTGTTTGTACTGCTTGCTGTCCCGCGGATGTTCGGTTTGCCGCACATAGGCAACCCCATCGACATCATGAAACTGCTGGTTCCATATCTGCTGGCAACGATCTTCTTCTCGATGAGCGTGAGTGTGTTTATCCGAAATCGCGAGAGCGGAATGGTGTTGCTTATCGCGACTTCGCTCATCTTCATTTTTATTGCCGGTGTGAGTTGGCCGCAACAGATGTTACCCGACGAATGGCGGTATTTGAGCTATTTCTTCCCATACACATGGGGTGTGCACGGCTTCATTCATATCAATTCGATGGGTGCCACACTCGCAGGGACAGCCAAGGAATATATCGCGCTGTGGATCCTCGCCGGTGGCTATTTCATCACCAATTGTGCGTTATTGGGTATCAGCGGTTACCTCCACGACCACCGCAAGACATCTATCGCATAAAGCGCCGGAAATAGCACCCTTCCCCGTGTGAGTCACCTGTTTGTGTGTTAAAGGGGATAGTCGGGTGCTTCCAGTGCCAAGAGGAAGGACCGGAGGGAGATGCATATTGGGTCGTTCTCGGAAGGATCTTGTACGCAGGTCGCGGTGTGGTCGCGGGCAGATCGCGGGAATGGCAGGTAATTGGTAATTGGTAATGGGTAATGGGTGATTGGTGATTGGTGATTGGTAATGGGTGATGGGTGGGGTCGGATTGAATCCGACGTAATGGAAGAAAGAAGTTGTCTAAATTGTCTATATTGTCTAAATCGCTTTGCAAGGCTAATAAATAGCTCAGAGGACGATTTAGACAATTTAGACAAAATAGTCATCCCACTTTTCGATAGTAGCCGTGTTTGATTTTTTGAACCAATCCTTGTTCTTGCGAAAGCCCTACAAAAATGTGTAAAAAAATCGGCATATATTTGCGTATGTCGATTTTATTTCGTACCTTTGCGTCAAAATTCAGGAAATGACTAAAATCCTTTTTATATGTCACGGGAATATCTGCCGTTCGGTGATGGCGGAGTTCGTTTTCAAGCACCTTGCAGAGCAAGCGGGGTTGGCGGAGGAGTATGAGGTAGCCTCAGCGGCGGTGTCGCGGGAAGAGATCGGGAACGACATCTATCCGCCGGCTAAGCGCAAATTGCGGGAAAAAGGTATTCCTTTCAGTTATCACGCCGCGCGACAGGTGACGAGAGAGGATTACGAATATTATGATCATCTGATTTGTGCCGATCGGTCGAACCTGCGCTGGTTAGAGCGGATTATCGGGGAGGACAGAGACCGTAAGGTCTCTTTAATGAAACAATGGACAAATGGTTCAATAAATGAGCAAATGGTAAATGACCAAATGGTAAATATCGCCGATCCATGGTATACAGGAGATTTTGAGGAAGCGTATCAAGATATTGAGGAAGCATGTGAAGCGATTTTGACTAAAACCAAATTGAAAATTGAAAGGTGAAAGGACAAAGGATGTGTAACCTTTTCATAATGTGTGTATCTATTGGGTAGAACCAATTGAAAGGTAAAAAATGAAAACTGAAAGGATTTTATTGGTAAGCGTTTTATTGAGTTTGGCCGGCTTTGTATCGGCAGAGACGATCAAGGGTAGTGTAATCAATGAGCGGGGGGAGGCGATGGCGTTTGTGACGATCTCGGTATTGGCGCAGGACTCCAGTCTGATCACCGGAACTATCACGAATGAGGATGGAACGTATGAGGTAAGCCTCCCCCCGACCCCTGCCCTAAAGGGAGGGGAGAAGATTCTTCAGGCTTCGTATATCGGGTATCACACGGCTTATCAGATGGTGGGCGGTGAGCGAAGAGCGGTGAGCGGAGCGGATTTTGTGTTACGGGAAGAGAGTGAGTTGTTAGGGGAGGTGGAAGTGAAAGCGAAGAAACCGCTGATTGAGCGGCAGATGGATAAGTTGGTAGTTAATGTGAGTGCTTCGCCGCTGGCGGCAGGTTCGAACGGCAATGATATTTTGCGTCGTTCGCCGGGTGTGCGGATTGATAAGGACGGGAATATCACCGTGAATGGTAAGAGTGTGGAGATTTGGATTGACGGCAAGCCGTCGTATCTGAGTGGTCAGCAGTTGAAGGCGATGCTGGATGGCACAGATGGTAATACGATTGAGAAGATAGAGATTATCTCTAACCCGAGCGCCAAGTACGACGCTTCCGGCCAAGGAGGAATCATCAATATCAAGACCAAGCGGAATATGATGAAAGGGCTCAACGGTATGTTGAGTGCAGCGTACGGAGGTATGTATTTCGGGGACGTGAAGCGCTACTTGCAGATGGATATGGTGTCGTTGAACCTCAATTATCGTACAGAGAAAACGTATACGGCGGGGCAGCTGACACAGGTCTATTCGGATATCGATCAGGAGTTAGAGACTAGCCGCACGACGCCGACCCTGTATAACTACTCTAAGTCCGGTTTCACCGGTAATTTTCAGTATTACATGCTGAAAGTGAGCAACGATTGGTATATCGA
>JAFSWF010000031.1 GCA_017444615.1 Paludibacteraceae bacterium | reverse complement strand
TCAAAATGTTCTCAGGAATCGTAGAAACAATGGCTCAGGTCGTTAAGATTGAGACCGAGCAAACCAATAAACATTTCACCCTTCGTAACCCGTTTGGGGAACCGCTGACCATCGATCAATCGATTGCGCATAACGGTGTGTGCCTCACGGTAGTGAAGATAGAAGGTGATCTCTATACCGTCACCGCCATGCAAGAGACCTTGCGTCTAACGAACCTCGACCTACTGAAAGAAGGGGATTTCGTTAACGTAGAGCGCTCGATGCTGATGGGTGGTCGTCTGGACGGACATATCGTGCAGGGACACGTGGATCAAAAAGCGACGTGTATCGAAGCCAAAGAGACCGACGGCAGTTGGTACTACCGCTTTGAGTACGACTCATCCCGCGAGATGATCGAACGCGGTTATTTCTGCGTGGACAAGGGTTCAGTGACCATCAACGGCGTCAGCCTCACGGTCTGCGAGCCCGACATTCAGGGCGACAAAGGGTACGTCTCCGTTTGTATCATCCCTTACACCGAAGAGAACACCAATTTCAAATATATCCAACCCGGTACGGTCGTCAATATCGAGTTCGATATCCTCGGCAAGTACCTTTCTCGCTATGCAGCGATCCTAAATCAAAAATCATAAATCAAAAATCACAAATATGAACACTAACAGTTTATCGTTTCAATTAGGAACCTCCGTGGCGCAGTACTTGATGCAATACGGAGAGAAAGAACTCAACTATGAAGAGTTCAAGGCAGGTATTGACCTCGTGCTCAATATGTCTACCAAAGCCAAAGAGGAAGGCGAGAAATTCCTCGCAGAGAATGCCAAACGCGAAGGCGTGAAGACCACAGCCAGCGGTCTGCAGTACGAAGTACTGGAAGCTACGCTTGGTCAGAAACCCAAAGCCACCGACACCGTACGCGTACATTATGAAGGTACGCTCATCGATGGTACGGTTTTCGACAGCAGCTACAAACGCGGCGAGTCGATTGCGTTCCCGCTGAACGGTGTCATCAAGGGTTGGACCGAAGGTCTGCAACTGATGTCCGTAGGCTCGAAGTACAAATTCTTTATCCCCTACCAACTGGCTTATGGCGAGCGCGGAGCAGGTGCGTCCATTCCTCCGTACGCAGCCCTCATTTTTACCGTAGAACTTTTAGGAATTGAGTAATTATAAATTATGAAAATGCAAAAATTAAGTATTGTTTTATTGGCCGCGATGGCCATGATCTCTTGCGGAAACAGTTACAAAGCGCAAGATGTTAAGTTGGAGAATGAGACCGACTCTTTGAACTATGCTCTCGGTCTGCTCAACGGTTTGCAAATCAAGATGTATTACCTCACCAATGACAGCAGCGACGAGGCGGTTGCTGAGTTCATTGATGCACTCGATGAGGCTTATCAAGGCAAAGAAGAGGAGTTGAACGACATCGAGCAAGCCGGTCGTCAGCTTGGTTCGGCTTTCAAAGGTTTTGAGACCAAAGGTCTGGCAGAACAAGCAGGCTGGACTCTGAATGAAAAACTGTTACTGCAAGGCTTGGTCAACGCGTTGTATGAGGACACTACTGTTCTGACCAAAGAAGTAGCAGATAACTTCGTAATGACTTGCTATCAAACGCAGAGAGAGATGCCGGCAGCAGAGGTAGTAAAAGCCAAATGTCCGAGCAAAGCAAAGACAGTTGAGTTGACCAATGCATTGGATAGCCTCAACTACGCTTTTGGTTTTATGAACGGAACACAGATTCGTGGTGATCTCTTAGCAGAAGACACCTTCGAGGAGGACGCTGAGGAGTTTATCGACAACGTCAACAAAGGCCTGAAACAAGAGGTTCGTAACCCGCAACTCGTTTCGATGGCAAAGAGCGTTGGTAAGGCAATCCGCGAGCAAGAGCCGGTAGGTCTGCTGGGTATTGAAGGTCTGGAGACCAATTTTGACCTGCTCAAGCAAGGTTTCGTTAACGGTCTGTACAACTACACCGAGCAAATGGATTTCCAAACGGCCAGCGTGTATGTAGAGACAGTTATCAACAACAAGAAGTTCGGTGCGACCAAAGCAGAGGGTGAGAAGTTCCTCCAGGAGACCGCGCTCCGCGAAGAGGTAAAGACCACCGAGAGTGGTTTGCAGTACGAAGTACTGGTAGAAGGCAAGGGTGCTAAACCGACCGCAGAGCAAACCGTTAAAGTACACTATGAGGGCACCCTCATCGATGGTACGGTTTTCGATAGCAGCTACCAACGCGGCGAGCCGATCGAGTTCCCTCTCAACGGTGTCATCAAAGGTTGGACCGAAGGTCTGCAACTGATGCCGGTAGGCTCGAAATACAAACTGTATATCCCGTACGAGTTAGGTTACGGCGAGCGCGGCGCAGGTCAATCCATTCCGCCCTACGCAACCCTCATCTTCACAGTTGAGTTGCTCGAAATTAAATAACCTGTAACCCATAACCCGTAACCCCTTATGGGCGTCATCGCTAAGCAATCGATTCGTGGTACGATAGTGACCTATCTGGGCATCGCCGTAGGCGTTGTCACCACGTTCTTCGTGTTAACCCGTTTCCTCACTACCGAGGAAATCGGGTTGGCACGAGTGCTTATCGATGCAGCGACGCTCTTTATCGGCTTGGCGCAGTTGGGCACCAACGCCAGCATCATTCGTTTCTATCCTTATTTCCAGGAGAAAGGCAGTGATGAAGACCACGGTTTCTTCTTCTGGGCGTTAGCCGTTCCGTTCATCGGATTCCTGATTTTCGCCGTCATCTATTGGGCTTGTAGTGCACCACTCGGTGCTTGGTTCGGGGATAAATCACCGCTGTTTGTGGAGTACTACTACTTTGTGCTTCCGTTGGCGTTCTTTATGCTCTATCAGGCTATCGGCGATTGTACTTGCAATGTGCTGATGCATATCGTGTTACCTCGTGCGGTGCGCGAACTGATTGTACGAATCGGGCTGCTGGTGCTCTATCTGCTCTACGCCTTCCGTGTCCTCTCTTTGGACGGTTTCGTTATCGGTCTGTGCGCTAACTACGCTATTGCGGCACTGATCAACATGGCGTACTTCTTCTCGCTCAAAAAGATTGTACTCAAACCGGACTTTGCGTTCCTTCGCGCCAACCCGGATTTAGTTCGGCGTTATCTGCTGTATTCCGGCTTCTTGATTCTATCGGCAGTAACCGGTGTTCTGGCACCTACCCTCTCCTCGTTTTTCGTGACGGCTAAGATGGGTTTGGACACCACGGGTATCTTTGCTATCGCAACCTATATGGCTGTTTTGGTCAGTGTTCCAAATCGCTCTGTCTCGGCGATCGCTTCGCCGCAACTGGCGCGCGCTATCAAGGAGAATGACCGCGAGCAATGCTCGGTGCTCATTCGTCAGGTGACACGAAACATGATGCTTATCGGCGGGTTTATATTACTGGCAATCTGGGTGAATATCGACTTAATTTTCCATATTTTACCAAATGGTGCTACCTTTGCTGCAGCAAAGAATGTAGTGCTTATCTTGGGTGTTAGCCAATTGATTTTGGGAACATTCACTATCTGTTTAACGGCATTGAACTACAGCCGTTATTACGCTGTCAGCCTGATCTTCTCGCTGTTGTTGACCATCAGTGCCATCGTGCTGAACAACTACCTCGTGCCGCTGTGGGGAATGGAAGGTGCGGCATGCAGTAATCTCCTTTCGTACGGATTCTATTACATTCTCATCATCGCCACTGTCGTCCCGCTTGGTCATTTCCATGTGGTTGATAAGCGCTGGTGCTATATCACGTTGCTGCTCATCGCGCTCTTTGCGCTCAATTATGTATGGTGCACCTATGCGCCATCAATGAATATATGGCTTGACAGTATCCTCCGCTCGATCGTACTCATCGGTGGCGGTGCGTTCATTGCCTATAAGGCGAAACTTTCACCGGAGATTAATCAACAGTTATGCGCTATTTTATAAGTTTTGCATATAGAGGCACGGATTTCCACGGCTCGCAGACGCAACCGAACGGAAACACGGTACAGGCAGAGATGGAAGCTGCTTTTGCTACCATCTTGCGTGAACCGGTAGCCCTCACTTTCGCCGGCCGTACCGATGCCGGCGTACATGCCGATAAGATGGTAGCGCATTTCGATGTAGAGAAAGCCGTACCCGCTAATTTTAGTGCGCGCCTTAACAATCTCCTACCCGACTCGATTGCCATCATCGATCTGCATCGTGTGACCGACGAGGCGCACGCACGTTTTGATGCGCTTGAGCGAACCTACCACTACCGAATCACCACCTGCAAAGATCCCTTCCTCTATATCAACCATACGCGCGTAACGAAGGGATTGGATTTTGAGGCGATGAATAGCGCTGCACAAGCATTGCTTGGCAAACAGGACTTTGCTTCTTTCTGCCGCACCCACACGGATGTCAAGACAACTATCTGCGATGTCAAAGAGGCACGATGGGTGCAAGAGAATGAGACCGAGGCATATTTCGCTATCCGTGCCGATCGGTTCTTGCGTAATATGGTTCGAGCCGTTGTAGGAACATTGTTTGAGGTAGGGAAAGGCAAGATGACAGCAGAGCAGTTCAAAGCCGTCATTGATGCCCACAATCGTTGTAAGGCCGGTCATTCGGCGCCTGCAGAAGGGCTCAGTTTAGTAGAAATCATTTATCCTAAAAATACGTATTTGTCATGAAACGCCAAATCACATTCTTGCTGCTCGCTGCAGCCGTTATGAGCGCTTGTACGAAAGCGCCGCAGTATCAAACGACGAAGCAAAGCGACATTAATCGCTTGACGAAATCCGCGTCCTTCGACATGCCCAAAGTGGCTATACCGTCCTTCCCGAATCGCACCTTCAACGTGCTCGATTTCGGAGCGGACAACACCGGTGTAGCACTCGCGACCGAGGCTATCCAATCAGCCATCGATGCCTGCACAGAAGCCGGAGGCGGTACAGTAGTTATCCCCGAAGGCCTCTACATCACTGCACCGCTCACACTCAAGTCCAATGTGCGTTTGTACACCGAGAAGAACAGTTTTATTGTTTTCTCACACGATCTCGATCTGTATGAGATCTACGACGAGTGGTTCGAGGGCATCCCGACCAAGCGTTGCACGAGCCCGCTCAATGCGCTCAACGCAGAGAACATCGCCATCACCGGACACGGGACGTTCAACGGCAACGGCGATTGGTGGAGACCGCTTAAGAAATCCAAGATGGCTCCGGGACAATGGAAGAAACACCTCAAAGAGAAAGGCGGTATCGTAGCTAATGATATCTGGTATCCGGACAGCGCATCGCTGCTCGCGCAGAGTTACTGCCTCGACCAGAACGTACCGGTCATCGAAGATGACAGCCTCTGGCAAGTCATTAAATCGTTCTTGCGTCCGGTATTGCTGCATTTCGTAGGCTGTAAAAACATATTGCTCGAAGGCGTGACGTTTGAGAACAGCCCGGCTTGGAACCTCCACCCCATGTGCTGCGAGAACCTCATTATGAATAACGTCAATGTCCGTAACCCCTGGTACAGCCAGAACGGCGACGGCGTCGATGTAGAGAGTTGCAAGAACGTGGTGATCGCGCATTGCTCGTTTGACGTGGGCGACGATGCCATCTGTATGAAGTCCGGTAAGGATAAACCCGGTCGTGACCGCGGCATCCCGACGGAGAACGTAGTAGTGGACGACTGTGTCGTTTATCACGGTCATGGCGGATTCGTTTGCGGTAGTGAGATGTCCGGTGGTATTAAGAATGTGGAAGTACGCAACAACCTCTATATCGGTACCGATGTTGGTCTGCGTTTCAAGAGTACCCGCGGTCGCGGTGGCGTGGTAGAGAACATCTACATCAACGGCGTCAACATGGTCAATATCCCCAACGAAGGACTGCTGTTTGACCTCTTCTACGGTGGTAAAGGTGCCGGCGAAGAGACCGAAGAGGAACTCGCTGCACGCATGAACGCAGAAGCTCCGCAAGTAAGCGAAGAGACGCCGGCGTTCAAGAATATCGTCATCGAGAATGTCAAAGGTGCCAATATCAAACGTGCGATCTATTTCAACGGCCTTCCGGAAATGAAGATCCAGAACGTGACCTTGCGTAATATCGAGATCAGTGCCACCGAAGGTGCCCTCTTCCGCCAGACCAACGGTCTCGTGATTGACAACGTTAACATCCATGCCGAGAAAGGCGAAGCCTTCCAACTCGCCCCGACGGTAGAAAATGTCAAGATCAATTGATCTTATAGTGAAACGGTCTTGCAGTGTAACGGTCTTACAGCGAAGCGGTCTTATAGCCGCTTTAGCGGCGGTCATGTGCGGCTGCATCTCGCAGCCGCACATAGCTACTTCCTTCTGGAAGATCGGTACACCTGCCGATTCTGTCCGCCCGGGTTATGCCGTCCTCTGTGAGGGCACTAAGATGCGGCATTGCTACCCCATCACCGAATGGACGGACACGATGCCTAATTATGTAGGCAAAGGCGACACCTACCATTCACTGCATCACCACGGCGTAGCCGTTGAGTCCGAACTCATGGCTTACCGGATCTATTTCGACAAGAAACAGACCATCGATCCCTATTGCAAGAAAAAGCCGCAGCTCGAATTGGCGCAGAGTTATTGGTACCCTAACGACAGTCTATTGACCGAAGGGTATGGCGATGATATCCTCCGCGTGAGCGGAACGGTAGGTGTCGGTTCTGTCAAGTACTGGAACGGCAAGAAGATGGTTCATATCGAGCCCGTTGCGGAACGGAGCGAACGGATTGTATCGGCAAAAAAGGACCAAGCCACTATAGAGGTTGCTATTAAGGGATGGGAGGTAGAGAGTAAGGTTGTGGATATGTCCACGCACTATACGATGCAAGCGGGTCATCGGGATATGCGATGCGATGTCTTCCTCTCCGACACCCTCTCCGGCCTTTGCACAGGTGTACAGTTTATTCCGGCCAAAGGCCAAAATCTCCAATCTTCAATATCCAATATCCAATTGGAGAACGGCGTTCTCCTCGCCTCCTGGGGTACCGATTGGCCGGTAAACGACAGCGTTAAGTATGCCAAAGAGACCGTCGGCCTCGCCGTCTTCATTCCCAAAGAATATGCGGGCGCCCTCGTCCACGACAAATCCAACAACCTCTGCCTGCTTAATCTTACAGGCACTGAAAGTGCCGGTCATACAGCGAAGCGGTCAAAAATGTGCCACGCACATTTCTATTTGACTTGTGTAGGAGCGACAAAAGAAAACCACCCCGTTGCTACGAATGCAACAGAGTGGTTCGCTTATCTTCGCCGCTGGGCGAAAAATCTCCGATAATTAGAAAGCCTTATCTCCGCCTTCGGGCATAGAGCGCCTTGGTGGAGCACCTACAGGTGTCATCTTACTTTCTGCCAATGCTATTGGCATATTGCAGGCCAACTGCACAATTTCCACTGTCGGTATGTAATACGTTTTTCTCATTTTCGGTCGCAAAGGTACTGCTTTTTTTTCAATTGTGCAAATATTTCTTAATATTTTACACTCTTTCCGATGATATCGTACATCTTACCTTCCGGAGTGATAAGGTAGATCTTGTCGTTAATGACTACTTTGCGAACAGACTTACTATCTGCGTTCGTCTCATCTACACCAGTAGCGATTTGCGGAGCACGTGCCGCTATGCGCAAACCGTAACCTTCGGTAGTACCCTTTGCCAAATCAAAGACGTACGGACTTGCGGTCAAATCCCAAATAACTTCACCATTATAGGTAAGATAGAGATCTGCATCTTCCGGAGCACGATCAACCGTCAGCTCATACATTCCGGCCTTCGGGGCATACAATCCAAGCGTACAATTCGCCTCATTATATACCAGCGGCATCTCGATATCGCAGAGGGTCAAACCGTTATTGGTACTCCACATCTGCGCCACTTTCGAACTGGTCGGCGTGCCCATCTTCAACAAATCGCGTCCAATGACATACTCTCCGGTAGCTTCTTCGCTGGCAGAAACCCACATATAGTCAGCCACATTCGCATTGCCTTCTTCGGTAAGCGCCAGGCGGAACTCTTCCACACTACGTCTTTCACGTGCGGGAGCAAGGAATGCACGTTGTTCCGCTACTGTCGTCAGATCAATATTCTTAGCTTCGTCCACCTGTACGAAGAACGCGGTTCCTACCGCATAAGTATAATCCGCAGCCTCACGCTCCAAATAACAATCATTAATATGGTCATATACCAGAACTTTTGTCTGATCAGGTAAGTTGTTAAGTTGACAATGTCTCAGTGTACCATTACCCATACCATTCCATCCGCAGTCCTTCTTTGCGCCGCCATCCGTGCAAGAAGCACCATATACATTGCTTCCAAAAGTATCTACACCTGTCTTACGTTTGAAGAGGAAGGTATTCCAAGTCTTGGTCTCCTCTAAGGTAATGGAATAGAGTTTGCCAGGCTCCAAAGTGCCTGAGAACCAATTCCAATGCTTGCCGTTGACTGCACGTTTTTCCTCGCTGAAGTCCATAACTGCATAATCTACACGATTGGTCAACTTGTTACCATCCTTGTCGAATATGCCATTCAGTACATCAACTTCAAACGGTACCGTAAAGTCATACCAACCATACGAGATAGCACCGCTCGGATCAAATGAGATTTGGAAATATACCTCTCCATTAACATCCAAATCACCTTCTCCACCTACTTGTCCGGACGAAGCCGGTGTACCATTGCCACCAATCGAAGCCTCTAAGGTAAAGTTATTGATATTCAGTATACCGCCATCTTGTATAATGACTTGCGCGCTATC
>JAFSWF010000030.1 GCA_017444615.1 Paludibacteraceae bacterium | reverse complement strand
GTGTATAAAGTGAAGCCGGGCGATGCCACGAAGACGCGTGAGGAGATTATCGAGACGCGGAATGGTAAGTTGCCGAAAGTAGGTGAAGTAGGTTCGGCAGGTTCGTTCTTTATGAATCCGTTTGTGCCGCAAGAACAAGCTAATGAACTGCTGAAAAAGTATCCCGACATGCCGCATTTTGATACACCGCAAGGTGTGAAGATCCCTGCTGCTTGGCTAATTGAACAATGCGGTTGGAAAGGTAAAACGCTCGGTGGGGCACAGGTGTGGCCCAAGCAACCGCTGGTCATCGTGAACGCGAACCACGCTACCGCACAAGACATCATGGATCTGGCTGTCAAGGTCAGTGCGAGTGTCAAAGAGAAATTCAATATATCGATTAACCCGGAAGTAAATTATATTTGATATGGCAAGTTTTATCGTAGAAGGAGGACATAAGTTACATGGTTCGATTACCCCGCAAGGTGCAAAAAACGAGGCACTGCAAGTGCTGTGTGCTGTGTTGCTCACCAAGGAAACGGTAGTCATCAACAATCTCCCAAATATCCTTGATGTCAATAACCTCATTGACCTGCTCGCGTCCATCGGTGTGCGTGTGGAGAAACTCGCAAAGGGTACGTATGCCTTTACGGCACGGGAGTTGGATACCGCTTATCTGCGTAGTGCCGATTTTCTGAAGAAATGCAATAAACTGCGTGGTTCGGTCATGCTGATTGGTCCGCTTTTGGCGCGTTTGGGCGAAGTGACCTACGCCAAACCCGGTGGTGATAAGATCGGTCGTCGCCGTTTGGACACGCATTTCCAAGGCATGGTGAACCTCGGCGCTACCTTTGAGTACGACCAGGACCTGCTGGCATACCGTTTTGACGGCAAGCACCTCAAAGGGACCTACATGCTTCTGGACGAGGCGTCTGTCACCGGAACCGCTAACATCATTATGGCTTCCGTCCTTGCCGAAGGCACGACGACCATCTACAATGCAGCCTGCGAACCCTACGTGCAGCAACTCTGCCGGCTCCTCAACAATATGGGTGCGAAAATCAGCGGAGTTGGCTCGAACTTGTTGACCATCGAAGGTGTCAAAGCCCTTCATGGCGCGCAGCATAAACTCCTGCCGGATATGATCGAAGTCGGTTCGTTTATAGGCATGGCGGCCATTACCGGTTCTGAACTCCGCATCAAAGAAGCAGGAATCCGTGACTTGGGAATAATCCCCGATGCTTTTCGTCGCCTCGGAATCCGTATTGAGGAAGAAGGCGACGATCTGGTGATCCCTGCGCAGGAGCACTATCAGATAGAATCCTTCCTCGATGGCTCGATCCTCACGGTGGCAGATGCCCCATGGCCTGGTCTCACGCCGGACTTGCTCTCTGTCCTGCTTGTGGTAGCCACTCAGGCAAAAGGCTCAGTCCTCATCCATCAGAAGATGTTTGAATCCCGTCTGTTCTTCGTGGATAAACTGATCGATATGGGTGCACAAATCATCCTCTGTGATCCGCACCGTGCAGTCGTAGTTGGTCACGATCATACCCGCCAACTCAAACGCAATAACATGACTTCGCCCGACATCCGTGCAGGTATAGCCATGCTGATTGCCGCCATGAGTGCGGAAGGCACGTCCCGCATCGACCACATCGACCAGATTGACCGCGGCTACGAAGACATCGAATCCCGCCTCAACGCCCTCGGCGCCTGCATAAGGAGAGAGGAGTGATTGGTATGTGCAAAATTTGCATATAACAAGAAAATAAAATAAGAATGAACGAGAAACCCATTGAAAATAGAGGAGAGATAATCATCTATCGTGCAGAAGACAACACGGTTCAACTCGATGTGCGCATGGAGAACGAAACCGTGTGGCTGACACAAAAGCAAATGGCGGATTTATTCGGAGTGAAAAAAGCAGCCATTTCGAAGCATGTATCAAACATTTTTAGTCAAGGAGAATTAAGTCCAGACATGACAGTTTCCAAAATGGAAACAGTCGTGAATAGAGGTTTCCGAGGAACTGTATTAGATACGGTAGAGTATTACAACTTGGACATGATTCTCTCTATTGGCTATCGTGTGAATTCCAAACGTGCTATAGCCTTCCGCCAGTGGTCATCGAAGATACTAAAAGAATTTATTGTCAAAGGTTTTGCCATCAATGAAAAACTCCGCCGTGAGCAGTTGTCGGATTTGCGGCAGTTGGTTCAGATAGTAGGACGGACGGTGCAAAGCAAAGCGGTAGAGAGCGCAGATGAGACGCAGGCTATTTTTGATGTTGTCTTGGACTACACGTACGCGCTGGATACCTTAGATAACTATGATTACGAGCGTTTGACGGTCAAAGAGACGACACCCGAAGAGCGCTTCCATGCTACGTACGAGAATGCCATGCAAACGATTAGTGCGCTGCGTGAGAAGTTCGGCGGTAGCACTTTGTTTGGTAACGAAAAAGACGACTCGTTCAAAAGCAGTATAGGTCAGATTTATCAGACCTTTGGAGG
>JAFSWF010000029.1 GCA_017444615.1 Paludibacteraceae bacterium | reverse complement strand
TTCGATTATCTGCGTGATAATATGGCCATTAGTCCGCTTGACTTAGTGCAACGCGGACATAACTACGCCATCGTCGATGAGGTGGACTCAGTCTTGATTGATGATGCCCGTACGCCGTTGATCATCAGTGGTCCGGTGCCCCGCGGCGAGGATCAGATGTTCGATGAATACAAGGACCGCGTAGCGGCTTTGGTTCGTCAACAGACGACGTTGACTACCAAATTGTTGGCGGAAGCGAAAGCCAAAATGGGTTCGGCAGACGAGAAAGAACGCGAGGAAGGCGAGTTGGCACTCTTCCGTTCGTTCAAAGGTATGCCGAAATCGAAAGCGCTCATTAAGTTCCTTTCGGAACCCGGTATCAAGGTGCGGATGCAGAAGACGGAAGAGTTCTATCTGCAAGAGAATGAGAAAAATATGCACATAGCAACCGACGAACTCTATTTCGTGATTGATGAGAAGAACAAGTCTATTGAGTTGACGGATAAGGGTATCGACGCGCTGACGGGTACCACTGATGACCCGAATTTCTTTGTGCTGCCGGATGTGGGAACGGAGATGGCAGAGGTAGAGCAATCAGCTGTCAGCCATCAGATTTCAGCCGAAGAAGCACAGCAGAAGAAAGACGATATTCTGACGAACTATTCGATTAAGTCCGAACGCGTACATACCGTTCATCAGTTGCTCAAGGCGTACACGCTGTTTGAGAAAGATGTGGATTACATCATCGATGGCGGAGAGGTGAAGATCGTGGATGAACAGACCGGTCGTATCATGGAAGGTCGTCGTTGGTCGGACGGTTTGCACCAAGCCGTAGAAGCGAAAGAGAACGTGAAGGTAGAAGGCGCGACGCAGACGTTTGCTACCATCACCCTGCAGAACTATTTCCGTATGTACAACAAACTTGCCGGTATGACCGGTACGGCCGAGACGGAAGCCGGAGAGTTCTGGAACATCTACAAACTGGATGTTGTGGTTATCCCGACCAATAAACCCATCGCTCGTAACGATATGAACGACCGTATTTATCGTACCAAACGCGAGAAATACAATGCCGTCATCGACGAGATAGAGTTGATGGTCAGCCAAGGTCGTCCGGTTTTGGTAGGTACGACAAGCGTGGAGATATCCGAATTGCTGAGTAAGTTGCTCGACCGCCGTCATATCAAGCACAACGTGCTGAATGCTAAGTTGCACCAGCAAGAGGCGCAAGTGGTAGCCGAAGCCGGTCGTGCAGGCGTAGTAACGATTGCTACCAACATGGCAGGTCGTGGTACCGATATCAAGTTGACGCCGGAGGTCAAAGAGGCCGGAGGTCTCGCCATCATCGGTACCGAGCGTCACGAGAGTCGCCGCGTGGACAGGCAGTTACGCGGACGTGCCGGTCGTCAAGGTGACCCGGGTTCGTCTGTGTTCTATGTTTCGTTGGAGGATGATCTGATGCGTATGTTCGGTTCGGATCGTATCGCTTCCGTCATGGACCGTATGGGCTTCCAAGAAGGAGAGATGATTGAACACTCCATGATTTCTTCTTCCATCGAGCGTGCACAGAAGAAAGTGGAGGAGAATAACTTTGGTATCCGTAAACGCTTGATTGAGTACGATGATGTGATGAACCAACAACGTAATCTTATCTATGCGAAACGTCGTCACGCGTTGATGGGTGAGCGCATCGGTGTGGATATCACAAACATGATTTATGAGATGGCAGAGAACCTGTTCCTCGACGCCCGTCAAGCCAATGATTACGAAGGTTTCCGTTACGATGTGATGCAGACCTTCGCTATTGAACCGCCGTACGACGAAGATACCTTCCTTATGGGTAAAAAAGCTGAATTGAGTCAACAACTGGCTGAGGCTGCGTTAGATAGCTTCAAGCGGCGTATGGATAAATTGGTACAAGTGGCTGACCCGAATATCCAATATATCTACGAGACTAAGGGACAAATGTACGAGAATATTCTCATACCTATTACCGACGGCAAGAAAGTGTATAACATCGCCGTCAACCTCAAAACGGCTGCCGAAACGCACAGCAAAGAGGTGGTGAAGGAGTTTGAGAAACGTATGTTGCTTTATGTGATTGACGATGAGTGGAAAGAGCATCTGCGTCAGTTGGATGACCTCAAGCAGTCTGTGCAGAATGCGTCGTATGAGCAAAAAGACCCGCTGTTGATTTATAAGTTAGAGTCGTTCCATATCTTCAAGGCCATGCTGGATGCGCTTAACCGTCGTGCGATCTCTATTCTGCTTCGCGGACAGATCCACACGCAGGAACCCGACCGCGTGCAGCAAGCTCAGCAACAACGCCGTACGGACTATAGTCGTTACCGTTCACAGAAAGATACGGTGCAACAAGCGGCACAGGCTTCCGGTCAGGCACAAGCGGCAGGTCACGACACCCGTGCACAGCAACGTCCCGAACCGATTCATGTGGATAAGAAACCGCGTCCGAATGATCCGTGTCCGTGTGGCTCCGGCAAGAAATACAAGCAATGCCACGGTAAGTTAAACGCAGGCATTTAATAGACCGGCGTTGCCTGACAGAATACAGACCGCTTCGCTGACAGAGTACAGACTGATTTTGAGATGTAAGATACTCATAGTACTTATGCTTTGTGCCGCCGGACAACTGGCGGCACAAAACGATAGTATCCTGTTATATCCGGATACGTTTAAGGTGGCGGAACAGAAAGCGACCGTGGATATGGATGCGATGCTGTTAGATCTGGTGGCTAAACAGAGCGTTGAACTGCACGAAGATGACTCAGCTTATGCCTTGACGCCGGAAGAGCAGTACTGGCTCGATTCGCTGCAACGCGAGAACGCACGATTAGATTCGATTCGGGTGGTCAATGAGCAGTTCGTGCAGCAAGTACAAGCGCGAATACCGACGATAGAGGTTGAGAAATCGTGGGTGAAGGACGAGGTGGAGGACCGCAATGATGTGCTGCAAGCGATTCGTAACATGCGTTCGCCTTGGCGGCGCGAGGCCACGTTGATGGCGCAAATAACACAGAACTATGTCACCCCTAACTGGTACCAAGGCGGTTCATCGTCGTTCGCAGCCCTCGGTATCGCCAAAGGTCAAGTCAGTTATATTCGTGAACGTTTTACGTGGGAGAACTACGGCGAATGGCGTATGGGCGGTTCAACCATCTCTGCCGACTCGCTGCATAAAGTGAATACCACGGATGACTTGTTTCGCATCTACAGCAAGGCGAACCTGCGAATCGTACCGAAAGTGTTTACCTCTATTTCGGTAGATTTTGAGACGCGTTTGCTGCCTACCTATAAATCCAATTCGATGGATTTGAAGAGTGGTCCCTTTGCGCCGGTGCGTTTTACGGCAGCATTCGGTATTGATTATAAGCCGGTGAAGAACCTCTCCATCGCTGTCTCACCGATATCGTATAAGATGATTCATATCATGGATACCACGCGGGTGACGGTGACTGAATATGGCTTGGAGAAAGGACAACAGACTCAGAATAATATTGGTTCGTCCATACGTGTGGAATATCTATGGAAACCCGTGCGTGAGGTGGCGTTAGAAGCAAAATTCTATACCTACACCAACTATAAAAACGTAGAAATAGATTTGGAGGTCAATTGCGATTTTATCATCAATCGCTTTATGTCCGCTCGTCTGACGCTTCATCCGCGCTATGACTCGTCGGTGATCATGAAAGGCGATGACCGCGCCAAGATTCAATTCCGCGAGTTACTGTCCATCGGCTTTGCCCATAAGTTTAGGTAGCCGTCAGCATTCAGCATTCAGCCATCAGTATTCAGTCGTCAGTATTCAGTATTCAGATTTTCGCCGCAGAGTTGGACGAGTTCGTTCCATCGAACGAAGGCCTCATGGCCGTATTTCCAGATATTATACTTGATTTTGTCAATGGAAACCTCTTCGCCGAGGTGGCTTTTGCTATAGAATTTATCCGCGTAACAAATAATTTTCTCTTCGATCGAGCGTGGACAATAATCGCGTTCAGGAATAGGTAGTTCTTCGCGTTCTATCTGCTCAATGGTAATACCCGTTCCGGTGTGCCGTTCGGCTACCAAGGCATGCTTGGGCAAGCCTTCGGCTCGCAGCAGTTCGGCGCCTAAGTAACCGTGCTCAATGTATTTATGCGGTCCAACGCAGTAGATTTTCGGTGCCGAGCAATAGATGATACCGATGTCATGCAGCATAGCCGCTTCTTCAACGAACGCTCTATCCACTGCCGGAGAGCCTCCGGAGGCGTTTAGCCATTCGGGGTGCGCATCTACTATCTTCAGCGCGCGGTCTGCCACTTGACGACTATGCGTCAGGAGAACGTGCTTTAACTCCGGCGAATCGTTGTAGTATTTATCTATGAGCGAAAGGTAGTCCAAATTAATAATAAATTTTAATGAATCCCGTTCAGGAATGAACGACTGTCCATGCGTTTTTTGCCGGGGACTTGTAACTCGAGAATGCGTACCGCACCTTCGCGGCAAGGGATGATAAGCCTCTCCTCGGTCCTCCCCTGAAGGGAAGGAAGAACTTCGACGGAGAAGATTTTCGTATTTTCGTACATTTTGTCATTAATCGTCAGATTGCACCATGCGGCAGGGTAGGGACTGAGTCCGCGAACGAAGTTATGTACCTCTTGGGCGGTCTTGTCGCTAAACTTGATCTCGCAGTCTTCTTTGAAAATCTTCGGAGCCGGTCGCAGTTCGGCTATCTCCGGTTGAGGCGTGGTCGGTAAAGCGGCGCCGCGGTTCTCACAATCGATGATCAGATCCACAGTCTTGAGTACCAGTCCTTTGCCTAATTCCATCAGACGATCGTGCACTGAACCGACGTTCTCATCATCGCCTATGGGCAACCGTTCCTGAAGAATCATATTGCCCGTATCTATCTCGTGCTTGAGCATAAACGTAGTTACACCTGTTTCTGTGTCTCCGTTTATCACCGCCCAGTTAATCGGCGCAGCGCCGCGGTATTGTGGTAGCAGTGAGGCGTGCAAGTTGAAGGTGCCTAAACGTGGCATCGCCCAAACGACTTCCGGCAACATACGGAAAGCCACAACGATTTGCAGGTCAGCGTGGTAAGAGCGGAGTTCCTCGATGAACGCTTCATCCTTCAGCTTCTCCGGTTGCATTACAGGCAGGCCCACCTCTAAGGCATATTTTTTGACGTCGGAGAATTGCATTTGGTGTCCGCGGCCGGCAGGTTTATCAGGCATAGTAACGACAGCTACTACGTTATAACCGCCTTCTACTAAGGCGCGCAAACTCTCCACCGCAAACTCCGGTGTACCTAGAAAAATGATGCGGAGATCATTTTTATTTACCATTTGGTCATTTACCATTTGTCATTTTTTGTTTCGATATTTTGGGTCGAGGCTTTCGGGCTGTTTTTCCACCACCGGCGATAAGGGACGCCTGTATGCCCGTATGATTAAATAGATTCCTAATACGATGAACGGTACGCTCAGCCATTGACCCATATTGAGCATATGACCGGCTTCGAAAGCTTCTTGGTCATTTTTGATGAATTCAAGCAGGAAACGGGTAACGAAGATGATCTCTAAGAACACACCGAGTAACAGTCCTTCTCTCCGCCGCGCGTCGGTCTTCCAATACATCGGCCATGTAACCGCCAAGGCTACCAAGCAATAGAGCATCTCATATATTTGTGTGGGGTGGCACGGCACTGTTTGTCCGTCCCGAACGAAAATAAATCCCCACGGAAGGTCGGTCGGACCACCATAAATCTCACTATTCATGAGGTTGCCGAGGCGAATGAGGAAGGCGGTGAAACAAACGCCTACGCACAAGCGGTCGAGTATCCAAAGCCAACTGGTACCATATTGGGGGTATTTGCTATACCGGTATTTATTGAGCAGAATAGCCGCGGTGATTAGTCCGATGGCGCCTCCGTGCGAACTGAGTCCGCCTTCCCATATGCGTAAAAGTAATAAGGGGTTCTCAATGTACGGATTACGGTAAGTGAACTCCCATCCGAACAGGTACCAAGGCTTGCCATATTGATGCCACTCGTAGAACCAGCAATGCCCCAAGCGAGCACCGATGATCACTCCCGCTGCCATCCAAAAGAACAACTGGTCGGCCCATTCTTCGGGGCAATGCTCGCGTTTGTACATGCGCTCATTCACCGCCCAACATACATATAAACCGATGGCCCACAGTAATCCGTACCAACGTATTCCTCCGTCCCCGATATGAATCAAAATCGGGTCAACATCCCATGTAATAAAATTTAATATCATACTTTGTATGTTCGCCACCGGTGGCTCACCGGCCCCAATTAAGTTTGGCTTTGAGACTATTCAGAAAACTATTATCGCCTATTTGTACCACCTTGACGGTGTACGCTGCGCGTTCTATATGCAGGCTCATATCGGTGCTCAGACTCTGACTGCGGCCATCCACTGATACCATGAATGCATCATATCGGCTGCTTACGCGAATGTCAAATTTCCAGTCGTCGGGTACAACCAACGGCTTCACCGTCAGGCTATGAGGCGCAATAGGCGTTAAGATGATACCTCGACTCTGCGGCGCCATCAACGGTCCACCGATAGAGAGGTTATAGGCGGTACTGCCGGTAGGCGTAGCAATGACCAAGCCATCGGAATTATAGGTATGCAGGTATTCGCCGTTTACCTTCAATTCGATTTGCAACATACTACTCAAACCTTCTTTGAGAATAGCAATCTCATTCAAGGCATTCGGAGCCAAGATCAGCCCTTCGCGTTTATTGCCCTCTTTGTCTAAAACGCTTAGATTCAGCAGACTACGCTGCTCAATCGTATATTCACCCGCCACTAACTGGGCTAAGATAGCATCTACGTCTTGCGATTGCACTTCGGCAAGAAATCCCAAGTGGCCGCAGTTAATGCCAAGAATAGGGATATTCCTCGCTCCAATTGCTGCGGCACTGGTCAAGAACGTACCGTCGCCACCTACCGAAAGCGCAAAATCCACTGCCTCATCGGTGTGACCATTCTCAAAACTGGGATACTCGCGTAGATTCAACTCCTGCCGCAACTCATGGGAGAGTAGCACGTGAATATTCTTTTCCTTCATAAAACGCAGAATATGCTGCACCTCTTCCAAGGTCTCGGGCTTCATTGCGTTTCCAAAGATAGCAATCGTCATAATAAGCACAAAATTTGAGTGCAAAGGTACAACTTTTTTTGCATATATGCAAATAAAATTGCAAATTAGGGGGAATAATCGCTTTTTTCTTGCGTATATGATATTTTTTTTGTACCTTTGCACGCAAAATAATAAAGGATAAAAATCGATTATTCTCTCATATGAAAAACCACTATCTCGAATCGCGCCATATAGGCGTTACTCCCGAAGATGAAAAGAAGATGTTAGAGGCCATCGGCGCCTCTTCTCTGGACCAATTGGTTCGCGAAACAATGCCGGCAGATATTCTGCTGCCTGAGCCTATTGACCTGCCTGAACCCCTCACGGAGTCTGAGCATCTCAAGTACGCCGATGTGATCCTTTCCTCAAACGACGATGTGTCGAACTACATCGGCCGCGGATGGTACAGCACTGTCATGCCGGCGGTTATTCGTCGCAATATGTTGGAGAACCCTGTATGGTACACTTCTTATACTCCTTACCAAGCCGAAGTGAGTCAGGGCCGACTTGAAGCGCTCTTTGTCTTCCAGACCATGATTAGCGACCTCACCGGTCTGCCATTGGCTAATTGTTCGCTGCTGGACGAAGCAACCTCTGCCGCTGAATCCGTGACGATGATGCGTAATCTGCGTACGCGCGATCAGGTGAAAAACAATGTCTGCAAGGTCTTCGTGGATGAGAAGATTTGGCCGAACACCCTTTCCGTTCTCCGCACTCGTGCGGCCGGTCAAGGTATCGACCTGGTGGTAGGCTCCTATGCGGACTTCCAACCGACTGCGGAGTTCTTCGGCGCCCTCGTGCAATGGCCCAATAGTGACGGTTCGATTGAGGAATACGACACGTTTATTGACGATTGTCATGAGGCAGGCCTCAAGGTGACGGTAGTGGCAGATCTGATGGCTTTGGCGCTTCTCAAACCTCTTCAAGCCGATATCATGTGTGGAACGGCACAGCGCTTCGGTCTGCCTATTGGCTTTGGCGGTCCTACCGCCGGTTATATGGCTACGCGTGAGGAGTACAAGCGCGACATGCCCGGACGCATCATCGGTCTTTCCAAAGATAAATACGAGCATCCCGCATACCGCTTGGCGCTCCAAACCCGCGAACAACATATTAAGCGTGAACGCGCGACGTCGAATATCTGTACCGCCGAAGCCCTTTCTGCGATGATGGCCGGTATGTACGGTGTTTATCATGGTGCAGAAGGGATCCGTTCCATCGCTGAGTCGATACATAGCCGAGCCGCTTATCTGAGTGAGATGCTGCAAGCATATGGCTACAACCAAGAGAATGCGGAGTTCTTCGACACCCTCAAAATCACCCGTGACGATGATGAAGGCTGGCAAGCACGCCTGCGCGAGATAGCGGAAGAGAACAACGTCAATTTCTACTACGACCTACAGGGCTGGGTAGGCCTGTCCATTGGCGAAGACACCTCTTTCGAGGAGATGAACGAATTGATCACCATCTTCGCTGAAGCCAGCAATAACCTGCCTTGCACAGAGGATGATGAGGCTGCTTTCGAGGGACTCTGGGCCATCGATGAGAGTCGCGTTCGCGAAGTCGATTATATGCAGGCAGAAGTCTTTAAATTGTATCATACTGAGACCGAGTTGATGCGCTATCTCAAGCGCCTCGACCGTAAGGATATCAGCTTGGCTACCTCAATGATTCCTCTGGGTTCGTGTACGATGAAACTGAACCCTGCTGCGGCGATGATTCCTATCACTCACCCTGCGGCACTCAATATTCATCCGCTTCAACCAAAGGATCAAGTTATTGGCTATGAGACTATTATGTCCGAACTCCAAGAACAACTTTGCGCCATCACAGGCTTCGAAGCTTGTACACTGCAACCTACCTCCGGTGCCGCGGGTGAATACACCGGCTTGGTGGTTATCCGCGAATATCTCCGCCGCCAAGGTCAAAGCCACCGCCATGTGCTCCTTATCCCTGCCTCCGCTCACGGCACTAACCCTGCCTCTTGCGTGCAAGCCGGGTTTACGCCATGTGTGGTGCAATGCGATGAACAAGGTAACACCGACCTTGCCGACTGGAAAGCCAAAGCGGAGGAGAACAAAGAAGTCCTTGCGGGTTGTATGATTACGTATCCCTCGACGCACGGTATTTTCGAACAAGCCATCCGTGAGATGGTTGATACGATCCATGCCTGCGGCGGATATGTGTACTTAGACGGGGCGAACATGAACGCCCAGATAGGTTGGACGAACCCTGCCTTCATCGGTGCAGATGTCTGCCACCTCAACCTCCATAAATCCTTTGCATCTCCTCATGGCGGCGGAGGTCCCGGTGTGGGTGCCGTATGTTGTACCGAAGCCATGGCGGAGTGTTTGCCTTCTGAAGAAGCTAATCGTGTTAGCTCAGCCCTTTATGGCAATGCTAACATGGCGCTTATCTCATGGGGGTACATTGCTATGTTAGGTGAAGAAGGTCTCAAGCATGCTACCGCAGTCGCTATTCTCTCGGCGAACTACATGGCTTCACGTCTCAAGGATGCCTATGGAATTGTTTATACCGGTGCAAATGGCAGAGTAGGGCACGAACTGATCCTCGACTGCCGTCAATTTCACGCCATCGGTATTACCGAAGCGGATATTGCCAAACGTCTTATGGATTATGGTTATCATGCACCAACACTCTCTTTCCCTGTGCATGGCACGCTGATGGTGGAGCCGACAGAGAGCGAGTCCCTCGTTGAGTTAGACCGTTTCTGCGACGTGTTGCTGCAGATACGCCAAGAGATAGCGGATATCGAGTCTGGTAAGGCCGATAAGACGGATAATCTTCTCATCAATGCTCCGCACCCAGAATATGAGGTGGTGGCTGACGAGTGGATGCATCCATATAGCCGTCGCGAAGCAGCGTACCCCACGCCTTGGGTGGCAGAAACGAAGTTCTGGTGTCCTGTTGGACGTGTTGATAATGGCTTTGGAGATAGAAACTTAGTCGCTAAATATGAGTAATATTAGAGAACAACTCAAGCAGTATCGCCGCACCCTGCCGTGGATCACGATTAAGGAGTTCTTGCTGATCGTCATCAGTACTATTCCTTATGCCCTAACGGTCAACCAACTTCTCGTCCCGCATGCCATCGTCGGCGGAGGAGTGACCGGTTTGTGTGAGATTATTTATTTTGCGACGAATACATACGTGCCTATTTGGCTTAGTAGCGCCCTTATCAATGTGGTACTACTCATCATCGCCGCACTTACCGTAGGTTGGCGCTATGCCCTCCGTACCATCTGGGGTGTAGCGTGGCTCACCATATGGCTTAAAGTGATACCGATTGCACCTGTCCCTCTCTTGACAGACCCCTTTATGGCAGTGGTCATCGGAGGTCTTTTTACCGGCTGTTTTTTGGGTATCTGCTTCTTGAATAACGGTTCGACCGGCGGCACGGATATAGTGGCGATGATTGTTAATAAGTATCACCATCTACCGATGGGTCGCGTGTTGCTCTTTACGGATATGACCGTCATTTCCTCCGCTTTCTTCCTGCCTACTATCCAAGCAGCAGGTTTTCAAGGGGCAGTGGAGAAAATTCTCTTCGGTCTCACTTATACGTTCATGGCTTCGACGGCCGTAGACTGGGTGATGAACCGCATGCGGCAGTCCGTACAATTCATGATCTTCTCCTCAAAGGCCGATGAGATAGCCGAGGCCATCATTACTCAGGCACACCGTGGTTGTACGTTCCTTGAGGCGGAGGGAGGTTATAACAAACAACCGATGAAGGTGGTAACCACCATTGCCCGCTCGTACGAATCGGCTACTATCTTCCGCCTTGTGCGGGCGATTGACCCCAACGCTTTTGTCAGCCAAAGTCAAGTGCGAGGCGTCTTCGGACAGGGCTTTGACCCTATGGCAAACGGCAAGTAATGTGTAATAGATAATAGATAATAGATAATTGATAATTGGCCATGCGCTTTAGTCATTTCGTCAACCCACACAATGCGCAGAGTGCTTCTACGGCGCGCACGGTGTTTGAGTATCTGATGATCATCTTTGGCATCTTCCCGATGGCGCTGATGGTCAATTGGGTGTTATTGCCCCATGCTTTCGTGGGTGGAGGGTTAACCGGTATTTGTTCCATTATCTATTATGTCACAGAAGGTATGTTTCCTTCGCTCTTTGCAGAGTATAACGGCGCTATCCCTGTTTGGCTGACGACGTTTGTATTCAATGCTATTTTGCTTGTCATTGCAGGTTTGACGGTAGGTTGGCGATTCTGCATCCGAACGATGGTAGGCGTAGGTGCGATCACGTTCTGGTACCGTGTCATTCCTATCCTGCCCCAACCCATCATCGCTGACCCTTGGTTAGGCGCAATCATAGGCGGCTTTGTGTTTGGGCTTAGTCTGGGTGTTGTATTGGCAGCAAACGGTTCATCCGGAGGAACGGATATATTGGCGATGATCATTAATCACTACCGCAATATATCGCTTGGTAATATCATGTTAGCTTGCGATGTTGTCATCATCCTTTCGGCGTTCTTCTTGCCGCTACCCGAGTCAATGCTCCGCGAAGGCGGAGACCCGCTTTTCCTGCACATCAAACGCGTGCTCTATGGTGTGTGCATGACGCTTTCTTATACGCTGGCAGTCGACTGGTTGCTTGCCAGACTCCATCGCTCTGTTCATTTCCTCATTTATTCCTCTAAGTATGAAGAGATAGCTTCGGCGATTAATACAACGGTTAACCGCGGTGTAACGGTGTTAGATGGCACCGGCTGGTACTCCCAAAAACCTGTTAAGGTCATTTCTGTACTCGTTCGCAAGCCGGAGAGTTCGCTTGTGTTAAGCATCATCCATGATATTGACCCGAACGCGTTTGTAAGTATGGCAGACGTCGCCGGAGTCTTCGGCGCAGGCTTTGACACAATCAAAAAATAGCACATATGCAGGTTTGAACCACATATGTGCCATTTCTCTAATCTTCACTAACCGAGAAGAGTGTTCGTGTTAGTTAGCAATGTACATGAATCTGCCGCGAATATCGAATACTAATTCCATTTTGTCATTCAGTTCTACTTTCTGACGGTAACTTTCTTTCTCATACTCAGTTACTACAGTGTTAGGGAAGGTGTGACGGATGTACTGGAGAATATTCTTCGGAAGATGTATCTCCTTGATGCCGTTTTTGTTCTTTACCTCGCGGAATTTAGCTTTCTTATCGTATTTAATGGAAGTGCCGTCATTGAGAATGAACTCGTACTCATAGTTCCTGAATTTTTTCTCAGAGGTGATAAACTGGATCTGTTCCTTTGTGTAGTTCTCTAAAACTGCTTTCTGCACAGCGTCAGGCACAAACTTAAACGCAATCGGTTGTTTGGACGCAAAACTGCTAATCGCAAACGCACAAAGCAAGGTAGCGATAATGGAAAAGCGTTTCATATTTTTCATTTCTTCTTTACAGTTTAATCATTTATGTTATTTATTAAGACGTGCATTAATAGCCGCCGATTCCGCTTCGTAGCCCGGTTTGTTGAGCAGGGCAAACATATTTTTCTTATATGCTTCCACGCCCGGTTGGTTAAACGGATTAACACCTAATACATACCCCGATATACCGCATCCGCGCTCGAAGAAATAAATGAATTGACCGATATTAAACTCATCCAGTTTCTCGAAACTGATATGAATATTAGGTACTCCTCCATCTACGTGTGCCAGTTGTGTGCCCAGTTCAGCCATCTTATTCACTTCGTCCACACGCTTGCCGGCGAGGAAGTTCAGACCGTCGAGGTTCTCGGCATCCGTAGGTACGAGTACGGTCTTGGAGGCCTTCTCGATGGAGATAACCGTCTCGAAGATAGAACGTTCGCCTTCTTGAATCCACTGTCCCATAGAGTGCAGATCGGTAGTGAAATCAACGGAAGCAGGGAAAATACCTTTGTTCTCTTTGCCTTCCGATTCACCGTACAGCTGCTTCCACCACTCGCTAAAGAAATGCAGTTTAGGGTTGAAGTTAACCAGAATCTCAATTTTCTTGCCGCTCTGATAGAGGGCATTGCGGATAGCCGCATATTGGCACGCGAGATTCTGGGCGAACGGAACAGAGACATCTGTAGCTTTCTCCATTTCCTGCGCGCCACGTACGATCTCGCGGATGTTTCCTCCGGCCACTGCGATGGGCAGCAGACCAACCGGCGTGAGCACTGAGAAACGACCTCCTACATTATCAGGAATGACAAAAGTCTTGTATCCTTCTTTGGTAGCGAGGCTACGGAGAGCCCCCTTGGCACGGTCGGTAACGGCTACGATGCGATGACGTGCTTCCTCTTTACCTACTTGCTTCTCCAGCTGGGTCTTCAGGAGACGGAAAGCTAATGCGGTCTCGGTAGTGGTTCCCGATTTAGAGATATTGATAATACCGAATTGCTTATCGCTGATGAACTCCATCAATTCTGCCAAATAATCTTCTCCGATATTATTGCCGGCATATACCACATACGGGTTTTTGCGGTCTTTTGCTACGAAGGCATCGAAGGCAGAGGCAAGCGCTTCGTTGACTGCACGTGCACCGAGGTACGAACCGCCGATGCCGGCTACAATCACCACTTCGCAACGTTTGCGTAACTCGTCTGCGCAGGCTTGTACTTCCTCCAAGAAAGCATCGGTGATAGAAGAGGGGAGATGTACCCATCCGATGAAATCATTTCCTGCTCCTTGACCATTCTCCAACAGGAGGTTAGCAGCTTCAGTTTGTGACTCCAGTTGTTTCAACGCTTCGGCATTCACAAAACCTGCAGCGTTCTTAATACAAATTCTCATATTATTGTAATTTTGTTGTTAATGACATAATGATAGTTTTGGCCTTCTGACGGTTGTAGAGGATCTCATACATCGCCTCAACGATGGGTAAGGAAACCTGCGTGCGTTCGTTGGCAAGATGGATAGCTTTCGTGGCATAATAACCTTCGGCTACCATTTCCATCTCCATTTGAGCCGCCTTGACCGAATACCCCATCCCTAACATTTGACCGAATTGGCGATTACGGCTGAATTGCGAATAACCGGTTACGAGCACATCGCCGAGGTAACCCGATGCCGTAATATCACGTGGCACATGGCTCATCGCCGTCGCAAAACGTTGTATCTCTTGGATGGCATTGGATAGTAATACTGCTTGGAAATTATCACCATAATGCAAGGCCTGACACATACCGGCCGCAATGGCATAGATGTTTTTCATCACCGAACTATACTCCAGCCCGATCACATCACCAGAAGTGGTGGTATGTACAAACGAGGTTTGGAACAGTTTGGCCCATACTTCTGCATTTTGGCGATTTTCACAACCGATGGTCAGATAGCTCAATCGCTCCAATGCGATCTCTTCCGCGTGGCACGGACCGGCAATAACGCCCAATTGCTCCATCGGAATGCGGAAGCGGTTATGCAAATAGTCGGTAACGATGATATTCTCGTCAGGAATCATACCTTTGACGGCAGAGATAACCACTTTATGGGTCATGTCACGGCGAATCTTATTGAGCGACTGCTTGAGGTATGGGGAGGGGATAGCAACAATGAGCACATCGGACTGCGCCACTGTTTGGTTGATATCTGCCGAGAAATGAATACGGCTTACATCAAATTCTGCCGCACCTAAATAGGAGGGGTTCTTGCCGGTTGAGATAAATTCGTCTATCACCTCCTGTCGGCGGATGAACCAGTTAATCTCCGGTTGGTTTTGCATGATAATCTTCGCCAATGCTGTCGCCCAAGAACCGGAACCCAATATTGCTATTTTACGATACATTTCTATTTACCATTTATTCATTTACCATGTACCATTTTATTCAGGGCGCATGGTGGGAAAGAGAAGCACTTCTTGAATGGTCGGTTGTCCGGTCATGAACATGGCCAGACGGTCAATGCCAATGCCGATTCCGGAGGTGGGGGGCATACCATATTCAAGTGCACGCATGAAATCGTGATCAATAACCATGGCCTCATCATCTCCCTTATCCGACAATTTCATTTGCTCCACGAAGCGGTTGTATTGATCAATCGGGTCATTGAGCTCGCTATATGCGTTCGCTAACTCCTTGCCATTCACCATCAGCTCAAAGCGCTCGGTCAAACCGGGTTTGGAGCGGTGAAGCTTTGTTAACGGACTCATCTCGACCGGATAATCGGTGATGAAAGTAGGCTGAATGAAGGTTCCTTCGCAGGTCTCGCCAAAAATCTCATCAATCAGTTTACCTTTGCCCATATGTTCCGTGTCTTCAATACCGAGTTTCTTCGCTTCTATGCGGATAGCATCTTCGTCCATGGTAGCCAAATCCAATCCGGTCTTCTCTTTGATGGCATCCAGGATGGGAAGACGGCGGTAGGGGGCTTTGAAATCCACCTCATGATCTCCGATCTGCACCTTGGTTGTCCCATTCACAGCGATAGCGATACGCTCCAATAGGTTCTCTGTGAAGGTCATCATCCAGTTATAATCCTTGTATTGCACATAGAGCTCCATACAGGTGAATTCGGGGTTGTGGTTGCGGTCCATACCTTCATTACGGAAGTTACGACCAATCTCGTACACACCCTCAAAACCACCTACGATAAGCCGCTTCAGATACAACTCTGTCGCAATTCGCAGGTACATATCTACATCCAGCGTGTTATGATGCGTGATGAACGGACGAGCACTTGCGCCTCCCGCAATTTGCTGCAGGATAGGGGTCTCCACCTCTGTATATCCGGCTTCGTCAAACACTTGACGCATGGTGCGCAGGATAGCAGCGCGTTTGAGGAACGTGTCCTTCACGCCTTCGTTAACCACTAGGTCTACATAACGCTGACGATACCGCTGCTCAGGGTCATTGAACCCATCGTAGGCTATGCCATCTTTGTATTTGACGATAGGTAGCGGCTTGAGGCTCTTAGCCAGCACGGTCAGTTTTTTGGCATGCACGGAAATCTCACCCATTTGCGTACGGAACACAAATCCCTCAATGCCAATGAAATCACCTATATCCAGCAACTTCTTGAAGACAACATTGTACATTTGTTGCTCAACGGAAAGCTGATGGCTGACTTCTGATGGCTCAGGAACAGGTGCCTGTATGTCGTCGCGGGATACATATACTTGAATACGTCCCTTCGAGTCTTGTAACTCAATAAAAGACGCTTTGCCCATAATACGTTTGGACATCAGGCGACCGGCGATGCGCACTTCTTTGCCATCCCAATTGTCAAAATCAGCCTTAATATCGCTTGAATAACCTGTTACTTGATACTCGGCTGCAGGGTAGGGATCGATCCCTAAATCGCGCATAGTTTGCAAACTCTGCCGCCTTACTTGTTCTTGTTCACTTAACTCCATATAATGTTCTTTTTTTATCTTTTCGGGTTAGGTTGCGGGAAGCCCACACCTTTGCGGCTGCAAAGGTACAAAAAAAAATGCATATATGCAAGATTTTTGGAAAAATAATCGTTTTCGTCTTATAAATAAGACATAAAAAAGAAAAAAAACGCACCGAAATGCGTTCTATTTGGGTAGTATAGGTGATTATTCAGGATCGATAATCTCTGACAATGGAATGGTAACGAATGCACGCAGGTGATAAAGCGGATGAGGGAGTGTGAACAACGAATCGTTGCAGATAATCTCTTTGCCTTCCTCGTTGAAAGCACGGATAAGGTCAATGTCAATGAGTCGGTCGGTGTAGTGACCGTTCGACGATTTATGGGTACGACCCAGCTGACGCTCGATAGTCTGCGTAGCCTGAAGCATATCAAGTGGGGCTAATCCTGTCTGCACCAAGCAGCAAAGATTACAAAACGCGTTCTCCGACTGAAAGCCCCACGGTTTCGAATAATAGAAAGATGAGCAGCGAGGGACGGGTCCTATCTGCTGCTCGATCAGTTCTATTGCGCGTCGGAGGGTCTGTTCTCGTTCGCCGAGATTGGCACCGAGTGATAGATAATATTGCATGCTTTGACCATGGACGGATAAACCATCGAGGTTTGAACGACGGGTGCGTTATCGAGCCAATGAAAAGCTTGGTTCGTTCGATCCATCGCAAAGACCGCGATGAGCACAATAACACCGTACTTAGCCAGCCCGAAAGCAGCACCGAGGATTCGATTCGCCCATCCTAAATGGATGGCGTGAATGAAACGATGGAGTAGTTTGGCGAAAATAGAGAGTACGATGGCCACAGCGAGGAATAGTAGCACGTAGGCCACTAATTCGCATACGCCTTGCGGCCAAGCGAAAGCTCGCAGCAAAAAGTCAGATAATCCCGGTGCCCATAAGCGTGCCCCTATCACTCCGAGAATCACCACCACAAAGGCGATGATCTCGGAGATAAAACCGCGCATAAGACCTCGCACGAGGCCAAAGAACAGCGGTAATAAGAGCAGGATATCTAACCAATTCATTCGATTAGTCTTCTGGTTGCGGAGTCCCTTTCTTCCATTCCGTTGGAGTCCATAATGGGTCAGCATTGGCGTCTTGGCACTCCGGAAGAATATCCCAGAGATTGCATGGACTAACTGCCCATTCGCCTCCGTCCGGGCTGTATTTGCCGTTATCCATATAATAACTGAGGATACCGGTAACCGAACCTACATACTTAGCCGCAGGCAAGTAATAGTATGCATAACGTGAGTATTCAGAGGTGCTAACTAACACTTTATTGGCGCCATCCTCTACATAGCGCGACTGCGGATAACCTACGTTCTTGGTTGTAGGACCGAAAGTGCATGCATTTTCATCCAATTCGGGATTACCCAATTCGGTAGAATCTGCTTTGTATCGGTTGCAATTTTGGGCATTGTTATTGGTATCTGCATATTTTCCGTTGAAATGCACATTCGTCAGCTTAACCAGACGACCATCCAACTTACGAGCACCTTCTACATCAGCATATTTAGCCAAGTATTTGGTTTGCATTTCTGCTAGAGTAAGGGTCTCGTAAACGAGTTTACTCATGTCCGGCTCGCCAAGGAAGCGGGTGTTGGAGCGGAATTTAGCAGAAGGAATACGACCCGGTGCCCAACCTACTTTCTCCGACTCGTGGTTCGCCCAGATATTGTTGTTATAAGACGGCACACAGAGTTGCGGTTGGTTCGCATAGCGACCTACTGCCAAGCCGTTACAACGGATGAGTAGTTCCTGACCTTGGGGATACATACCATTCGCCGAACCTAAATCCAGCGAGATACGTAAGCATTGTTGATCAATCGTCGGATTGCCTGCTGTTTCCCAGTCATTGACTTGTTGAATAACCAGTGACTTATAGAAATTGCCTCCGTAATCATCGGTGGCTACACGTCCACGCAGATAGATACCGGGGCCGTTGACCGGCAGCGTATCAATCGAGAAGAGCTGCATCGTACCATAGGTTGAACGGGTACGATAAACAGAAGAGTCACTCTTGAAGTTGCCATCCTCGGTCATGTATTTATCAAGGAAGGAATTGATATTATAAATCTGATATCCGTCCGGATTCAATTTAGTCAATTCTGCTTGGAGGCTGGTTTCATCCATCAGCACGTCTTCTTTCGTTAACGCTTTGGGCTCGCAAGCGGAGAAGAGAAGTGCTAAAGTACCAATAATGGTAAACGATAGATATTTGATAGTCTTCATATTGCTTAGAATTTATAGGTTACACTTAAGAAGAAGTTCACGCCCCATGCATAGTAGTATTTAGATGGGTATTTCCATGCGTTGGCGGTGATAACCGAGTTTTGGTAATCTTTCTCACCCTGACGAACGGCGCGCGGCAGACGGGCTTGTTGGTAACCACCGGTCTTGAAGTGCGTGTTATTGGTCAAGTTGGATACGCTCAGGTTGATGGAAACCGATTGACGACGAGGCAGATAAATGAGTTTACCTACCGATGCATCAATCAGGAAACGGTTGAGTGGGTTAGTAGCCGCCAGGTTCTCTTGCATAGTCATCAGGTTGAACGGATATTTCAGTACCGGCATACCGTTGGCATCCAATACTGCGTTCTCGTATGTGGCATTACCATTCTCATCTACAGAGGCACGAACTGTCATACCATCGGTAGTCTGGATAGCATTAGCATTGGCGTCGCCGAACCAACCGTTCACAGCGGTTCCGTCAGCACGAGTACCGGTATAGAGACCTTGCATACGACGACTCGGAGCTACAGAGAGGTAGTTCCAATCATGGTAACTAACCGTCACATCCGCGAACCACATTTTCGGGTGGAAGAACGAGAGTTTCAAGCTTGCACTTACTTGCGGACCATTGGAGATACGAACACCCTTAAGTAGCACTTTGTCGCGCGTTTCGAACACGAGATCCTGCGAAACCATGTCTTGAGTCATCGGCATACCGTTCTCAGCCGAACTAACGGCAAAAGCATCGCTGGTGTAACGATAGTCACCTACGTTAGCGGCACCGGTTAAGGTGAAATAAGTACCCATCTTCACAGCAGCAGCAGCTTCGATACCCATATGACGCTTGTTGATACCGGTCATAGCTTGGTTAACGAAGGTACGAGCCTCATCATCATAGTAACCGTTCAACTCCGAACCGTCCCAGCTTTGGGTAAAGTAACCTGTTACGCGACCGCGAACAATCGGATAGTTGAACTCATAACTAAGGTCCGCCGAAACAATCTTCTCGCTGGCTGCGTAGAAATCTGCTAGGTTCTTAGCTTGGTCGTGCGTGTAAATATTCTCAATCACGCGGTCGTGTACACGCTGCGAAATATATGCATCGCGTGCATACGGTGCGCGGGTTTCTGCCAAGGCATTTACTTTCAAGCGGTTACGTCCGTTAATCTTATAGGTGGCACCGAGTTTGAAAGCCGGATCCAAGAAATGGTGTTGGTCTCCGTACAGTCTATAACCGGACCGTTTGGTATAAGGCTGATCTTGCTTAGAGAGGTCGTATGTGGCACGGCCATAATATTTCCAAGCATTCGCATCGCCGGCGTTATCTGCACGATAGGTCAGATACCATGCACGACCGTTCAGCATATTGGTTGAACGTTGCATGGAGGTGTAGTTCAGTTGAAGGGCGTAGTAGAAATCGACCTCATTGAAACTCCACTCGTTTTGGAACCACACTTTGGCGTTGCCTATGTTGATACGATAGTCATAGCCGAAGCGATCTCCAACATTTGTTTTATCCGTGTTATAACCCGTACGGATTTCATTCTCACGGAGTTGTGTGATCTCGTTTTGGGTGAAACCACTGTTGGTTGCTAACTCCTTGATATCGCGATCTGCGAACGCATCGATATCGATCCATTTATTACCACCGAGCAGGTCATCAATAGTCTTGTAGTGAATACCTTGCGAGAACTTACCTTCTACACCCAGTGTCATTTTCAGGTGGTCGAATTGGGTGTTCACATAATTGAACGAAGCGGCAGCCTCTTGAATATCATTATGCCTACGCTCCAGCAGGTAGTGAGCCGAACCGTCCGGATCGCTGATATTATGCGAATAGTTGGCCGCGTAGATGTTATCCCAGTCAATTTGAGTGGTCTTATTATCGCGGTTTTTCCAAAGGTTCACCAACGTGTTATACTGCTCTTTGTTGACTGACGGACCCACTAAGTTGCCGTCATCGCCAATGAAGCCGGAACCGAAGCTATTACCGTTCAGGTCTTTACCTACGAATAAACCCCATGGGTAGTGTGTGCCGGTCTCGTCGAAGAGCTGATTAGACGATTTCTCAATGTAGGGATTTGCTATTTGACCGTCCCACATAAACGAAGGCATGTTACGGTAGTAATCCGGACGCGGATCCGGTGCGTTGTAGAAGTTCAGCGCCGAGTTCGAATACATTGAATAGTGATAACCGGCAGCTACTTTGAATCTCTGCTGTTCGTCAATTTTGTACTCGTAGGTGGCCAAAACAGTCGGGTCATACGATTTGACGATACGGCTGTTACGAACCTGACCGTTCTGGTAACCCCAATAGGGGTTGTAGTTGTTCGAACCTGTCAAATCATACACCTCTTGCGTAACGGCTGCGTTCTGACCACGTTCTGTAGGAGCACCGAAGGTGATCAGTTTCAGACGAGCGTTATCCCAAATCTTCTCTGCGGAGAGGAAATAACCTAGCGAGTAGTACTTGATACCTTCGCCAATGATACCTTTGTTGTCCACATACGGAGAGAAACGGTATGCCAATTGGGCGATTACCGACCATCCGTTAGCCATCACGCCGGAAGCGTAGGTAGCGTTCACACGGGCTTTGTAGTTACGGTTGGTTCCTGCCGCACCTACTTTCCACCCCTGTGCATAGCGGCTGGCGCCCATTAGGTAGTTGGTCGATTGACCGATGCCACCAAAGGTGAAGTTAGTAGCCTCCAAGGGGTTGAGCACCTCTTTGTAGCGGCTGGCATCGTTCAGACCACCCATGGCTGAGTAGTTGAATGAACCACGCTCTGCCGAGTTGAAGTTCAGACCCTCGATGTAGTAATTCTCCACGTTCGATTGATAACCGCGATTACGATAACGGGCAGAAGACCAAGCGAATGAAGTCATTGAGTTGAAGACATCGGTCGAAGCGGACGAAGAAGACGCTTGAGCTTGCGAGCGACCTTCATCGTCGCTCATCTCTTCTTCTGTCAGGTTCAGCAGAATCTCGTCTTGGGTCTGTGCTACGATGTCTTGCTGCAGCGAGATCTCATCCAATTGATTGGCTTGGTTCTCCTTCAGCGCCACCAGTTCGAGCGCAGCCACATAACCGTCTGCTTCAATAATCACTTCCTCGTCTACCGCTTCCAGGTAAAGCAAACTAAACTCACCCGCAGCGTTAGTCGTAGTAGAAATGTTTTGATTGGCGAGTGTCACTTTAGCTCCCACCACCGGAGTGTGGGTTGCCTCATCGATTACTCGCCCTTTGAGGGATGTTTGTGCAAAGACAGATACTGTCAGCATCAGCGCAAACATCAACGATACAAAGTGTTTCATACGATTTGTTTGTTAGTGTTTTTATGGTTAATAATTATTATTTTGCATTCAGGATTCAGCTTTCAGTTTTCAGCTTTCAGTATTCGGTTTTTTCTGATGGCTGACGGCTGATGACTCCTTAGAACTCTGCCGTTTTAGGCGTCCTTGGGAAAGGTATCACGTCGCGTATATTCTGCATACCGGTCACAAAGAGCATCAATCGCTCAAAGCCCAGACCAAAGCCTGCGTGCGGAGCACTACCGAACCGACGGGTGTCCAAGTACCACCACATATCCTTCATCGGGATATGTCGGCGCTCGATTTCATCGTTCAGCTTATCCAGACTCTCTTCGCGCACACTACCACCGATAATCTCACCTATCTGCGGGAAGAGCACATCCGTGCCTTGTACGGTCTTACCATCCTCGTTAATCTTCATATAGAAGGCTTTGATATCCTTCGGATAATCGGTCATGATAACCGGTTTCTTAAAGTGCTCTTCTACCAAGAATCGTTCGTGCTCGGAACTCAAATCATCGCCCCAGTTGCACGGGAACTCAAATTTCTTACCATTCTTGATTGCCTCTTGCAGAATCTCTATTCCTTCGGTATATGGCAAGCGTACGAAGTCCGTGTCAATCACCGATTTAAGACGCTCAATCAGCCCCTTATCTACGAATTGGTTCAGGAACTCCAGATCGTCCATACAGTGCTCTAGGGCCCAGCGAACGCAGTACTTGATGAAGTCCTCTTCGAGGTCCATCAGTTCGTCCTTTTGGATAAAGGCTACCTCGGGTTCAATCATCCAAAACTCTGCCAAGTGACGCGGGGTGTTACTGTTCTCTGCGCGGAAGGTAGGACCGAAGGTGTATATCTTACCGAGCGCCATGGCGCCTAACTCTCCTTCCAACTGACCACTGACGGTCAGTGCTGCTTGTTTGCCGAAGAAATCATCGCTGTAGTCAATCTGACCGTTCTCGTCAAATTTTAGGTTATAGAGGTTCTTTGTCGTCACTTGGAACATCTGTCCGGCGCCTTCGCAGTCACTGGCGGTGATGAGTGGAGTGTGGAAATAATAGTATCCGTGTTCATGGAAATAGGTATGGATTGCCATGGCCATATGGTGACGAATACGGAAGACGGCGCCGAAGGTGTTGGTACGAGGACGGAGGTGCGCTACGGTACGCAGGAACTCCATCGAAAGACCTTTCTTCTGCAGCGGATATTTCTCAGGGTCGGCGGTGCCATACACTTCCAACTCTTTGAGTTGAATCTCTACCGCTTGACCTGCTCCTTGACTCTCTACCAAGATCCCGGTGGCTGAAATACACGAACCCGTTGTAACCGGTTTGAGACGCTCTTCATCGAATTGCGTCAGGTCGGCTACAATCTGAATGTTCTTAATCGTTGAGCCGTCATTAAGGGCGATGAACGACACGTTCTTATTGCCGCGACGGCTACGAACCCATCCCCGCACGTTGATCTCTGCACCAAAATCGGTGCGCTTCAATGCATCTATGATTACTGTTCTTTGCATTTATTCAATGAATAATGATTAATGAATAATGAATATTCTTAATTTTTAATTTTTAATTTCTTAGAACGCCGGCGCTATATTCTCTCCTAAGCCGTTATAGGTAGCCCCATCGGGGTTCATCTGTTGTCCAAAGGACACTGCGCCGAGCGAGTTATTCATGCTGGACTGGATAGACACGCCCTCTTCCGAAGTGGGCAGTACGCCTCTCTCGTCGTCATCGATTGCTTCGTCCTCGTTTTGGAACTTGGCGTACTTGCCTCGGAAACGGAGCCAGACTGCGTCCGTGGCACCGTTACGATGTTTGGCGATAATGATCTGTGCCAGTCCGCGCAAATCCTTACCAGTCTTATCATCGCTGTAGATTCGGTAGTACTCCGGTCGGTGGATGAAGCAAACGAGGTCGGCATCTTGCTCAATGGCACCGGACTCGCGCAAGTCCGCTAATTGCGGTGTCTTACCTTCTATACCTTGCCGCGCTTCCACCCCACGGTTCAACTGCGAAAGGGCGATAATAGGAATATCTAACTCTTTGGCTAAAGCCTTGAGGCTGCGGGAGATAATACTTACCTCTTGTTCGCGACTACCGAAAGACGAACCTTGTGCGTTCATCAACTGCAGGTAGTCGATGATGATCATTTTGATGTCATGTTCGCGAACCAGCTTACGCGCTTTGGAGCGTAACTCGAAGATGGAGAGAGAGGGAGTGTCGTCTAGGTAGAGCGGAGCTCCCTTCAGGATATTTATCTTCGTATTGAGTCGCTGCATATCTGTTTTGCTCATCTTACCGGTCTTGATCTTCTCGCCTTCTATCTCGCAGACGTTCATGATCAAACGGTTGACTAACTGCACATTGCTCATCTCCAGCGAGAAGAGTGCTACCGGAATCTTATGGTCCACGGCGATATTCTTGGCCATCGACAGCACGAATGCCGTCTTACCCATTGCCGGTCGTGCTGCTATGATAATCAGGTCAGGCGTCTGCCAACCGGATGTGAGCTTATCCAGTGCATGGAAACCCGAAGGAATGCCGGATATCGAACCATCGTTCTTGGCGGCTTTCTCCATGCGTTTGAAGGCTTCTTCTATCACAGGGTCTATCTGCGTCACGTCGCGTTTCTGCGAGCGTTGCGATATCTCAAAGATACCCGCTTCGGCTTCTTGCATCAACTCTTCGACGTCTTGTGTCTCGTCAAACCCTTTCTCTTCTATCTGTGCCGCGAGGGCAATCAAGTCTCGACCGGTGGCTTTATTAGCGATGATCTGTGCGTGATAGCGTAAGTGGGCGGTGGAGGCCACGCGACGGGTCAGGTCGGATAGATAAACGACACCACCGGCTTTGTCGAGCGTACCTTGACTGCGCAGTTTCTCGCCTACGGATAACAAGTCAATCGGTTCATCTTTGGCAGCTAGCGCACGGATGGCCTCAAAGACCAGACGGTTCTGATCCTTGTAGAACACCTCCGGTCGCAGCAAATCAGCCACCGTACCGTACGCATCTTTCTCCAGCATCAAGGCGCCCAACACAGAGTCTTCCAACTCCGGTGCTTGGGGCGGCAATTTGCCCATTTCGTTAGCGCCTACTTTGATGATCGTAGTAGAGGATGAGCGTTTGCGTGTGTTATTTTTGCTTGATTCTGCCATATTCGGTGATTAAATTGTTTGCAGCGATGAAACTGCTTATCTCGTTATTGAGCACCTGTCGTTCTGCCACTTCTATCTGGTGCTCCATTTGTTCGTTCTTATAGAACCCGTCCAAGAGGGCTTGGTTAATCGTCTCGTACATCCAGTACTTGGCTTGCTCTGTGCGGTGGGTGTCGAAGAAACCGTTCTTCTTTGTGAAATCTATGTACTGCTCTATGTTCTCCCACACCTCCATCACACCGCTATGGTCAATGGATGAGCAGCATATAGCATCGGGTTTCCATCCGGATTCGGAAGGAGGGAAGAGAGCGAGCGCGTTCTTGAATCCTACGCGCGCGGCGCGCGCACGTTCAATATTATTACCGTCGCACTTATTGATTGCGATGCCGTCTGCCATCTCCATGATTCCGCGTTTGATGCCTTGTAACTCATCGCCGGTACCGGTCACTTGTAGTAGCAGGAAATAATCCACCATCGAGTGTGCCGCCGTCTCTGACTGTCCTACACCTACCGTTTCCAATAGGATCGTATCAAACCCTGCTGCTTCGCAGAGCACAATCGTCTCCCGTGTCTTTCGAGCTACTCCGCCGAGACTGCCTGCCGATGGACTGGGACGGATGAACGCATTCGATTTGATGGATAGTTCGTTCATTCGCGTCTTATCGCCGAGGATCGAACCTTTGCTTCGTTCGCTGGAGGGATCGATAGCAAGCACCGCGATATGTTTGCCGTGGTCGCATAGTTCGCTTCCCAGCGCTTCGATAAAGGTTGATTTGCCTGCCCCGGGAACACCCGTTATACCTACGCGAATAGAGTTACCGGCGTAGGGTAGGCATAACTCTATCACTTTCTGCGCAATCGCTTGGTCTGCCAGCAGATTACTCTCCACTAGCGTCACTGCCTGACTGAGAATAGTAAGGTCTCCGCGACGAATGCCCTCAAAATAGGCTTCGGGGCTGAGTACCGTCTTCTTGCGGCGGAACGTGGTATAAGGGTTGACAGAAGGCAGGTTCTCTACGCCTGCGTTGACCGTCAATCCTTTGTATTCGGCACTATTTTCCGGATGTTCAATCATTCAACGGTAAAGTGAACAGTTACTCGTTTGACAGAGCGGAGGTAATCATTGCTGATGATGGTTATCTCGCGGTTATATACACCGGGTTGCAAACCTTTGGTGTTGACATCTACGGTGATGACACCTTTCTTGCCTGACTTGATACTCTTGGCTCCTTTGACGGTCAGCGCAGGATCCACGCTCAGTACGCGACGAATCTCCAGCGGGTTCGAACCCACGTTCAGTACCTCCACGCGTCCGCGCAGGATTTTGCCGGAGGCTACGGTACCCAAGTTCACTTCTTTCGCTACCTCAATAATCGGTGCGTTTTGTTTATCCTCGATGCTCAACTGACTGAAATCTTCGGTGATGGTAGCCTTAATGGTCAAGGCATAATCTTCGCTCAAATCTTTCTTGCCGTCCACTACCACATAGGCTTTGGCTTCTACGGGGCCGTAGAGTTTGGTTACTTTGGAGTCAATCACGAAGATGAACTTACCTACCTCTTTCGGTTGCGGGTTAGGCAGCGATATTTCGTGCACAAGGAATGCATCAGCAGGGCTGGTAGCCAAATTCACTTGGTGAGCAGCGGCGCTTAAGTTGGCGTACTCCAACTCCCCACCTTTTGCTTCACCTTTCTGAATAGTGCCTAAATCCAGCACTCTGGTGCTCATACTCAACTCGCCTACATGCAGCACGTAGGGGTTCTTGGGAACAGCTTGTTTGGCCAGAACATTACCAAAAATCCTCAAGGTAACCGTAGGCGTGCTGGCGTTAGAGGTCACGGTGATGGTCTTGGTGAACGTACGTCCTCCGTAACCGCTTGGGTTGAAGGTGACGGACAGGGTTCCTGTTTGTCCGGGTTCAACAGGCGCTTCTGTGTATTTCGGTTTGGTGCAACCGCAACTGGCTTTTGCGTCCGTGATGAGAAGCGGAGCCATACCCTCGTTCTTAAAGGTAAAAACGGTCGTCACCTTACCATCTGCTTCTTGAATAGTACCAAAATTATGCTCTTTCTCCGTGAACGTAATCACCGGGTCTTGGGCAAACATGACTACTGCTGCGAGAGTCATGCAGAGAGTACTCAAAATCTTTTTCATCTATAATTATCAATTATCAATTATTAATCGCTTCACTTCTTTTATCTCTTGGATGGCACGGAGGGCTTTGAGTAATTCGTCCAATTCGTGTCGGTCATATACATAAATCTCCAGCCGGCCTTGGAAGAGACCGTCTTCACTCGATACATGGATGGAGCGGATGTTGATATGAAAGGCGGTGGTGATAGTCTGTAGTACTTGGATGAACAGTCCAAAGGTGTCGATACCCTTCAGTTCGATGGTCTCGATGAAGGACTGTACGCGGTGGGTGTTCCACGTAGCGGAGTAGATACGTTTGCCATAACTGGTCTTCAGCAGCGTAGCCTCGCGGCAGTCAATCTTATGAATATGCATCTTGCCGTCCTCTGCCAAGTAACCTAATACCTCATCGCCCGGGATAGGATGGCAACAGCTACTCAGGATATACTCCTTGCCTAAGTTATCATCGGTCAGCACAATGGCATGCGGTTTCTTCTTACCCTTCTCTTTCTGATTGCTGACGGCTGACGGTTGACGGTTATCAGCTGACGGCTGAATGCTGACGGCTGACTGCTGACTGCCTCCGCCTAAGAACGGCATGCGTTGCCACCATGGACGCTTAGGCAGCACTATCTCGCGGAGGTTATCGAGGCGTATCACGCCTTGACCTACATGCAGGAACAATTCGCTCTGCGACTCAACGTGGTAGTATTGAACCAACCGCTCAATCACTTGTTCGGGGTTGACCATCAGGTCTTTGTCCATCTGGATAGCGTCTTGCACCAGGCGCTCGCCGTGACGGATATACTTACGCTCCTCGCGACGGAAATATTGGTTGAGACTGTTCTTGGCTTTGGCGGTGGTGACCATGTTCAGCCACTCCGGAGTAGGATGCTGACTGTTGGAGGTGATGATCTCTACTTGGTCGCCGCCCTTCAGTTGGTAAGAGAGCGGTACGAGACTATGGTTCACTTTGGCACCGATACAATGTTCGCCTAATTCCGAATGGAGCAGGAATGCAAAGTCTAATGCGGTCGCACCCATTGGCATAGTCTTAATCTCTCCCTTCGGTGTGAAGACGAACACTTCCTGCGCAAAGAGGTTGAGCTTGAACATACCCAAAAACTCCATCGCATCTTTGTCGGGGTGGGCTAATATCTCTTTGATCTCGCGCAGCCAGTTATCCAATTCGCTGTTATCGTTCTCGCCGGTCTTGTATTTCCAGTGCGCAGCCAGACCTCGTTCGGCTATCTCATGCATGCGGTCGGTGCGTATCTGTACTTCTATCCACTCTCCGTTAATACCCATCACCGTCACATGCAAGGCCTCATAGCCGTTCGCCTTAGGCGTCGAGATCCAGTCACGTGTACGTTCCGGATGTGGACGATACATCTCCGTGATAGCAGAGTAGATCATCCAACACTGGTTTTTCTCGCTCATATCATCATGCGGTGTGAAGATGATTCGTACTGCCAAGAGGTCGTACACATCCTCAAACGCACATTGTTTGCTGACCATCTTCTTCCAGATGGAATAGACGGTCTTGATACGCGCTTTGAGGGTGAAGGTATACCCCATCGCTGTCAGTCTTTCACGGATAGGACCGGCGAACTTCTCATAGTTATCCATCTGAACGGACTTGACAGCCTCTAACTTATCGTGAATCTCCTGCCATTGTTCGGGGTGTTCGTACTTGAAGCTAAGGTCCTCCAGTTCGGTCTTGATAGGGAAGAGACCCAAACGGTGCGCCAAGGGGGCGTAGATATACTGCGTCTCGCCGGCTATCTTGTATTGCTTGTCTTTGGGCTGCGCACCCAGCGTACGCATGTTATGAAGCCGGTCGGCAATCTTAATGAGCACCACGCGGATATCATCGCTGATGGTCAGCAGTAACTTGCGGAAGTTCTCCGCCTGCTCGCTGGCTTGACTGCCAAACACACCACCGCTGATCTTCGTTAACCCGCCTACTATCTGCGCAATCTTATCGCCGAAGAGCCCGGCGATGTCCTCTACCGTATAATCGGTATCTTCCACTACATCGTGCAGCAGCGCCGAACAGATACTCGTGCTACCTAATCCTATCTCGCGAACGCATATGCGCGCGACAGCAAGCGGGTGCATAATATATGGTTCGCCGCTTAGACGACGCACGCCATAGTGCGCCTTATGTGCAAAATTGAACGCATGCGTAATCAACTCCACTTTTTGACGGTGGGGCGTATGCGCATAATCGTCCAGCAAGGCGCGAAACTCACCTTGGATCATTTGCTCTTCTGCCGCTGTAAACGCACTCTTTTCCATAGTCGATACAAATCGGCGACAAAGTTACAAAAAAAAATCGACATGTGCAAATAAATTTGCTACTTTTTGTAAAAAATAGAGTTTTACTCTATGATTTTTATTATTCCTTCCTTCTCAAACACAAGTCATCCGGAACGCTATAACGCTCTCAAAAATGCGAAAAAAAATAAAATAAATACGAAATTCCTTGCATATATCAAAAAAAAGTAGTACCTTTGCGGTCGGAAACCATGAAAGGGCACAATATGCTACGTTCAATTACTCACGTGGGGTTGTTGCAACTTGTTGATAATCAACAATTTACCCCCCCCATTAGAAGGAATTCAAGTCTTCTAAGTATTTTAGTTTTTCTCTTGTTTGCGATGGTAGGCACTGTTTCGGCGGAGCCTGTTCGTATTTTGGGCATCGGCAATAGTTTTACGGTCGATGCCTTGGAGCAACATATGCAGCCTCTGTTAGGTGCGGAGGGTGTAGATGCCGTCATCGGTTACCCGTACCGCGGTGGCACATGGCTGAGCCAGCATGATGCTTGGTCTCAGCGCAATGACACGCTGCCGTATAACTACCGCAAATTCAAGGATGGGCAGTTTACATCGACAGGTTTGGGTACGTATAGCCTGAAGATGGCGATGGAGGATGAGCCGTGGGACTGGGTGATTATTCAGTCCGACCATGATAGCGCGGGTATCTATCAGTCGTATGTGCCGTATATGGAACATTTGATTGATTTTGTGCACGCTAACTGCTCTAATCCCAATGTCAAAATCGGTTTCTATATGACTTGGGCGTATGATGAGGGTTCAACCTATAGCTCGTTTAAACTCTATGGCAAGAATCAGCAGACGATGTATGACAGCATTATTGCCGCGGCGCAGCAAGTGATGGCGAATCATCCGGAGTTGGAGTTGCTGATACCTGCCGGTACGGCTGTGCAGAATGCGCGAACGAGTTATATGGGTCAGCGTCTGAATAGAGACGGTTACCATCTGCATTATAACCATGGTCGATATATTGCTTCCCTGATTTGGTATGAGAAGATTTTCGGTGTAAGTGCATTGGATGTAACATGGAAGCCGGAGAGTATCACGGACTACTGCGCGGATATGTGTCGTCACGCCGTTCATGCGGCAGTGGAGACTCCTTATGCAGTGACATCGTTGGCAGATAATTTTAGCGAACCGGAACATGAGACAATCGAACCGGGTACGGAGAGTCATCTGAAGCGAATGACAGTGAACGGACAGAATGTGGTGTTAGGTGAAGACACGGCATTTACGGTGAAGGTGGACTATACGCGTACGCCTGTTGCGTTATATGCGTACCCTATAGATAATAACGCGGAACTGAACATTACTGACGCGTATGGTGCGGATATAGAGCGGGACGTGACGAAACCGTGGTATTATCCCTTGGTAACGCCGGAGAAGGGAGCGACGGTGACATATACCATTCGCGTCATCTCAGAGGCAATGGGTGCGGATGAGACGATTTATAAACTGTCTCTTGTGGGTGCCGAGGCAGCGGATATCACTTATCCTATTGCAAGCCGTGCGGATATGGAAGACTTTGCCGAGGCGGTGAATGGAGGTTCATATGCTTTGAATGCAGAGGTGACGGAAGATTTTAACATGGACCATACCAAGCAGGATTGTTGGAAAACGCCTATTGGCACCAAGGATCATCCGTGGACCGGTACGTTTGACGGCAAGGGGCACACTATTAGCGGTTTTAATATCTACTATGTGGATGACCCGACACTGAGCGCCTATACGTTTGTGGGTCTCTTCGGTTATATACAGAATGCGAGTATCCGGCGTTTGCGGATTATAGGTACGGAGGAGAGTTATTTCAACCGTCCCTCTTCTGGCACGGACGATACGCAGAACAAGGCGTTCAGTATTCTTTGCGGTTGCAGTGAAGCAGGTACGATACAAGACTGCTCGGTGAGCATGCCTATTTTTACTAACGTGTCCGGATCAGTGGGAATGATTGTGGGTCGCAACGCGGATGTGAGCGGTGCGGCAGCTACCGTCATTGAGCGTTGTTATGTGGGTGGCACATGGCGCATTCGCCATAAAGGTATCTACGGCGGTATTATGGGCTATGGCTATAATGCGGTTATTCGCGATAGCTATAGTACGTGTACGATGGCATTGCAGCAAGACAAGGGGGCGCGTATCGGCGGTGTGCTGGGATATGTGAACTCCAGTAGTTCGGCTCGTTCGTTAAAAATTGAGAACTGCCATTTCTACGGCAAGTTGACGCCTTTTGACGGGGCAACGACGACTTCTTATATCGGAGCTATCGCGGGAGTCTTCAATGGCACTTCGGTAACAGCGGTTAACTGTTGGTATCGGGAAGGTTCGGCTCCGGCGGTGTTCGGTCAGCACAATAATAATTCTCAAGGAGCGCAATCCGCTACGAAGACGCAATTTGCGGACGGAACGGTAACAGAGGCTTTGGGTGCAGCTTGGGAGCAAGGAACGAGTTATCCCACCTTGAAAGCGCCGGAGGAGGAACCGACGGGAATAGAGAGTATTCAGCCGTCAGATGTCAGAAGTCAGAAGATTTTGCGGAACGGACAACTCTATCTGATGTACAAAGGGACGATGTATAGTGTACAAGGACAAAAGATATTTCAATACTAACACTTAATTCTTAAATCGTATGAGAAAATTTTTCCTTTTTTCGCTGCTATGTGCAGCCACAATGATGATGGCTACCACAAAGGTAGAGACTTTCACGCCGGAAGACGGTACGTACACGGCAACGTATGTAACAAGCGTTACCTCCAAGAAATGTGATCAAGCCACATGGACGTTCTTCTCCGGTGGCATTCTAACAGGAGTAGGAAATTTTAGTACCTCTGCGGCGGTTATCCGTGCCAAGAAATCGGCAGAAACTGTATATCCGTACATTGAGAGTAGTTCTATCGGTGGCGGCATCGATAGTCTCTGGTTCACATGGAACAGTAACGGAAACGAGAGTGCAGGAACATGGAATGTAGCCATCTACATCAACGGAGATTCTGTGGGGGCAATCAATATGGCAGGAACAACGAAAGACAACCCTCCTACTAAAACATATGGAGTGGGCAATCTGCAGATTGAAGGCGATTTCACGATTAAGTTTGTGAATCTGAGTCCGTATACCGGAACCGGCAACTTCATGCGGTTTGTGTTTGACGACCTGAGTTGGACTACCTATGGCGCTGCAGAGAAGGAAGATGCAGGGTTAGCTTTTGCAGAGAAATCAATTATCAAAATGATTGATGCTGAGCCCTTTACCAATGAATTGACGAAAGAAACGGACGCGACACCGGTACTATCCAGTAGTGCACCGGAAGTAGCCACTGTTGACCAAAATGGGCAAGTAACGATTGTCGGTTTAGGTACGACTGTTATTTCTGCCGTTGTTGCAGAGAACGAGACATACAAGGCAGATTCGATTGCTTATACACTTCGCGTTGTGCCGTTGAACTTTAAATTAGAGACGTTCGATGGCGCTGCTAACGCAACGGGCAATGCAACTTACCACACGAACGACTCCGTAGCACCACGTTCTGAAGCCGGTATTGTATGGACTACTCATCTTGGCTCTATTCGTGGAGCATTAGGCGGTTCGTCCGCTGCGAATATGGCTGCAGTTATCCGTGCAAAGAAGAACGCAGAAGAAGATTATGGTTATCTGCTGAGCGATGCTATCAGCGGTGGTATTGATAGTTTGGCATTTGACTGGAACGCAAACGGAACCGAGGCTTCCAGAAAGAATCCATGGAATATTGTTGTTTATATCAATGGCGACTCGGTAGGCGCCATCCATGATGCCGGTGCTGCCGTTCAACCGATGGGTAGCTGGTTCCGCTTCTCTGTAGGCAATCTTAAGATTGATGGTGACTTCACTATTATGATTAAGAACCTTAATGTGCCAGACGATGGAACGAGCAATCAATACCGCTTTGTTGTTGACAATATAGAGTGGTACAGCTACGAGGCACCGGAACCACAGTGTGAGGGGCAGTATGGCATCTTGGTGGATGGAACGGATTATATTGCCGGTGTGAAGAACGAAGCACAGACTGAATGGCTCGAATATAGTATCGTTGCAGATTTGAATAAAGATCAGACCTTTGTTTTCGAAGACCATTGTACAGGCGGAACCTTTATGGCAGGTCAGGACAACGGTGAGGGCAACTATAAGTTCAACTACACCGAAGGTGAGACGGCGTTCCTTGTTCCGGAAGACGGTCACTACACGATTTATCTGAAGATGTACGGTCTGGATGATAACTGGATTTGGACTGTTTATGCGGATCCGACAACCGGCGTGGAGAATACGGTTATCAAGGCGGATGTGCGCAAAGCAGTAGAGAATGGCAAGATTGTTATTTATCGTAATGGCGTGCGTTATACGCTGCAAGGACAGGCGTTCTGATACAAAAGGCGATACGGGAGTGCCTCAAAGTAAACTCGAAGTATTCCCGTATCATACCTCACCCTATATATACTATGTATATATCCCGTGATTTTAGAAATTTGCTTAAAATATCTAAAAAAGAAATAATTTTAACCTTATAAATTTAATGATTATGAAAAAAGTATTACTAACATTAATGGCTTGTGTGCTGACCCTCGGTCTGTGGGCGGATACGAGTGTGACGGAGAATTATGTTACAAATCATCTCGCAGGTAGTGCTTCGTCGAGCCGAGTTTCATTTAACGGAAAATACTCACAATGGTACTATCGTAATGCAAGAAGCGGTGGCGGTAATGACAAGTTAAACGATAATACAAAAGGTTTTTGGCTGAGCAGGGCTTCCGGTAATAGTTGTTATCTTGAAAGCACTCTAGAAGGCGGAATTAAAAAAGTAGATTTTAAATGGAGACAATTTGGAACGGGTGACAATGGCTTCAAGTTTGTTTTGAATATAAATGTGGATGGAGCGAATAAAGACCAAATTTCTTTTGACGGTAGTGATAGTTATTACAACACCGATCAATCTTATTCGAATTCTTTAGCAATTAAGTCCAACTCTAAACTTACTTTACAAAACTTATCTACCCAAAGTGATGGAACAACTGCCGGCGGACGATTTATAATTGGCCCGATTACTATTACACCGTACTTGCTTTATACACAAAAGGAAATTACTATCGGTTCGAAGCAAAAAGGTTATATCAATGAGGAATTGATTGATAATACAGGTAGTGAAGGTACTATCACGTATTCTTCATCGGCGGTTGGTGTGGCAACTGTAGATGAAGAGGGTGTGATTACTCCGGTCAGTGCTGGCGATGCTATTATTACTGCTACTTGGAGCGAAGGTGTGACTACCACTTACACATTGCACGTAGTAGATGGCATTATTGCAGAAAACTTCAGCAAAGTGGTTCAAACAGGTCAAACGACTGCAGCAACATGGCATGGTGATTTGTGGGATTGGAGTGTTGCCAATGTTCGCCGTGGTGTAGATGATACGATTGGAATTGCACCGCGTATTCAAGCAACAGCTTTGCGTTCAACAGCCGGCTCTACCATCATTTCTAACGAAGTAGTAGAGGGTGGTGTAAAACACATTGCGTTCGACTGGCGTCAATGGGCAAGCGGAAGCGGAAATCTGAATATGAAAATGTATTATTCTGCTGATAATACGAGTTGGGGAGAAGCTGTGGCTTCCCAGTCTGTTGCAGCAGTGGGAGCTGCAGAGCCTCATGAATTCAACGAGGATATTGATGATGGAGCCAAGGGTAATGCCTATTTGAAATTAGAATACACAGCAGATGGCGGTGTAGGAATCTTAGGCGTAATGAAAATCACTCCGTGGTTGTTGTATACGACGAAAGAGGCGACGCTGGATGCAAGAGGTGAAAATGCTTTGAGTTTCAAGAATGAGGATTTGATTGATAATACGGAGGATGATGTTGAGTATTCGATTACTGATTTCGGTGACATTGACGAAGAGAAGATAGCCATTGCTGCAGATGGTACAGTAACCGTTGCAGATCGCTACCAGACAGGCGACATCACCGTTCAGGCTAAGTGGAGCGAGGTAACGACTACTTATACGCTGCATGTTATTGGTAAGGCTTCGGCAAATGCTTATTTCGTAAATGATGAAGAAACCAAAACGCTGTTAGATTTAGTGTTCAATAATCCTGTTGTCAAAGCTACAGGTGCCGGAGATGCTACTTATGCATCCGGCAATACCGATGTGGCTACGGTAGATGGTGCGAATGTAACCATTGTAGGTGTAGGTGACGCAGTCATTACCGCTACTATTGCGGAGAATGACAACTTCCAAGGTGCCGTTGTTTCCTATACGCTTCACGTAACTGCTCCGAATTTCTACATTGCAGGTGACTTTACCAGTTGGGCAACCAACAAGATACCTGTATATGCGGATAGTTATACTAAAAATCTTGAGGCTGGTTCTTATGAGTTAAAAGTTATTGATGGCGAAACTTGGAAAGGCTTCAGCGATTTGACTGAAGAGGAGGTTATTGCAGGTCTTTATGGCAACAATGATAATAACGTTTGCTTCACGCTTGCGGATGATGGTGATGTAACCATTACCTATGATGGAGAGGTATTCAAGTTGGAAGGCGACTTTACCCCGCAGGTAGTAGAGTTTGGCGGTAGCTGGACATCCGATTGGGGAGATGGCAAAATAACAGCCACCTTAGCCGCTGACAAAAAGTCGGCCACGGCCGTTAAGTCGTTCACTTTGGATGACGACCCCAACAATAATTGGTATAATTTCAAACCCATTATCAACTATTCTTGGCTTGGTTGCTCGGCGGGGGCTACAGGAGTTACGCGTAGCTCGTTAACGGTAAGTGGTTTCACAACCGAAGATAATAATAACCATATTTACTTCCAAGCAGACAAAGAAGGCGAGTACAAGTTCACTTGGGTATTTGGAAGCAATACATTTGTTTTCACCTTCCCAGCGACTACACCGACGGCTATTGACGAAACGGATGTGAAGGCAAAGGCTGTTAAGCTCATTGAGAACGGAATGCTGATTATTGAGAAGAACGGCGTTCGTTACAACGTAATGGGTCAGGCACTTTAAAAAACACAGCAGGGCATCCTTTTGGGGATGCTCTGCACCTTTATAATCTAATCGTATGAAACATAAATTACTCACTCTATTATTGCTATGCGTGGGGATGGTCGTGTGGGGGCAAGAGTTGGCTATCCGCGGAACGGTAACGGACATCAGTGGCGAACCCGTCATCGGTGCAGCCGTTTCGGTGGATGGCACAACGCGCGGAACCGTAACCGACATAGACGGTCATTTCGAATTGTCGGTTGCACAAGGCGCGAAGATTACTATCTCTTTCTTGGGCTTCAAGACCCAAACGCTGGTCATCAAAGACGCACAGCCTCTTGCCATCACTATGAGTGAAGACACGGAAGTGCTGGAAGATGTTGTGGTTATCGGTTACGGTACCATCCGTAAAAGCGACATGACCGGTGCGATCGCTTCGGTTAAGACCGATGAGATGAACATGTCTTCCTCCACGCTGGAACAGGCGCTTATCGGTCACACTCCGGGTGTGGAGATCAAGCAAACGAGCGGTGCGCCGGGCGCAGAGACTACTATTCATATCCGCGGTGTCAACTCCGTTTATGGCGGTGTGGAACCGTTGTATGTAGTGGACGGTTTTCCGAGTTCGAAAGATGTGTATATCAACCCCTCCGACGTCGAGTCGATTGAGGTGCTGAAGGATGCCGCTTCCGCCGCTATCTACGGTTCTCGTGCCGGCGGTGGTGTCATTCTGATTACCACCAAACGCGGTGCAGAAGGTAAACCCAAAGTGCAAGTGGATTACCAATTCTCCGTGCAACAATTGCAGCATAAGATATCGATGATGAATGCGGCAGAGCTTCGTCAGTTACACATGGACGGTTATAATAACGCCTATTTCGATTATCTGCGCAATAACCCCTCTATCTACGGTTCGGATGATGCTGTTAACTGGGCTCATAGCCGTGAGGATGATAATGCCACTCGTACCGCTAAGGGGGCAGGTAACACAATGCTTCTTTGTCCGGATATTATCAATTCGCCATATGATACAGACTGGCAAGACGCTATCTTCCGCGACGCCCCGATGCATAAGGTCAATTTCTCGGTATCGGGCGGTAAGGATAAGTTCAAATACATGTTCTCTACCAGTTATCTGAACCAAGACGGAATCGTTTCGCCCAGTAACCATCAGCGTTTGACGACTCGTCTGAACATGGATGTGCAGGTAAGTGACCGTTTCAAAATAGGCGTGAACACGAATATGTATTATGTACGCGAGCGTGTGGTTCGTACGGACGGTTTGGCTTTCAACGATGGTGTGATATTGAATGCGCTCGGTATGCCGCCTACTTATCCGGTGTATAACGAAGATGGCTCGTACGCTGTGGGATGGAGTTACCGCAACGGAGCTACGTCGTATATGTGCTTCGGCGGCGAGAACCCCGTGGCACTGGCACACGGCAGGCAGGAGTACTACACGAAGATTCGCGCTTCGATTGACGCCAATGCTTCGTATAAGATTATCGACGGTCTGTTTGTGAAACTGAACTTAGGTTTGCAGATAGCGGACCAGATTTACAACCTCTATCGTCCTTCATGGCTTGGTCAGAGCGATTACGCCCCGGGGAACTACACCACAAACGATAAGGTGAAGGCTGTGGATAACCGCGATTTCAATACCGACTGGTTGCTTGAGGCGACGGTTAACTACGATAAGACCTTTGCCGACAAGCACACGGTGAGCGCGGTGGTAGGTTATTCGATGCAGAAGAAGAATTACAATAACATTGATGCCAATACGGTATTAGGTGCGCTACCCGACGACCGTATTACAGAACTGAGTGCGGCGCAACCGACGGAAACGGATGAGAACGGTACGAAAGCCAAAACGGACAAGATAGCTTGGGCGTTGATGTCTGCCTTCGCCCGTGCGATGTACACCTACGATCATCGTTATACCTTGTCGCTGACGCTTCGTGGCGATGGTTGTTCTCGTTTCGGTGCTACGAACCGTTGGGGTCTCTTCCCCTCTGTGAGTGCGGGTTGGAACATTACTAACGAACACTGGGCGGAGGATATCCAAGATACGTTTACCGCCAAGCTGCGGGCTTCGTGGGGTATCTCGGGAAACAATAATATCTCCAATTACCGTCACATAGCCACCATCAAGACCGGTTCGTATGTGTTTGGTAATCCAGCCTCAACGGTCATGACCTATTATCCGACCTCAGTAGATACGGACCTTGGATGGGAGAAAACCTCTCAGGTGAACGTAGGAACGGATATGACGTTCTGGTCGGGGCGGTTGAGTCTGGTGCTGAATTATTACTACAGCCAAACCACCGACTTGCTTTATCAGAACACAATGTCTGCCACCACCGGTGCTACGGCTATGTGGACGAACCTCAAGAACGGCCGTGTGATTAACCAAGGAGGCGACATCCAAGTGGATGCTAACGTGCTGAATATGAGCGGTGTGAAATGGAATATCGGCTTTAATATGTCGCTGAACCGCAACGTGGTGTATGGGCTGGATGATGATATTCTGATTTATGGTCAGCGTTCGCAATTGACCCATATTACCCGCAACGGTTATGCCATCGGTTCGTACTTTGGTATGGTGAGCCAAGGTCTGATTAGCGCGGATGATTACGCGCTGATCCAAGAGGACGCCAAGCATCAGGGTGAAGCCGGGTATGTGCTGAAGGGTGTGCCGGTAGCTGATTATGCAAACGTCTATGTAGGCGATGTGAAGTGGAAAGATGTGAACGGCGATGGTAAGATTACCGAAGACGACCGTGAGATTATCGGCGATAACTATCCGAAGTTCTCCTACGGTTTCAATACCTCGCTGAGTTGGAAAGGTCTGACTTTCTCCGCTTCGTTCGACGGACAGTTCGGCAATAAAGTGATCAATTTCTCGCGGTACTATATCTGCAACCTCGAAGGCGGTGTGAACACCATGAGTATTGCGCTCAACCGTTACCGCGGCGACTATACGCAGCCGTACGCCATGAATGACGATATGTTATTCCGTGCCAACCGTAGTCAGAAGAACCTGAATACCAAGTTCTCTACCTATTTTGTAGAAGACGGTTCGTTCTTACGACTGACTAATATCACGCTCGGTTATACGATTCCGGATAACAAAGCCTTCCGCGTAATGCATTTGAGTAAGTTCTATCTCTATTTCTCGGTGGATAATGTGTTCACGGCTACCAAGTACACGGGTTATAACCCGGATGTGGACTATAATGCATCGAATACCGCCCCGGGTCTGGACTTCGGTACGTACCCCTTGGCGCGTACGTTCAGCGGTGGAATCAAACTAACATTCTAATTGAAAATTGAAAATTGAAAACAGAAAGGAGAATGTTATGAAACGAGTATCATTTATAGTATTAGCAGTGATTGCCTTTGGTTTTAGTTCTTGTAACTTCCTGAACTTGACCGACCCGGACGCGTTTGACGAGAGTAAGTTCTACCGCGATTCGGCAGACATGGAGGGACTATTGGCGTCTGCCTATGCGGGGCTAAGACCGGCATACGATAAGTTGTTCTTCGTTACGGAGATGAAGTCCGATAATGCTTATACGACCGATATGGGAACCGCCGGAGGTAAGTATTATACGTTTGTGAGCCATACCGTTACCAGTCAAAATGACATTGTGGCAGAGATTTACAACGCGTTCTATTTCTGCATCCATCGCTCGAACTTAGTGCTGGAACATTTGGATGCGGTGCAGATGTCCGAGGCTGAGCGTAATCGTCTGAGAGGCGAAGCGCTTTATCTGCGTGCGTTGAGTCATTTTTACCTCACACGTTTATGGGGAAAGGTGACGATCATGCGGCATACGATAACCGGAAGTGCTGCCGCTGCGGCGTTGCGGCGTAGTCCCGTAGAGGACGTGTATGCGTTCATCATTGAGGACCTGAAGAGTGTGGCGGATGCCAATTGGTTGCCAGCTACATGTACCGGTGCGCAGTTCGGTCACGCCTCCCGTACTGCGGCGTGTGCGTTGTTGGGTAGAGTTTATCTGCAGCAGGCCGCTACGCAGAATAAACCGGAGTTGTACAACGATGCGGTTACGTATCTGGAGAAAGCCATTTCGGTAAGCGGCTATGCCGGACTGGAGAAGGCATATAATAAACTGTTCACACTGGAGGAGCAAAACGACGCGGAGGTGATTTTCCCCATTATGTATATGGCTAATGCGGCAGAGGGTTCTAATTTCGCGCAGTATTTCCAACCTCAAGGTGCGACAGGTCTGACTTCTGCGCTCACCGGTCGCGGATTCAATATCGGGCAAGAGAACCTCTATCTGGAATTTGAAAGCACGCAGAATGGTTTTCCTACCAACGACCGAATCCGTACTACCGCCGCCATTCGCAAATACACCGATGGAACGTATTATACGCGTAAGTATGTGGACTTGAACCCGGCAGGTTATGGCGGCAATATATGGTTTGAGATTCGCTTCGCGGATGTGTATCTGATGTTAGCGGAGGCGTACGAACGCGTGGAAGGCAATACCTCGGCGAAGGCAATTGAGTATCTGGATAAGGTACGCAGCCGTCCATCTTCATCGCTTAAGGATTATGCTACTATGCAAACCAATGCCGCTTATGTGGCAGCTTATCCTACGCTCCGTGAAGCTATCTTCCATGAACGCCGTGTGGAACTGTGCTTTGAGAACCAACGCTGGTTTGACTTAATGCGACTCTATTCCAATGCGGATGATTTTGTGGCCTATATGCGGAGTGTGGTAGAACCCAATGTGGGGGCTAAATATACGGGATTCCAGAAGTATGAGTTATTGCTGCCTATTCCGTATGATGAGGTGTTCCTTAACCCCGATTTGGGGCAGAATGAAGGCTATTAGCCCGAAGGGCTGACCGCTACGCTGTAGGACCGCTACGCTGTAAGAACGGCCTGCGGCCTGTAAGATAAATAACGTTTACTTTACATATTTAACTTTTTAATCGTATGAAAAAATCTATTCTTCTTGGCATCTTGGTATGCCTGTCAACGGTTGCTTTTGCGCAACGCAGTATGGAATGGTACGCTTATTGGGGCTCCAACGAGGCGGGCAATGTGATTGAGCCGCAACGTATGGTAGTGGACAATGAGGGGAATATCTATGTGGCTGCTTTGTTCGGCGGAACGAAAGTGGCAGTCGAGTCTAAAACGCTGAATAGTAAAAGTGCTTCCCTTAAGGGCGACGCGGTGGTGATTAAACTATCGCCGTCGAAAGTGGTTCTTTGGACCTATGAGTTAGTGGATGCCGGTAATGCAACCGTAGCCGATTTGGCATTGGATAACAACGGTAATCTGATTGTAACCGGTACTTTCACCCGTTCTATCCGCGTAGGTGCCGAGGTGATGGAACGCCTCAATCCCGACGGATGGTGGGATAACGGTATCTATGTGCTCAAACTGACGGCAGCCGGAGAGGCGATTAAGGCTTGGCAGATATCTGCTGTAGGTGCCACTGCCGGTTCGGTTGTAGTAGATTCGCAAAACAACATCATCATTGCCGGCTTATTGGATGGAGACGCTTCCTTCGGTGGTGCTGAGGCAGAGGGTAACGAGGATAACACTGCGCAACTCTTTGTGGCTAAATACAGCAATGACGGAGACTTAATCTGGCATAATTTCCGTGACGACGAAGGCAAATCAGTCTATGGTCGTCCATATCTGGCGCTCGATGCAGCAGATAATATCTATCTAGCATCCGGTGTTAGCGGTGCTACTACCATTGCCGGTCAAGCGGTTAGTACAACCGTTAGCAATGCGTTCTTGTTAGCGATGAATGCCGCCGGTGAGGAGCAATGGATGCATATGATTGAAGGTGACGAAGCGGATGCAGCCGGAGGTGTGGCTGTCAGCCCGATTGGTCAAGTAGCTATAGCGGTGAACCACCACAGTGGTGATCTGCGCATTGATGATCTGGCAGATGTGTTCAATAACGGCTACGCTTTTGATGCGCAATTCGCGCACTCCGCTTTCTTCGCATTTGACCTCAATGGCGAGTTCAAATGGTTCTATGACTGGGGTTATAGCAACGGCACTTCCGGTTCGGATGCTGTCACGTACGGACTGCGTTGTACGGATGAAGGTGTATGGTATGCAACCGGTATGATGACCGGTCGTTTCGGCGGTAGCCGTTTGCCGGAAGAGATTCGTACGTTACCGAACGGAAAGAACTCCGGTGTGGAGACCATCGACAACCAATGGTTGCAGCATAACACCAACGGTGGTCATGACTGCTTCTTGATTACGCTTACCCGCGGTGGCAAGTTGGCGAATGCTATCCGTCCGGGTGGTCCGCAATACGAAGACGGTATCGATGTTGCGCTCAGTCTGGATAAGAAGAGTATCTATTTCCTGCAGGCTATCAACGTTCGTGACAAAGCGCCGTTCACCTGTCCGGATAATATCTTTGACTCGTGGACCGATTTAGATGGCAAGGGTCGTCGGAGCCAATATACAGTGCTGAATGTCTTCTGTCCGGAAGCCGGAACCAACCCTTATACAGGGGCATACAAAGGTGTCTTCCCCTCTCTGATGCTGGTTAAATACGCATTGCCGGAGATTAACCCGAATGAGATGCCGAAGTTCACGGTAGATGCTCCCTACAGCCAAGCACTGAGCATTGTAGCCGCACAAGGTCAGGCTACCCTCTTCCCGCTCGAGCAATCCGCCGATGTTGAGTTTGACGGCACTACCGTAAGCGGTACCTTCAATTCTGCAGCGGATCGTTTCACCGGATTCATTGCTATCGATAGCATCGCGCTGCCGGGAGAAATCACCTATTACGAGTATGATAACCAAACCCATCAATCGATTCGTTCCAACCCGCGTACGGTTCGTTACATGCCGATAGTAAATGGCGAATCGGAAGAGGGTGTAGAGTCGGTGGCTGAAGATCAGAAGAGTGCCGGTCGTAAGATGCTGCGCGAAGGAGTGCTCTATATCGAGCGCAATGGCAGACGTTATACTGCCCAAGGTGCAGAACTAAAATAGTAAAATGGTAAATGACTAAATAGTAAATGGATTGATGTTAGCATTTCTATTATCGGCCCTGATAACAGGAAACGTGTTGACAGATAATGGTTCACCCATCGCCGGCGTTGCTGTCAGCGATGGTGTGACCATTGTGCAAACGGATGCGAGCGGTGCGTATGAATTGCCGTACCGCGATAATGCAGAGTTTGTGTTCGTCAGTGTGCCATCGGGCTATGATATCCCGTTGGATGACACCGGTTCGCCGTTAATGTACAAGCGTGTGACGGCTGCCGGCACGTATAACTTTACCCTCCATCCTCAGGCGGACGGAGGCAAAGCGGATTCCACCCACGTTATGTTAGTGTTTGGTGACCCGCAAGTGTTGAACGGCTATGATGACCATCGCTTCCGTTATGAGACGGTAGAAGACGTGCTGGCGTTTAAGAAAACGTATCCCGAAGGCACCAAGTTCTACGGCTTATGCGTAGGCGACATCGTATGGGATTGGTATAATGCCAATAGTATGATGAAGGGTTATTTTGAAGCAATGGGTTTTCCATCCTTCATGACTATCGGCAACCATGACCATAACTGTCAGGCCGCCGGTCAGGAGACCGAAGCCTTGCAAGACTCGATAGCCGACGATAAGTTCACCGCTACGTGGGGGCCCACCTATTATTCGTTCAACATAGGCCCCATCCATTATGTGGTGCTGGATAATGTGCTATATAAAGGTCATAACGGCGACAAGAGTTACGGTTGCGGTCTGACAGCGGAACAGCAGAGTTGGTTGCAACAGGATTTGGCATTAGTGCCGAATGGAACGCCTATTGTGGTGTCTTTCCATATTCCTACGCGTAGTATGACCGGCGTGCTGACCAATCTGCAGTCGTGGACCAACAAAGGTGCCGTGCTGCAGCATCTCATCTCCGGTCACACTCACACGAATATAGTTACCGAACATTCCTCTCGTCTGATTGAGCATACGGTCGGAGCGGCGGAAGGTGCTTTCTGGTGCAGTGAGTGGTGTTCGGACGGTTCGCCCAACGGTTACATGGTCTATGAGACCGGCGGTAAGAAAGGGTACACGAATTGGTTCTATAAAGCGACCGGTTATGCCAAGGATTATCAGATCCGTTCCTTCCCCGTCAATAGTATTGATGCCGGTAATGGTAAAACCAATTGTGTTCTGGCGAATGTATGGGGGTATGACAGCAAAGGTACGGTCTCTATCTATGAGAACGGCGAGAAGCAGATCATGCGTCAGTTTACGGGAGTAGATCCCAAGATCTATGACGTGATGCTGGATGAAGGGGACACACGGCCTAATTATCCGGGGTCGGACGGCGGTACCATCGCCAGCAAGAACCCCGGTGCCGGTGCCACTTCGCACCTCTTCTACTACGAACCCTCAGACCCGAAAGCAGACTTTG
>JAFSWF010000028.1 GCA_017444615.1 Paludibacteraceae bacterium | reverse complement strand
CGCTGCTACAGGATTGTCCTTCTCGCGCAGTAAACGTCCGTAATGGTAACAGGCGTGGGAATAAGTGCGGCTTAACCCCATCCCTTTCCTAAAAGGAAGGGGGATCGCATCTACTATTTCATAGGTTTGAGCAAGGGTTGCGCTGTCGCCGTCATCTATACCATACATCTTTCCCTCCGCACGCAGTCTGTCCGCCTGAGCGACGATGGACTGCGCTTCACGAATGGCAGACGGAGAACATGCCATTAGGGATAGCCCTAACAGCATGTTCAGCCCAATTCGTATCCACCCCAAACCGTTTCCCATTATTGAATTCGGACGTTGCGCTCCATTGAGGATTTGATTCGCTGACGCATCTCAAGAGACTCCGTGTCCACTTTCTGATACCAGTGAGGCTTGAAATCCTTGGCGTACTTACATTTGGCCAGTTTGATCTTCAGATTATCCAAGTTACCTCCTACATGCACGCCAAGGTAAATAGGGCTCAGCACATTGATGTCGTAATCGAAGGTCATGTCGGTTCGGTGCCGTCCACCCAGGGCGACCATGTAATTATCCATCTGTACGCATAGCGGATAGATATCGATTTCGTTCTTATACACCGTCAACTCGGCATTGAGGGAGTCAATCTTGTTCTCGGTCTTCTTCTTAAAGAGCAACAGTTTGCTGATTTTGGAGAACGTCTCGCCGTCCAACACCACCAAATCTTTGCCGGTTAGCGAAGCCGCTCCACGGAGGGTACTCATCTTAGGTTGGTAGTTCGCAAAGAGGTAGGTTTCTGCGGCTAAGTGGAACTCAGCGGCTCCTTTGAAGGAACGCAACATAGGCATCATCTCTTCCAAGTTCGGAATCATCGTCAGCAATTCGTCGATATCTACATCGATCATATGGTAGTCTAAGCCCACATACAAATCATTCCGTCTGGGCGTCTCATACATGGCTGTCAATTGTAACTTGGCCGCCTTGCAGACAAAACCCATTTCGTCCAAAATCATCTTTCCGTCTCGGATATATAAGCCGCCTTTCAGGTCAGACGCTGTTTGGTTGAAAAACTCCACTTGACGAATATGGGTATTGAGCGCCAAATCAACATCGGTAGGAACGAGGAAGGGATCGGACTCAGACCTCTCTCCCGTCTCCCCTGAGGGGAGAGGCTCCCTCTCCTTAGGAGAGGGTTGGGGTGAGGTGTCTCCCTCTCCTGTGGGGAGGGTTGGTGAGGTGTTTTCTTCCTCCGACCCTTTGTCTGCACTGAACCAAGAGAGCAGTTGGTTGGCGTCGCAGTGGTCGGAGATGATTTCCAATTCGCCTTGCAGAATATCCTTGTGGCGGAACCATTTGCCGATGTTACGGACGTTGCCTTGGATATTCAGATCCGAATTGCCTAACTCAATGCGCGAGTTATCAATGTTCATTTCACGGTTGGAGTAACTGAACTCAATAGACGGCACATGTACGGTCTCGGGCAAGCGTTCGGGGAGGTTCAGTTCGCCTGCTTTGAGGTTGATCTTCAGCCGCGGGTTCCATTTGAGCAACGCGTTTTCACCATTCTTATTGTACCGCGCACCCGCTTCCAACGCCAACGCACCCGTTTGGGCGTTCAACTCGTTGCCTATTTGTGCAGCTAAGGCTTGTGTGCTCAGTTTGGCATTCACACGTTTACCACCACTCACATTGGCTTCTAATTGCGATGCGTTGAGGTTCGCCGTTATATCTTGGAAGTACCCCTTCAAGCCCTCGAACCGGATAGAAGCGAGCGCTTTGTGCAAACCGATCGTATCTTGGGTGTTATACTCAGCGTAGGCTTGTAAGTGAGGTGCTTGTATGGTGCCACCCATCGAGTCCATCGCCACTTCGAGCGGACGTTGCGATTGCAAACCGACTGCCGCATAAAGCATCGGATTATTAGACAACACATTGCCTGCCTCCAGTTGGATAGCTGCGTTTTGGAAAGCCGCCTTAAGCGGTGTCGCCATCTCGAACGCCACTTGGTCGGTCTCGAGGTCTATACGCGCCCAGTTGACGGTGGGTTTGGAAGGCTTGCTATTTGGTATTTGAATGGTAGCGTGTGTCTTGGGCAGGTCGGCCACCATCGAGTCCATCGCATAGTGAAGATCCGTCAGATCGAGGTCTGCCGCTATTTGTCCCTTATGCAAACGCATTTCGGTTAGGTCATCCAATCGAATCTTCGCTTTGGCGGTACCTTTTGTTCGACCGGAAAGGTTCATATCCTTGGGCAAGAAATACGCGAAATCCGGCAAGTTGGCATCAATCTTCAGCGACACATCCAACAGCATATCGCCTAACAAATCATTCACGTTTCCTTTCGCTGAGAGGGCACTCTGTTTGGTTTTAGCGGAAAGTTGATGCAGGGCAACGGACGAAGACTGTCCTTCATTGAGGTTCAGCACCGCGTCTGCATCCAGTTGGATGTCCCGCAAGGTATAAGGTAGCGGTTTATAAGCACCTTTACCGTCCGCAAGCGTCAAATGCGCATTAATAAGCGGCATGGAGTGCTCGCTATACGAACCTTTGGCACTGGCATCTAATTGCAAAACACCATCTACATCGAGATCTGCAAGCGAGGCTAAGAAAGGCTGAGGCACTAAAGCCAAAAGCGGCTGAATCTGCCATTTGTCGGTACGGATTGTTACGTCTAAATCGATAGAATCCGCGATTTTGGCTTCTCCTTCTAACCGTAGCGCAAAATCGTTCACCGCTACTCGTGCACCATCGAAAGCAAAATGCATCGAGTCTAAATGGACAGCCATCGGCGCAAGGAGTTCCACGTGCAAACTGTCTGCGTACGACTCGCCTTTGAGTTGCGCGCAGATATTGTTCGCATCCAACGCCAAAAGCATCTCATCCCAACTATCCGCTTTAGCCGACAATTCGGTCTCGCCTATTGACGCGGCAATAGTATCTTTATCATCCACAAACGTAATATAGTTCGCCTGTAGCCTTAATCCATCCACACGAAGTGTCTGGAACGGAAGCGAGAACGCTGTTGTGTCTTCCTCTACGGTGTCGGGCGAGGTAACGAAGACATCGGTGAGGTTCGTTGTGCCGTCTGAGGCGATATAGAAATTGACCTTAGCGTCGCCTAACGACAACTCATGTACATACAGATCCTGCTGCTGGAGGAACGCCATCACATCTACGGTGGCAGTCAGCGTCTTAGCGGCCACAACGGTGTCATTGGGTGCACCGGCTTTGGGGTTGATGAGTAACAGACCATCTGCACGCAGACCGAATCGAGGGAAGGTAGAAAAGAACGTCAAGTCCACCGAACCTATCTCGTGCTCACAGGTGATGAATTGGTCGGCTGCTTGGCGTGCAATAGGGGTTAGGCGTGCCGGCGTCACAATAACATAGCACACGATAGTAACTACCGCCACTACCAGAACAACCAGACTCAAAATCGTCCAACCGATTATTTGAAGGGCTTTTTTCATAGCCGAAACGGATTATTCTGCTTTGGTAAAACTAAATTTGTTGCTCGAGAACTCCTTTTCGTAGTACTCCAGTTTCGTGGCGTTCAGTTTGGAAATCTTGTAGTACTTAGGCACTTCTGCTCCACCGTTTTTCATCAGATGGATGTCTTGCAAGGTACCATCAGACGCCAATTGGTATTTGAACCAACCATTGCCCGGAAAACCGTCTTTAGCTTGTTGGTCGAGCAGATCTTGTTCCTTTTTATCCTCGCTGGTAGTCCATTCACGCGCTAACAAGAAACCCGTTTCATCGCTCTGCTCCGCTGTAAAACGAACATAGTGCCCCACAGTGGCATCTCCGTTCTCCAACCATAAACCCTGTAAATCGCTTAAGGTCCAAGAAGGCTCTTTATCGCCCATTAGCGAACAACTACTGAACGCCATTCCTACCAGCGCTACGAGCGCCAAATAATAGATCTTTCTCATATTATGCTTTTTTGAGTTTTATATTCACTGTGTATCCATCCATCTCTAGGGTGTCTGAAAGCTGATTGCTGAGTTCTGAAAGCTCCAACTTCGTTGCCAACACTTGCGAAGCGATATATTCGCCGCAATGGAGTACCGCATTGTGGATCTCCGGACGATCTTCCAGTTCGATGGAAATACGGTCGGTGATTTCCAAACCGGAAGACTTGCGCAAGTTCTGAATACGATTGACGAGTTCACGAGCGATACCTTCTTCAATCAGGGCATCGGTCAGTTCGATATCCAACGCGATGGTCAAAATACCATTGTTCGCTACCAACCAACCCGGCATATCTTCCGTGATGATCTCAACGTCCTCGGGGATAAGCTGATAGCTGATAGCTGACAGCTGATAGCTTCTTTCGGCCTCCATTTGGGCTATTTGGTCTTGGGTCATAGAGGCGATTTCTGCCGCAACGGCTTTCATGTTCGCTCCTACTTTCTTACCCAGCACTTTGAAGTTTGGTTTGATCTTCTTGACAAGACGAATCTCGCTTTGCTCAGCCGGTACGACAACAAGTTCCTTCACATTTACCTCCGATTTGATCAGGTCTGCCACGTGCAATAGGGCGTCCGTCGTCTCTTGGTCAGGCGTAGGGATGACGGCTTTCTGCAGGGGTTGGCGAACGTTCTTCTCTGCACGCTTACGCAGACTAAGAATCATCGACGTTGCTTGTTGCGCGAGGTACATTTGCCGCTCTAAGACTTCGTCTATGGCGTTGGCATTGGCCGTTGGCCATTCGCTCAAATGCACGGTTTCATCGGTCAAATCGCGGTAGAGACGGTCGGCATAGAAAGGCGCGTTAGGTGCCATGAGTTGTGCGACCGTCTTAAGACACGTATAAAGTGTCTCGTACGCCGCTTGTTTGTCAGCGTTCATCTCCCCGCCCCAGAAACGTTTGCGATTCAGCCGCACGTACCAGTTACTCAAGTCGTCTTGTACAAAATCGCTAATAGCACGACCGGCTTTGGTAGGTTCGTAGGCCTCGTAAGCTTCTGTCACTTCCTTGACAAGCGAATTGAGTTTGCTCAAAATCCATCGGTCGATTTCGGAAAAATCTGCTTTGACATTGGCCGTTGGTTGCCATCCATCCACATTGGCATAGAGCGCGAAGAATCCGTAGGTGTTATAGAGCGTGCCAAAGAACTTACGGCGCACTTCGTCCACGCCCTCTTGGTCAAATTTGAGGTTCTCCCATGGACTGGAGTTGGTCAACATGTACCACCGCACAGCGTCTGCACCGTAGGTATCCAAGGCACCAAACGGATCAACGGCGTTACCAAGACGCTTGGACATCTTATTGCCGTTCTTGTCAAGGACAAGGCCGTTGGAGATGACGTTTTTGTACGCCACGGTGCCTTCGATCATCGTGTGGATGGCGTGCAAGGTAAAGAACCATCCGCGTGTTTGGTCCACACCTTCGGAGATGAAATCCGCGGTACGCGGGGCATCAGCGTTCTCGAAGGGGTAGTGATTCTGCGCATAAGGCATCGCACCCGAATCGAACCACACGTCGATAAGGTCCAGTTCGCGTTTCATCGGTTTGCCGCTTGGCGAAACAAGGATAATACCATCCACATACGGACGGTGCAGATCGATGACGGAAGGATCATAGTTGGCTTTGCTATAATCACCCACTTTATGCTTCGGCCACGGGTTGGCTTGCATGAAGCCTGCCTGCACAGATTTGTCGATTTCATCGAATAATTCTGCAATGGAACCGATACAAATCTCTTCGCTTCCGTCTTCCGTACGCCAGATAGGCAACGGTGTTCCCCAGTAACGCGAACGGCTGAGGTTCCAATCGTTGAGGTTGTTCAGCCACTGACCAAAACGACCGGTACCGGTGCTTTCGGGTTGCCAGTTAATCGTCTGATTGAGCGCAATCATCTCCTCGCGCGCCTTCGTCGATTGGATGAACCAAGAGTCCAACGGATAATACAAGACAGGCTTGTCGGTTCGCCAACAATGCGGGTACGAGTGAACATGTTTCTCGGTCTTAAGCAGACGACCATCGGCTTTCATCTCGAGGCATAAATGCAAGTCCAAACTCTCATCTTTCTCCGTCAAATTCGGGTCATATGCGTTCTTGACGAAGCGACCGGCGTACTTGCCGTATAACTCCACATTCAGGTTCTCTTTTACCCACGCTTCATCGAGGTCCTCCACTTTCCAGTACTTACCGGTAAAATCCACCATCGGACGAGGACCGTTGTTCTTGGTTTGGAAATAGAGCCCTGGCACACCGGCCGCGTCTGCCACTTTCTTGTCGTCGGCTCCGAAAGTAGGTGCGATATGTACGATACCGGTACCATCTTCAGTCGTTACGTAGTCTCCGGGGATGACGCGGAAAGCGTTCTCCAGTTTAACCCACGGGAAAAGCGGTTCGTACTCCAAACCTACCAAATCAGACCCTTTGTAACGGGCCACAATTTTCGGTTCTTCCCCTTCGGCACACAGCTCTTTCTTATACGCCTCCAAACGCGCCTCCGCCAAAATAACATGGTCACCATTCGGTGCCTCTACCTCCACGTAATCAATCTTCGGACCCACACAAAGTGCCGTATTAGACGGTAATGTCCACGGCGTCGTCGTCCAAGCGATGATGTAAGTAGGGGCGTTGGTCGATAGTCGTTGGTCATTGGACTTGACTCTAAAGCGGGCCGTACAAGTGAGATCCTTCACGTCACGGTAGCAACCAGGTTGATTGAGTTCGTGCGAACTCAATCCCGTTCCTGCGGCAGGCGAATAGGGCTGAATAGTGTAACCTTTATACAAGTAGCCTTTCTTATAGAGCTCCTTGAGCAAGTACCAAAGCGTCTCGATATATTTATTATCGTACGTAATATACGGATCATCCAGATCCACCCAATACCCCATTTGTTTGGTCAGGTTGGTCCACTCTTTGGTGTATTTCATCACCTCACGGCGGCAAGCAGCGTTGTACTCGTCAACGGATATTTTCTTACCGATGTCCTCTTTGGTGATACCAAGCATTTTCTCCACACCTAACTCCACCGGCAGACCATGGGTGTCCCAACCGGCTTTGCGGCGAACCTGATACCCTTGCATAGTTTTGAACCGGCAGAACGTATCTTTGATAGTACGCGCCATCACATGGTGAATACCCGGCATACCATTCGCCGAAGGCGGTCCTTCGAAGAACAAAAACTGCGGATGTCCCTCGCGGGTGCTCACACTCTTCTCAAATAATCCTTCTTGCTCCCATTGCGCCAACACCTCGCGGCTCAACGCAGGCAAATCTAAACGTTTGTATTCTGTAAAATGTTTCATATCTCTAAACTCTTATCTCTCAACTCTCACTCATGTATTACTTCATCAGCCACTAAGCGGAGGAACTTCTCCGGCATTGGCAAACGGTTCGGACCACAACTATGCCCGTACGGATTACGTTTGAACTGACCGTTCTCCTCTTTGCGTTCCTGACCGTCTAAGAACTTCGTCATCAGATAAATACCCAACCGTTGCCAATCGGCCACCACGTTCTCCGCTTGCGCGCAGGAGTACGAAGTAAGGAACGCACACGCCTCTTCTTCGCTCAGACCCGCCGCTTGTTCGTCCACACCCGCTTGCTGGGCGTTGAACTTATCGTCCCAGATAGATTGCATTTCGCGGATATGCGGGTACATACGGCTGTACTTGGTATAAGCCCAGTTGGCAACGATATTGAACGTCCACCATGCACTGGTAGGGGAGAACGTATAACTGTCTCCATTGCCTTCGGCAAAACACTCCGGCACATGGTTGATACAACTGTACATGGGCACATAGCAGCTACATGCCGCGTCGTCCACGCCAAACCAGAACACGCCACGCTTACCGTTTCGCATTTGTGACACAAACGACCAAGCCGTCTGCTGCGTAGCCGTCGGACGCTCGTACCAGTACTGCGTCGTCTTCGTCGTATCTTCCGTATCTTTCAACTTAAATCCTAAGCTACCAAAACGTAACTTACTGTTCCACGGACCCGCATCGGTGCCTTGGGTGATGTCCAGCGGCGTACCTTGGTACTCATCCCGCATACATTCCTTGATATCTTGCACACTCACTTTGCGCTCAGGGATGATCCACAACGGCATCGGCGTTCCGGCGTCTTTACCACCGGTGGCCAAGTACGTAGCGCCTGTGGCATAATCGAAATACGGCTCCATCTCCGAGGAGAAATGGCGGAAGAATGACCACACACGCGCCTCGCACACATACAAACCCGTAAAATCAAAGGGATTAAAGGCTGCCTGAAAATTGAAATCCGCGTCTTTGCCGGAGAAATAACCCTTCTCTCGCGCCGCAGCAATCAGGTTCTTGTCCCATAGCCAGTCGCCGTGACAAACGCAGTTCAACTTTTTCTGCAACCGTTTCTGCTCTTTGGTCAGTTTGGCTTTGCCCTGCGGTAACTGGGTGATACGGGCTTGGTTAGCATGACCGCAAATAGCCTCGTCAGGAATACGAACGGCTACCCAGTTAGCGCCTTTCTGTCCTGCCCCTTTACCGATTAAGTCCATGACCCACACCTCGTTAGGGTCACCGATAGAGAACGACTCGCCTTCGGAGGCGTAGCCAAACTCATTCACCAGTGAAATCATACATTCGATAGCTTCACGGGCAGTCTTACTGCGTTCCAACGCAATATAAATGAGGCTTCCGTAATCAATACCTACGGTGTCCCATAACGCTTCTCGTCCACCCCATGTGGTCTCGCCAATCGTCACTTGGTGTTCGTTCGTATTACCCACCACTTTGTAGGTGTGTGCCACTTGGGGAATAGAACCCAACGGACGACCGGTGTCCCAATCGAACACCTCGCGCACACTACCATCAGGCCAATCCGCCGCCGGCGAGAAATGCAAAAAACCATACATACCGTACGAGTCCGCTGCATAAGAGATGATCGTACTACCATCCGCCGAAGCGTTCTTACCTACGATGAAATTCGTGCAACACCAAACAGGCATCACACATACCGCCATCAATCCAACTAACAAAATCTTTCTCATATTTTTACTCTTTACCAATTACCCATTACTCTTTACCCTCACCTTCGCTTTCTTCAGCGCAATGTCATAGGCCTTGCGGTAGTATTGGAAGAAATGCTTCCAATCGGCTTTCTTAGCCAACGCTGCGGCCTGTTCACGTGCCTGCGCTTTCTCTTCACCGCTCAATCGGTCAAAACGCAATAACGCCTCCGCCACTTGTTCGGCCACTTGGTCGAAATTAGAGTCCGTACGCTCAACCACTACCACGCCTCCTTGCTCTTTCTGCCGAGCCGCCCATTCGCCAAAGCCCGCCAAAGAAGTGGTGATAGTCGGCACATGGAAAGCACACGACTCTAACGGCGTATAACCCCAAGGCTCATAGTAACTCGGGAAAACCGTTATATCCATGCCGATCAGCAGGTCATAGTAACTCTTACCAAAAAGCGGATCTTGACCGTCCAAGTAATACGGCACATAAACCACACTCACTTTGCCAATTCGCATCGGCGCACGGTCCAAATAAGGAATCATCACAAACGCCACGACCTCCTTTTCCGGCTGGCCGCTATGGTAAATCTTCTGTGCCAACTTATCCATCGCCGAGGCAAAGATGTCTATACCTTTGTTCTTCCACTCCTGCCTACCGGAGATACAAAGCAGCAACGCGTTCTTAGGTACCACTCCGCCTAACTGCTCGCCCGCTACCTTTCGCAATAACTCTCGCGCTTCGTCGCGACGCTTGTCAAACGCCTTCCCCTTCGGCACAAAAGTAGGCTCAAAGCCGTTCGGCGTCTCGATATCTACCTCTTTGTCCAATAACTGCTTACACTCACGGGCGGTGATATAACTGACGGTCGTAAAGCAATCTGCATGGTGTGCCGCTTGTTTCTCCACTGAGTGCTTGCTGACCATATTCAACTCCGCCGCCATCTGGTCACCGTTATACCCCTCGAAATAATCGTAAAGCGGCTTACCGTTGCCGGCTATCGAACGACCAATTCCGGTGGCGTGAGTGGTAAACAGCGTTGCAATCGCCGGACAGTGGTCTTGCAAGTAGAATATCGAAAACGCCGTCTGCCACTCATTAGCATGCGCACAAACCTTTAACTTATCACCTGTCACCAATAACCAATTATAAAGGCTCTCCATCACCATTCCTGCCGCGTAGCCAAACAAACACGACTCGTCATAATCGCCATAAGCCGCGTGGCTCTGAACCTGAAATTTCTCCCAGGCCCACGCATAAATAGCATCCTTCTTCGGCCATAACGCATCGAACTTCAGCAAGATAGCAATCGGGTTCCCCGGCACATTCCATCGACCCACACGCACAGGAATCTTCAATGACCAATGACCAATTACCAATAACCAATCTTTCAGCAGACTCTTGTCCTCTTGAAAATAAATATCGCTATGCGCACCAAAATCCGGTCCAAAGAAAAACACCTTATCGGGGTGCTCGGCTTGCATCGAAGCCGCACGAGTACTCAATACTGCATAGATTCCGCCTACGCGGTTACAGACCTCCCACGAGGTCTCAAAAATCACATCGGGTTTATTCATCTCTTCTCACTATCAGCGGACAAACGGAGCACGCCGCTGAAATCATTTAATTGTGTCGGAATGGTTATAAATTGATTATTATCGGACCCTACAAACGGCATATACCACACACCATTTTCGTTCGCCCAGTAAATGCGGTTATCCGTCATATCCAGCGTCATAGCGGTACAAGGAGTGGTGTCTATCGGCACGAAATACGAACCATCAATGTTCGCCACCCACACGCCGTCCTCGTCGCGGTAGTAGAACTTCCGCTTGGCGATATGAAAACCCTGCAAAGTGGGGAAAAGAAGCCGCATGTCACTCAAATAGAACGTGTCGCTATTATACACCTGAAACGTATCTTGCTCCGCATCCAGCAAGGCGGTAGCCGTCGCATCTAACTTCGCCTTCTCTGCCCTACTGCCGAAAATACGTTGCCGCCAATCACCTTCGTTCGTGCGAAGCAACAACGAATGGGTCGGTTGGTCTTTTACCGCAAAGAACTGCTTTACAACAGTCGTGTCGCCATTCAGCACAACGCGTAGCATAACAGGCACCTCGTCCAAGAAACGCGTAAAATATAAATGAAGCGTCGAACCCGTCAACGTGGTGTCGCTCACTTGAGCGTACTCCTCCTCCAACGGCAAAGACCACTCGTACGTGACATCCAAATTATAGGGATTATACACCTGCGCCGTGAACGTGTAATCGGTAAACACATAGAACACGCTATCCGAGGCAGAGAAAGAAGGTATCGTGTCATAAACCGTCAACTCTGTAGTCTTCGTCCACGCGTTTTTCTTATCCACCTTCAGCAATACGCGATACGTACCGGGTTTCTGGTACGTGTGGGTAGGCGATTTGAGGGTGGACACACCGCCATCCCCAAACGACCACTCCCAGTCTTGACCCGAAGAGGATTGGTTGGTAAATGTTACTGCTTGACCTGCACGAGGCGCTTCCGGAGAATAAGTGAATTGCACATCATTCTTCTTGCACGCCACCATCGCCAAGCAAATGGTCAATAATACGTATATTCGTTTCATAATCTCTTTCGGCTTGTAGCCAATGTATCTCTTTGTCGCGTCGATACCAGGTTATCTGACGCTTGGCATAGTGACGCGTGTTTTGTTGAATCAACTCAATGGCGCGCTCCAAATCGTACTCACCATCGAAATAAGCAAATAGTTCGCGGTAACCTACCGTTCGTAAACTATTCAAAGCTCGCTTTGGATAAACCCGTTTCGCCTCTTCCACCAACCCGTCCGCAATCATCTGTTCTACACGACGGTTGATTCGTGCGTACAATTCTTCCCGCGGACGCTCTAAACCTACCTTAATAATCCGAAACGGCCGGTCTCCTGACTCCTGACTCCTGATTCCTGATTCCTTTGTACGCAGCGATGAATACGGCTTTCCTGTCGTCAAGCACAACTCTACGCAATGCGCCAAGCGGGCAGGATTATGTTGGTCCACGATCTTCCAATACTCCGGATCTAATCGTTGCACCTCCGCCTGCAACCAACTCAGCCATTCTTCGCGACTTTCTTCCCTCCCTCTTGGGAGGGACCGAGGGTAGGCTACTTTCTTTCGAATGTCCTCCGGCACATTCGGAATATCGTCTAATCCGTCACAAACGGCATCAGCATACAGCATCGAACCGCCACTCATCACCACGACCTCATGGTCTTCAAACAGTTGGTCTAACAACGCCAACGCGTCGCGTTCGTACTGACCGGCATTGTAGTCTTCCTCCAACTCTTTGCAACCCACGAAATAGTGCTTAACCCGAGCCAGTTCCTCCGCCGTAGGAGCTGCGGTGCCAATGGGTATCTCACGGTACACCTGACGGCTGTCGCAATTCACAATCGGACTACCATACCGTTCCGCTACCCGCAACGCCAACTCCGTCTTTCCAACCCCCGTCGGACCTACTATCAACAATAAAGTTCTATGCACAAAAAGTTTGTTGGGCTTGGTACAAATTTGCTGAATCCGCACAGACTCCAAACCTTGCACGAAAGCCACTAGAACGCTTTGTTAATTATCAATTGTCAATTATCAATTATCAATTAAAACATGCTTCCGTCTTCCCAACTCAAATCTTGGAAGCCTTCCATGTCGATGTCGTTCAGATCCAACTCGTCCTTAAACTCATCGTCGAACTCGAAGTCATCGCCGCCCTTGCCTCCTAAACCGGCAAACGGATCCTCGCTCTTTAGCTGTTTCGGCGCTTTACCACGGCTTTCTACACACTCCACACCGTTCATCGAACCCGCTTTAATCTCCTTCAGACTACCGAAGAAATAGCGCTCGAACATCGGATCGAAGATGTAAATCAACCGTTGACCTTGTTCTTCCAGCAAGTCACTCAAACGCGTCTCATTCATCACCATGTTGTCGTACTCAAAACTCGAATCCATCTCAACCAGCGTCACTTCCTGACCCTTCTCCCACTCGTCGTTGCAAAGGAAGAAAGATGTCATTTGATCATCCGGATAGTCAACGGATTTCAGAATTGCATTGTGCAAATCTAAGAACGTAGCGTCCGCATCGGCCTCAAATACTCGGCGGAAATTCGGATCGCCTTCTTCACACGAAAATGTCAGTTTATAAATCATAATTTATACGGTTATAATATGTTTTTCTTTCAAGTTTTAGTTTGCTTCCCATACCTCCTCCTCAAAAAACGCGCAAAGGTACAAAAAATTTTGCACATATGCAAATAATTTGCCATTTTTTTTGCAAAACACGCATCTTTTTCCATTGTTCCGGAATTTAATCCCTTTCTTCTATGTCTATTTCAGGCAAATGCCATTTGCCGCCCTCGCCACACCCCTTACCCGCCCATTTCCGCCCCCTTTCACGACAAAAGTCGAGACCGACACGAACCCTTACCATAGGATACCCATAGGATAACCATAGGATACCCATAGGATAACCGCCCTTTTTGTGCAAAAAAGTCATTCTTACTATATATATACATAGTATATATATACTTTTTGTAGCAAATTTTTTATTTGCATATGTGCGATTTTTTTTGTACCTTTGCAGCCGCAAAATCAAAACACACCCCTATTTCATGTACCCTCAACAAGTAATAGACGCCCTACGGCATGTACGTTACCCCGGAACCGGCAAAGATCTCATCGAAAGCGGAATGCTCGAAGATGACATCCGCATATCTGGCTTTGAGGTAAGTTTCTCGCTCATCTTCCCAAAGGAGAACGACCCCTTCCTCAAATCGGTCGTTAAAGCCTCAGAAGTGGCGTTACAAACCTACATAGACCCTAATATCTCCGCGCACATCCATCCCAAGTTCGTTAAGGAGAATATCAAATCACCAACCACCAATCACCAATCACCAATACATGCAAAGCACGTCATCGCTATCCATAGCGGCAAAGGAGGTGTCGGCAAATCCACCGTGGCAGCTAACTTAGCAGTCTCCTTAGCCAACAAAGGATTTCGCGTCGGATTACTCGATGCTGACATTCACGGACCGTCCATGCCGAAGATGTTCCATTGCGAGGACGCAAGGCCATATTCTGTCGATTTAGACGGACGAACACTCATCGAACCCATCGAACAATATGGCGTCAAAATGCTGTCCATCGGTTTCTTTGTGGACCCTTCCCAGGCTATCATCTGGAGGGGTGGCATGGCATCAAACGCCATCAAACAACTTATCGAAGATGTACATTGGGGCGAATTGGATTATTTCCTCATCGACCTGCCTCCGGGTACCAGCGACATCCATTTAACCCTGATTTCATCGATACAATTGACGGGCGTAATCGTCGTCACTACACCTCAACCGGTCGCTTTAGTAGATGCCCGAAAAGGAGTGGAGATGTTCCAAAACGAAAAAATCAACGTACCCATCCTCGGTCTTATCGAGAACATGGCATGGTTCACGCCGGCGGAACTCCCCAACAATAAATACTATATTTTCGGTCGCGACGGCGGCAAACAATTAGCCCAAGAACTAAACATCCCCCTATTGGGACAAATACCACTCGTACAATCCATTCGCGAAGGCGGAGACGAAGGAACACCCATCGCTTTGCAAACAGGTCATCCGGCCGCCGAAGCGTTTGAAAAGATATGTCAAATACTACAGAATTAGGAACTGCCCCGGTGCATAAACTGCTCTTTAAGTATGCACTCCCCGCCATCATTGCGATGACGGCCAGTTCGCTATACAACATAGTTGACTCCATCTACATCGGTCATGGATGTGGCGCATTGGCGCTCGGCGCACTTACCGTCGCCAAACCCTTTATGGACATCTGCGCAGCCTTCGGCTCCTTAGTAGGCGTTGGCGCCTCTTCCTTACTGGCCATCTACCTTGGCGAACGGGATTACGACAAAGCCAATAAGGTTCTTGGCAATGTCATCGTCCTTAACATCATCCTTTCAGCAATCGTAATGACCGTAGGACTGATTTGGTTAGACCCTATTCTAATGGCTTTCGGTGCCAGCGAAGATACCATCGTCTATGCGCACGAATATATGGAGATCATCCTTTTCGGAAACATCCTCACCCATATTTACTTTGGTCTTAATAGCATGCTCCGCTCCGCGGGACATCCTCGTTTCTCCATGACTGCAACCATCGTCGCTGTTACCATCAATATAATCCTTGACCCCATCTTCATCTTCGCCCTCGATATGGGTGTTCGCGGAGCGGCTTTAGCCACCGTCATCTCACAAGCCGTGGCGGTAGTTTGGCAGATTACCAAATTCTTGGATAAAGACGAATTAGTCCGATTTCATCGAGGAATTTGGGTACTTGACAAAGGTATCACGTATCGTGCTTTAGCCATCGGAATGGCGCCTTTCCTCTATAATATAGCACATTGTTTCGTGGTAGTCATCATCAACAACCAACTCAAGCGTTATGGAGGCGATTTTGCCATTGCATCCTACGGCGTCATCAACCGTCTGACCTTCGTTTTTGCAATGATAGTGATGGGTCTTAACCAAGGCATGCAACCCATCGCAGGCTTCAACTACGGCGCCAAACAATACCACCGCATGTTGCGTTCGTTCTACCTAACCAGCCTCTATGCCACAGGAGTGATGGGACTCGTTTTTATCTTAGGCGAAGCCTTCCCCGAATGGGTCACACGCATATTTACACACGACACGCTCCTCATCGAAAGTACCATCAAACCAATGCGTATCATATGTTCCTCTATGCTCATCATCGGTTTTCAAATGGTAACAGGTAACCTCTTCACTTCCATCGGAATGGCAGGCAAGTCAATCTTCTTGAGCCTAACCCGACAAGTACTATACCTCATCCCCTTATTGCTGACGATACCGATGCTCTTTGATGACCCCTTAGATGGCGTATGGTGGTCTATTCCCATAAGCGACCTGATGGCGGCCGTCACCGCGGCAATCATGTTATGGATACAAATATCCCGATTTCATCGACTCATTCATGAACAAGAAACGTGGGTGGCTACTACACCTCCCGAACCCGATTAAACAGCACTTACTATGGATTGGAATGCGATTATACACCCGTGGTTCATGGCTAATGATCAACAGCCAACCTTAGCCATGGTAGGCAAAGAGGCGGATCAGTTAGGCCTCGAATGTTACGTAGTTGGCGGCTGGGTACGCGACCTAATTCTCCATCGCCCTTCTACCGACATAGACGTTGTAGTCGTCGGTTCTGGTATAAGCCTTGCTGAAGCAATGGCTAAACGCCTTGGCCGCAAAGCTCATCTGTCCGTCTTCAAGACCTACGGCACCGCGCAAGTCAAGCGAGGTGACCTTGAGTTAGAATTTGTCGGAGCACGCAAGGAAAGTTATCAACACGATAGTCGCAATCCTATTGTAGAAAACGGCACACTCGAAGAAGATCTCAGCCGACGAGATTTTACCATCAACGCCTTAGCCCTTTGTCTCAATAAAAACCGCTATGGCGAATTAGTGGATTTATTCGATGGAATCGGCGATTTAGACCGTTGTATCATCCGCACACCGCTCGATCCGGACATCACTTTCTCCGATGATCCGCTCCGAATGATGAGAGCGGTCCGTTTTGCTACCCAATTAGGCTTCAACCTCCACCCCGAGACCTTCGATGCCATCGCCCGCAATAAAGAACGCATCCATATTATCACCCGTGAACGTATCGCCGATGAACTGAATAAAATCATGCTCTCCCGTCGGCCTTCAGAAGGATGGATCCTGCTCGATAAAACCGGACTTTTACCCCTTATCTTCCCGGAATTATCAGCACTCAAAGGAGTGGAAGTGAAAGAAGGTCGCGGACATAAAGATGTCTTCTATCACACCCTCCAAGTTCTCGATAATGTGGCAGAATTACAACGAGCCAATGGCCAACAGCCAACAGCCAACAGCTGTCTCTGGCTTCGCTGGGCGGCGCTTTTACACGATATCGGCAAACCTAAAAGCAAAGCCTGGGACCCGCAAGCGGGGTGGACTTTCCGCAATCATAACTACATCGGCGCGAAGATGATACCGAAAATCTTCGCCAAAATGAAACTACCCCTAAACGAAAAAATGGAATACGTGCGGAAGATGGTAGACCTGCATATGCGCCCCATTAACCTCATCGAAGACACCGTTACTGACTCCGCCGTGAGGCGACTCCTCTTTGAAGCGGGAGATGATATAGACGACCTGATGCTTCTCTGCGATGCCGACATCACAAGCCGCAATGAGGACAAAAAAGCCCGATTCCATCGGAACTATCAGCTCGTTCGGCAGAAGATGGTGGAACTCGAAGAACGCGACCGAATTCGGAATTTCCAACCACCCGTCAAAGGCGATGAAATCATGGAAATACTACACTTAGAGCCCTGTTCAACCGTAGGCGAACTCAAAGCCGCTATCAAAGATGCAATATTAGATGGCGTCATTCCTAATGAATACGAACCCGCAAAAGCCTATTTGATGCAGTTAGCCAAAGAAAAAGGACTAATCTAAACCAAAAAAATTTGCATATGTAAAAATTATTTTGTAATTTTGCACCCGTTTTTGAGAAAGTGACGAAATTATGGCAGAAGAATTAGAGATAAAAAACACCCCTGTGGACTACGGAGACGAACACATCATCCACCTCGACGACATGGAGCATATCCGTCGCCGCCCGGGTATGTACATCGGTAAATTAGGCGATGGCTCGCATAGCGATGACGGTATCTACGTGCTCATCAAAGAGAGTATCGATAACTCCATCGATGAGTTCCGCATGGGCGAAGGAAAAGTGATTGAAGTGGAAGTAACCGAAGGTCGAGTACGCGTGCGCGATTACGGTCGTGGTATCCCCTTGGGCAAACTGATTGAAGTCGTAAGCGTCCTCAATACCGGCGGTAAATACGATAGCAAAGCCTTTAAGAAATCCGTCGGTTTGAACGGCGTAGGTACCAAAGCTGTCAATGCCCTCTCTAGTTATTTCTCCGTGCAGTCATTCAGGGAAGGCAAGACCCGCAAGGCGGAGTTCAGTCAAGGCAAACTGACAGCCGATACCGGTATCATCGATTATACAGGCAGCGAAAAACGAGGAACCATCATCGAGTTCGTACCCGATGACTGCAAAGGTCTTTTTGAGAACTACCATTTCCGCGATGATTATATCGAAGAATTACTTCGTAACTATGCGTACCTCAACACAGGTTTGACACTCTCTTATAACGGCAAGAAATTCGTTTCCAAGAACGGCCTGTTAGACCTGTTAAACGAAAACATGACGGTAGAACCGCTCTATCCCATCATCCATCTCAAAGGAGAGGATATCGAGATAGCGCTCACGCACACCGACCAAAATAGCGATGAGTATTTCTCCTTCGTCAATGGTCAACACACCATCCAAGGAGGAACACACCAGGCCGCTTATCGCGAAGCGATCGGTCGAACCATCAAGGAGTTCTTCAATAAAAACCAAGAACTCGCTGACATCCGAAATGGTGTCGTAGGCGCCATCGCTATCAATGTGGAAGAACCTGTCTTTGAAAGCCAAACGAAAGTGAAACTGGGTTCGCGAGATATGAGCCCTACCGGCGGTATTAGCGTTAATAAATTCGTCAATGATTTCGTTAAGCAGCACTTGGATAATTACCTCCATAAGAACCCGCAGACGGTGGAGATTATGTTGCAGAAGATCCAAGACTCCGAGAAAGAGCGTAAGGCGATAGCGGGTGTAACCAAAGCCGCGCGCGAACGGGCAAAAAAGAACTTGGTCAATAATCCCAAACTGCGTGATTGCCAAATTCACCTCAACGACCCCAAACCCGTCAAATCCGCTAAAGATGCCGATGATGACCTGCGTTTGGAGAGTTGTATCTTTATCACCGAGGGTCTTTCCGCCTCCGGCTCCATCACCAAGAGCCGTGACGTGCGTACGCAAGCTGTCTTCTCTCTCCGAGGCAAACCACTCAACAGTTATGGCTTAAGCAAATCTGTCGTCTATGAGAATGAAGAGTTTAACTGTCTGCAGTCTGCCCTCAATATAGAAGACGGACTCGATGAACTACGCTATAATAAAGTCATCATCGCCACCGATGCCGATGTGGACGGTATGCACATCCGCCTGTTGATGCTCACTTTCTTCCTGCAGTTCTTCCCCGATCTCGTCAAAAAGGGACATGTCTACATCCTCCAAACACCGCTTTTCCGTGTCAAGGACAAGAACCAAACGGTCTATTGTTATTCGGAGGAAGAACGGCAAAAAGCCATCGCCAAAATCAAAACACCGGAGATCACACGATTCAAAGGACTCGGTGAGATTTCTCCCGATGAATTCAAGGGTTTTATAGGCAAAGAGATTCGTTTGGATCAAGTCAAACTGCGTAAAGAAGACAGTGTGAACGAGCTTCTCGCGTTCTACATGGGCAAAAACACCAACGAGCGTCAGAACTTCATCATTGACAACCTCGTCATCGAAGAAGATGCCGTAGATGATTTTGAAGAGTCATAAAGCTGAAAGTTAATGCTACCTCTGATCTTATTCATAGTATTGGCGATTGTTATTGTTGTGCTCTTTGAGATACGAGAGCGTCAACGAGCCAAACACCCTCAAACGACCCCAACAGATAGCCGTCCGGAAGGGTGTTGCGGTGAGCATTTGGTATGCGAAAGGGAAACGCTTTTGCAAACAAATGCAGAGGTGGTCTATTACGACGATGAGGAATTGGATGCCTTAGCAGGAGTGGCACCGGAAGATTTTACTCCGGACCAAGAAGAGGCCGTTCGGGAAGTCTTTCATTCGTTGCAAGAGAGCGATGTGCCCGGTTGGTGTCGCAGTTTACAGTTACGGAACATAACGCTTCCGCCCGATATCCGCGAAGAAGCACTTCTCATCGTTCGCGAACGGCGATCTGCTTCTGCTCGGTAGATGAGCTGAATGGAATTGTTAATGAAGAAAAAGCGTCCAAAAAGCGCTTTTTTCTGATTCTATGGAATGATTATTGAAAATTTTCTTGCACATGTCAAAAAAAAATAGTACCTTTGCACCCGCAAAGGTCTGAAAGCTGATGGCTGAAGGCTGATTACTTATCGAATATGTTAGAAATCTATAACTCCTTGTCTCGCTACAAAGAGACATTCAAACCCCTCCACGAAGGTCACGTAGGCATGTATGTCTGCGGCCCTACTGTTTATGGTGACGCTCACCTGGGACACGCACGACCGGCGATCACCTTCGATGTGCTCTATCGCTATTTGTTGCACCTCGGATACAAAGTGCGTTACGTGCGTAACATCACTGATGTTGGTCATCTCGAGCACGATGCCGATGAAGGCGAAGATAAGATAGCCAAGAAAGCGCGCCTTGAGCAACTTGAGCCCATGGAGGTAGTACAGTACTACACCAACCGTTACCACCGCGACATGGCTGCCCTCAATGTGTTGCCCCCTTCCATCGAACCCCACGCTTCGGGACATATCATCGAGCAGATAGCCTTCGTTCAGAAGATCCTCGACCGCGGCTATGCCTATGTTTCTAATGGCTCCGTTTATATGGATGTCGAGAAATATGCCAAAGACTATCCCTATGGCAAACTCAGCGGACGTAATCTGCATGACATCATTGCAGAAACCCGCGAATTAGACGGACAAAACGAGAAGAAACACAGTTACGATTTCGCCCTTTGGAAGAAAGCCTCTCCTGAGCATATCATGCATTGGCCATCCCCTTGGTCAGAAGGTTTCCCTGGTTGGCATATGGAGTGCTCCACCATGGGCACAAAATACCTCGGCGAGCAGTTCGATATCCACGGCGGCGGATTGGATCTCATCTTCCCTCACCACGAAGCGGAGATTGCACAATCCTGTGCTGCCCTTGGTAAGGAATCCGTGCATTACTGGATGCACAATAACATGATCACCATCGCGGGTAAGAAGATGGGCAAGTCGTACAACAACTTCATCACCCTCGAGCAGTTCTTCTCGGGCGAACATCCGCTGCTCTCCAAACCCTTCTCGCCGATGGTCATCCGCCTCTTCATCCTCCAAGCGCACTATCGCTCCACGGTGGATTTCTCCTCCGAAGCCCTCGAAGCCGCAGAGAAAGGTCTCCAACGCCTCCAAGAAGCTTACGCCCGACTGCTGAAAATCAAGCCTTCTGCGGAAACATCCCTCTCCTTAGGAGAGGGCTTGGGTGAGGTGTTGCGCACCCGTTGCCAAGAAGCCATGGACGACGACCTCAATACGCCCTTCGTCATCGCCGCTCTCTTCGATTCCGTGCGCGCCATCAATACCGTTTGGGACGGCAAAGGAACCATCAGCGAGGCCGACCTCAACGAACTGCGTGACATCTGGAAAACCTACGCCATCGACATCCTCGGTCTCCGACTCGAAGATGGCTCTTCCCTTCAGGGAGGAGACGGAGGTAGGCTTAAAGCTTTCCACGGCGCTATTGACCTGCTTTTAGGTATTCGATTAGAAGCAAAAAAGAACAAAGACTGGACTACCTCCGACACCATTCGTAATGGTCTCTCTGCGCTTGGGTTCCAGATTAAAGATACAAAAGACGGATTTGAGTGGAGCTTGTGATAACATGGTAAACAAACGCAAAATAATTAACGACCCGGTCTTTGGATTCTTGTCCATTCCCAATGACTTGATCTACGATGTGTTGCAACATCCCTATGTGCAGAGATTGAGTCGTATTCGTCAGTTGGGACTGTCCTATTTGGTGTACCCGGGTGCTCAACATAGCCGGTTTGGTCACTCGTTGGGCGCCATGCATCTAATGAGCGAAGCCATACATACCCTGCGACTCAAAGGCATCGACATATCAGAAGAGGAAGCGACATCGGCTATGATAGCTATCTTATTGCACGATATTGGTCATGGACCCTTCTCGCATGTATTGGAGCACACCTTAGTGGATGGTATCACGCATGAAGAGATCTCGCTGATGATGATGGAGCGCATTAACGAAGACTTGAATGGTCAACTAACGCAAGCAATTGCTATCTTCAAGAATGAGTATCCCAAACATTTCTTGCATCAACTGATCTCCAGTCAATTGGATGTAGACCGGATGGATTATCTCTGTAGAGATTCGTTCTTTACGGGCGTGCAGGAGGGACGTGTGGCGAGCGAGCGACTCATTAAGATGCTCGATGTGCGCGACGACCGATTAGTGGTACAAGTGAAAGGAATCTACTCCGTAGAAAAATTTTTGGTGGCACGTCGGTTAATGTATTGGCAGGTTTACTTGCATAAGACTTCGGTGGCTGCGGAGCAACACCTTATTAAAATACTCACGCGCGCAAAAGAGATTGCGCGTCATAATGGTCAACTTTTCTGCTCTCCGGCTTTGCGCTATTTCTTGTATCAACCGGTAACGGCAGATATGTTTGCCCCGCATAGTGCGGCGCTTGACCAGTACGCTATTTTGGATGATACCGATGTGCTATCCGCCATCAAAGCATGGATGAGTAGTGATGACCAAGTGCTACGTGCACTGAGTACTGCTTTCATCAATCGTCAGTTATTCCGCGGAGAATTAGTGGATGCACCCCTAACAGACGAAGAGAAAAACGCACTCAATGCGCATTTTGCTAAGACTCTCGGAATCTCACAAACTGATGCCACTTATTGCTGGACAGAACATATATCTACCAGCAACACGTATAGCGAAAAGGCCGATTCCATCGGCATTTTGTACTCGGATGGAACGGTGCGTGACATCGCGGAAGCAAGTGAGATCTTGGATCTGGAGTCACTGACCCGCAAACCGATTAAACGATATTTATTTAAGTATAGAGATGGAATTTAGTGCACAACAAATAGCTGCTTTATTAGGAGGAGAACTTCACGGTAATACGCAGGCAAAAGTGTCTGACGTTGCCCCCATTGAGTCCGCACAGACTCACCATCTTTCGTTCATTACAGAGGACAAATATCTTCCGTATCTCAAAACAACGCATGCAGGGGTTGTTCTCATGACTCGCTCACTAATCAGCGAAGAACAACTGTCAATTATCAATTGTCAATTAGCCATTATTCTTGTGGAGAATGCCCGCGGAGCAATGGGACAGTTACTGAGCCTCGTTGCCAAAGCGATGAACCCTAAAAAGCAAGGCATCGAACAACCCTCTTTCATCTCCGAAGGAGTGACCATTCCGGAGGATGCTTATATTGGTGCGTTTGCCTATATAGGCAAGAACGTGCGTTTAGGCAAAGGCGTGCAGATTTATCCCAACGTCTATATAGGAGAGAATGTGACCATCGGCGATAATACGATTCTCTATGCTGGAGTGAAGGTCTATGCCCATTGCGTAATCGGAGCCCATTGTATCCTGCATGCCGGCGTGGTAGTAGGGGCAGACGGCTTTGGCTTTGAACCCGATGCGCAAGGCGTGAACCAAAAAATACCGCAGATAGGCAATGTGATCATCGAAGATGATGTAGAAATCGGTGCCAACACCACGATTGACCGAGCTATGATGGGTAGCACTATCATTCGTCGGAATGCGAAGCTGGACAACTTAGTGCAAGTGGCGCATAATGTGGAGGTAGGCGAGTCCACGTTCCTCTGCGCACAAGTAGGCATCGCCGGTAGTACGAAAATCGGCAAACATTGTATCTTAGCGGGACAAGTAGGCGTAGCAGGTCATATCGAGATTGCGGATAACTGTATTTTCGGGGCACAGACAGGTATTCCTAACTCTATTCGCAAACCCGGCATGTACATGGGCTACCCCGCCATCGATGCCGCATTATGGCGACGTGCAGTAGTCAAATTTAAACAAGCAGCCAAAGAGAAATGAGTAAACAACATACTATCAAAGAGCCATTTACCCTTGCTTCAATCGGTTTGCATACCGGCTTGCAAGTAACAGCCACCTTCCATCCGGCACCGGAAAACACCGGTGTGTGTCTTCGTCGTATTGACCTGCCGGGACAACCCTGTTATCAGGCATTGGCAGATTATGTGGCAGGCACAGAACGAGGAACGGTGTTGGAGCGCGGTAAGTGGAAAATATCTACCGTAGAGCACTCCCTGAGTGCGCTGTATGCCATGGGCGTGGATAATTGTATCATCGATGTGAATGCACCGGAGATGCCTATTTTGGATGGCAGCGCGCGGTTATTCGTTCGCGAGATACAACGAGTAGGCTTGCAAGAACAAGAGGCGGAACAACAGGTTTATGTGGTGAAAGAACCCATTGAGTATATCTCTGAGCACGGACACCTGATGCGTATCGAACCCTGCGACCATTACGAGGTAGATGTGACGATTGCGTTTAACTCGAATATCCTGCGCGAACAACATGCTACGCTCCGCGATTTGAGCACCTATCCCCAAGAGATCTCTTCCGCACGCACTTTCTGCTTCGTCCGAGAGATAGAACCCCTGCTACGTGTGGGGCTTATCAAAGGAGGAGACCTGAAGAACGCCCTTGTCATCTATGAAACCGAGATGTCGCAAGAAGGAATGGATTATTTCTGCGATAAGTTGGGACAACCGCATATGGACGCACAGAAATTAGGTTACCTCTCTCCACTAAACTACCTCAACGAACCCGCGCGACATAAACTGTTAGACGTCATCGGTGACCTGTCGTTGCTCGGATTACGCCTGCAGGGGAAAATAACGGCCTATAAACCCGGCCATACCTTCAACACCCAGTGCGTGCGCCGCCTGCGCAATCAAATCCTAAGCGAATAAATCGTACATCGTAAATCATCAAATCGTACATATATATGGTTTCTCCTTTAGCATATGTGAGCCCGAAAGCTCAACTGGGCAAGAATGTCACCATTGATGCCTTTGCTTACATTGACGATAATGTCATTCTTGGCGATAACTGCCATGTTTTTCCTTCTGCCGTCATTGGCGCAGTGCCGCAGGATCTGAAGTTCCAAGGCGAAGAAACATGGACCATCATCGGCGATAACTGTGTGTTGCGAGAGTTCGTTACCGTCCACCGCGGCACCGCCTCCAAAACAAAGACCGTCATCGGTAATAACAACCTGATCATGGCCTATTGCCACGTGGCGCATGATTGTGTGTTGGGGAATAATATCATTATGTCCAACGCTACGCAACTCGCCGGAGAGGTGGTGGTCGATGATTATGCCATCATCGGCGGAGGTTCGTTGGTGCACCAATTCACGCATATCGGCGGACATTGTATGGTACAAGGAGGATCGAAAGTGAACAAAGACATCCCGCCTTATGCTATCATCGCACGCGACCCCATTGCCTTCTGCGGCATCAACTCCGTAGGCCTTAACCGCCGAGGCTTTACACCCGAACAAATACATGTTATCCAAGAGGTGTACCGCCTCCTCTATAACAGTGGACTCAATACAACCCAAGCGCTTGCGCAAATAGAAACAACGTTACCGCAAACACCGGAACGCGATTATATCATCAATTTCATCAAATCATCTCCCAGAGGAATAGTAAAAGGATAAGTATATATGGCACAAGAAGTAATCACACCCGTTGAGGGCAAAGAAGAAAAATCGCTCAATTTCATCGAGCAAATAGTAGAGAAAGACCTGGCAGAAGGAGTCAATAACGGTCGTATCCAAACCCGTTTCCCGCCGGAACCGAATGGTTACCTGCACATCGGACACGTCAAAGCCATCTGCATGGATTTCGGTATTGCCGAAAAATATAACGGTGTCTGCAACCTCCGTTTTGACGACACGAATCCCGCTAAGGAAGATACCGAATATGTGGAGACCATCGAACGCGACATCGCATGGTTAGGCTTCAAATGGGGCAAGATCTTCTATGCCTCCGATTACTTTGAACAACTCTATAACCTCGCCATCCAATTCATCAAAGCCGGCAAAGCCTATGTGGACGAACAAACATCGGAGCAGATCGCCGAGCAGAAAGGTACACCTGCGGAACCGGGCATTAACTCCCCCTACCGCGATCGTCCGATTGAGGAGAACTTGCGTCTATTCGAAGCTATGCAACGCGGGGAGATAGAAGATGGTAAGATGGTTCTTCGTGCCAAAATAGACATGGCCAACCCCAACATGCACTTCCGTGACCCGATTATGTATCGTATCATCACCGCCCATCCGCACCATCGTACCGGACGACGTTGGAACGTCTATCCCATGTACGATTTTGCACATGGTCAGAGCGATTATTTCGAAGGCGTAACGCATTCCATCTGTACGCTTGAGTTTGAGGTTCACCGCCCCTTATACGATTATTTCTTGGACCAGATAACCGGCGAGAATTTCTGCGGCTTATCGCCTTACGGACCCGATTATCGACCCAAGCAGCGGGAGTTCAACCGCCTGAACATTACTTATACCGTCATGTCCAAGCGGAAGATGTTGCAACTCGTCAAAGAAGGACTCGTAGCCGGTTGGGATGATCCGCGTATGCCGACCGTTTGTGGTCTGCGTCGCCGTGGTTATACGCCGCAATCCATCCGTACGTTCATGGATAAAATCGGTTATACCAAAGTAGAAGGAATGATTGACCAAGGCCTCTTGGAACACACCATCCGCGAGGACCTCAAAGAGACCGCCCCACGTGTCTGCGCCATCTTCGATCCCGTCAAACTGGTGATTACCAATTATCACATCACCCCAACCCTCTCCCAAGGAGAGAGGTCTGGGGGAGACGGGAGAGAGGTGTTAATCGCCGAAAACATCGACGGACATCCTGAACTGGGCACACGCGAGATTCCTTTCGGACCTGAACTGTGGATCGAGCGCGGAGACTTCCTCGAAGAGGCAGATAATAAGTTCTACCGCCTTAGCCCGGGTGGGCGTGAGGTGCGCCTCAAAGCCTCCTATATTATCCAAGCCACAGGCTGTGAGAAGGATGCTGAGGGCAAGATTACAACCGTTTATGCCACCTACGATCCTACCTCTAAATCGGGCACAGAAGGCGGAAACCGTAAGACCAAAGCTACCATCAATTGGGTAGAATGCGGCTCGGCGTTGGATGCGGAGGTTCGTCTCTATGACCGACTCTTTGCAGTCGAGAATCCCAGTGCGGATGAACGGGATTTCAGAGACCTTCTCAACCCGGATAGCCTAAAGATAGTAACCGCCAAAGTAGAATCATCCTTGGCGCAGGCGAAAATGCAGGATCACTTCCAATTCCTCAAGCAAGGCTATTTTGTAGTCGATGATGACTCCACGCCGAATCATCTCATCTTCAACCGCACATGCTCCCTCAAGGATAATTACTTGAAATAACAAGTTAACTGCTTAACAATGTAACGTTTATGCGCACACGCATAAACCAAAATAAAGAGCAGATCTTCTGCGAATGGCGGCATAAATGGGTGCGATTGACTCCCGAAGAGTGGGTGCGCCAACAATTGCTTCACCGTTTGGTGGAGCAATTAGGTTATCCTACATCACTCATCGCCGTAGAAGTGGCGTTTCAACTCCCTTCCCTTCAAGGAGGGGATGGGGGTAGGCGCCTCCGTGCTGATGCCGTGGTGTATAACGCGGACCTCCAACCTCTAATGCTCATTGAATGCAAAGCAGAGACGGTCCCACTTACACAAAAAACGCTTGACCAAGCGTTGATTTATAACCGCCGGTTAGAGGTGCCTTTTTTGCTCTTACACAACGGACCGCAATCGATTGTAGCCGCAATAACACCTACGGGATGCGAGTTCTCAACGGTTATCCCTTCTTTCAATCAACTTCTTGGATAAAAAGGCCCTCTTGGCAAATAATGGTTTGCGCCTGAATAGGCGAACCGATAAAAAGCGAAGCGGATTGCGAAAAGCGGTCCGCATTTTCTGTGGTCAGATAGTGGCAAGAACCACCTTGCGAGAGTTGCTCTCTGTATTCGGGGTGGCGAACCAAGTAATCCGCCAAACTATGCGCCACTAACTCCCCTTGCGCAATCGTGGTCACTTGGGGCGTTTCGATAGGATTCGGGAATTCCGATTCTTCTATCTCATGGCGATAAGCCAGCCACTTATCAATCTCGTCCTTCAGCAACGGGTAGTGCGTGCAACCAAGCACAAGCGTGTCTATCTCAGGATCTTTCTCGAAAATCTGCCGCAAATACTCTCCCACAAAATACTTAGCACCTGCACTATGATGCTCACCCGCTTCGATGAGCGGCACCCACATAGGACAAGCTTGTTGGGTGATAGTAAATCGGTCTGTACGCTGTATTTTGTCAGGCGAAAATCGCGAAGCGTTAATCGTGCCCTCGGACAAAGAAGCCGGTTTGTGTTCTTGAATTTTCTCCAATTCCAGCACATAACTCTCCGAACTGACCGTGGCAGGCGTGGCTAAAATACCTATATGGCCGTTTTTCGTAATACTTGGCACCGCTTCGACGGTAGGACGAATAACGCCGAGTACATTATGTGGCTCCCTTCCTTTTGGGGAAGGGTTGGGGTTAGGCCCATGCAAGTCCTTTTGTTGGATAGTACGCAGAGCTTTGGCGGAGGCGGTATTACAAGCAAGAATAACCAGCGCGCAGTCTTGTTCAAACAAGTACCTAACCGCCTGCAGTGTGTACTGATAAATGACCTCAAATGAGTGTGTTCCATACGGCGCACGGGCATTATCGCCCAAGTACAGATAATCGTACTCAGGCAACACCTTGCGGATCTCCTTCAAAATCGTCAATCCTCCGTATCCACTATCAAAAACACCTATCTTTGCCATTTTCCTATCTTTGCTCTTTGCCTTTTTCTCTTAGCTTTTCACCATTTCCGCCTGCAAAATTACTGCTTTTTTTTGAATTGTGCAAATTTATTTGCATATATGAAATATTTTTTGTTATTTTGCATTCGAAATGGCTTAGGCATGCAGATATGAGGTTTAGTCAACCACTTTATACGGCGCTTACATTGCACTTACATTGCACTTACTTTGCGCTTACTTTGCGCTTACTTTGCACTTACCATGCACTTACCCTATGACACACTGATGTCCTCGAACCCGCACCGAACCAATCTATATACCTCATATATAGCTCATCTAAACCTCATATAAAGCTCATATGAGGAAAATTCTGTGAATCAAAACCTTACTAAAAACTGAACAGAACCTATTTTTAACCCTTTACCAGCGCAGCATTCAACTCGTGACGGATATAATCCCAAAGACGCGGATACGTATAATCGCCGGACTTACGAGCTTTCTTCTGAAAGGCCGCATGGCGCTCCTCCCACTCCGCACGCAATACAGGGTCGTGATATATTCGTTGAGCCTCGGCATTGACCGCCTTAAATCGCTGGAACTGAGGACGTTTGGCCATTTCCTTCCGCTGCTTTTTCGTATAGTGGGGCTTCTTGCAAACTGCCAGCACTTTGTGCTTGTCTTTCACCAAAGTACGAAGATATAAATCCTCATCCAACTCACCGCGGTACCACTCAAAAGCGGCTGTCATCGCTATCCTGCGTCCTGCCATAGTTGTTCTTCTTAAAAAATCGTGCAAAGATAATAAAAAATTTCCATATATCCAAATTTTTTGACACGAAAAGTACGTTTTTTCAAAGAAAAAAACAAAAAAACTTGCATATATAAAAAAAAAGTCGTACCTTTGCACGCTAAAATGTGCGCTATGCCCGTACGCGCATGTATATATGAGTGCCGTATGGGCACACGAACGGGTGGAAAAAGACGAACAAAATAACTAAAAAAAATACGCATATGAAATTCAATGTATCAAGTTCGAAATTGTATTCGCAACTACAGGCGGTTTGCCGCGTGATTAACAACAAAAATTCGTTGCCTATCTTGGACGATGTGTTATTCGACCTGCAAGGCAATGAGTTGAAACTGACGGCCTCTGATGGCGAGACCACGATCCGCACATCGGTTGAAGTAGAGAACGTAGAGGGTGCCGGCAAAGTGGCATCGGCTGCTAAGTTGCTGTTAGAGACGCTGAAGGAGTTCAGCGAGCAACCACTCTCTTTCACTATTGACGACAATAACTTCGCCGTTAGTATGGTTAGCCAAAACGGTACCTATTCGTTCGTGGGAGTGAACGGCAATGAGTATCCGTTGATGCCGGCTTCCGAAGCAGACGCCAAGGCTGTTACTATTCCGGCAGGTGTGCTGCAAAGCGCCATCGAGAAGACCATCTTCTGCACGGCAGACGATGATCTGCGCCCTGTGATGAACGGTATTTTCTTTGACATCGCAGAGAACCAAGTGACGATGGTCGCCACCGATGCACACCGTTTGGTTCGTTACACCAACCATTCCGTTTCGGCCCCTGCCGCTGCTAACTTCATCCTTCCGAAGAAACCGGCAAGCCTCTTGAAGAACTTGCTGACGAAAGAAGAAGGCGATGTAACCGTCACTTTTGGTGCTAAGAACGCTCGTTTTGAGTTTGGTAACACGATCGTGGTATGCCGTCAGATCGAAGGTCGTTACCCGAACTACAACGCCGTTATTCCGCAGTCTAACCAAAATATCGTAACAGTAGATCGTCAAACAATCATCAACGCCTGCAAGCGTGTGGCGGTGTTTGCCAATAACGGCACCGCGCAGTTACGTCTGGCGTTGAGCGAGAACCAGATTAAGATATCTGCACAGGATATCGATTTCTCGACGAGCGCAGAAGAGACCATCTCTTGCGATTACAACGGCATGCCGATGGCTATCGGTTTCAAGGCACCGTTCCTGATTGATTTGCTGTCATCGGTGGCTTCAACCGAAGTACAACTCAAACTGGCGGATCCTTCTCGCGCAGGTCTCATCGCTCCTCTTGAGAACGAAGAGAACGAAGATGTGCTGATGCTGCTCATGCCGATGCTCTTGAATGACTAATTAAGAATTACGAAGCATGGCATTTCGTAAATTAACTGCGCAAGAAATTGCGCAATTGGAGGCACAGGGGTGTACCTCGCATGACTGGAGTCTGATTGAAGTGGCGGAAGGATTTGACGCCAGATATGTGCGTCAAGCCAATTTCTCCGGACTTGTTCAGTTAGGCGTGTTCGGCAAAGAAATTGCGTTACCGGGGGGCTTGAAAATCCACTCAGGTATCTACAATGCCACTATCCATAACTGCGAGATAGGCAACGATGCGCACCTCTATAACATCCATAATTACATCGCTAACTATCACGTAGGCGACAATACCTGCATCGAGAACGTGAACGCCATCCTCGTGGACGGCAAAACAACGTTTGGCAACGGTGTGCGTGTGCCGGTGATGAACGAAGGCGGCGGACGAGAGATACCTATCTTTAACGAGTTGAGTGCCAGTTTGGCGTATATTCTGACACTCTATCGTCACCGCCCGAAGATGATTCAAGAGTTAGAACGCCAGATAGATGAGTACGCCGAAGCACAGGCTTCCGATCATGGTTATATCGGCAACAACGTGCGTATTTTGAACTGCGGTTCGATCAAGAACGTGCACATCGGCGACTACGCCGAACTGAGTGGTGTCAGCCGTTTGAAAAACGGTACGATCAATTCCAACCAATTCGCACCGGTTCGGTTGGGTAGCGGTGTCAAATGCGTGGACTTCATCATCTGTTCCGGCGTTAGCATAGGCGATTCGACCTTAGTGGACAAGTGTTTTGTGGGACAGGGTTGTATCTTCGATAAGCACTATTCTGCCGGAGAGAGTCTCTTCTTCAGTAACTGCCAAGGCATGCACGGCGAGGCATGTGCTATCTTTGCCGGCCCGTACACCGTTACGCACCATAAGAGTACCCTTCTTATCGCCGGTATGTTCTCGTTCCTGAACGCCGGTTCGGGTAGCAACCAGTCGAACCATATGTACAAACTGGGACCTATCCACCAAGGCGTAGCAGAGCGTGGCGCGAAGACTACCAGCGATAGTTACTTGTTATGGCCGTCCAAAGTAGGTGCGTTCAGCCTTGTGATGGGTCGTCACACCCACCACGCGGACACGTCTGAGTTGCCGTTCTCGTACTTGATTGAGAACAACTCAGAGAGCTATCTGGTGCCTGGCGCTAACCTGCGTACAGTAGGTACGATCCGCGACGCACAGAAATGGCCGAAACGTGATAACCGCAAGGATCCGAATAAACTGGACTGCATCAACTTCAACCTCTTGAGCCCGTACACCGTTCAGAAAATGTGGCGTGGACGCGAAGTGCTGAATGAGTTGCAGGCTTTAGGCGGCGAAAATACGGACATCTACGGCTATAAGAATTGCAAGATCCGCAACTCGTCACTACTGCACGGCAAAGAGCTTTATACCATTGGTATTCAGAAATTTTTAGGAAATAGTCTCATCAGTCGCTTGAATGGCAAGGTTTTTGATAGTATCGAAGACGTGCGTGCGGCGTTGCGACCCGATAGTCCTGAAGGCTTAGGCTCGTGGGTGGATTTAGCAGGCCTGATTGCTCCGCTGAGCGTAGTAACACAGATGTTGGACGAGGTGGAGAACGGTAAGTTGAGTTTGGCGCAGATCCAAAAACGACTGCAAGAGATCCATGCTAACTACTACTCCTATGAGTGGACTTGGGCGCTCGATAAACTCGAGCAAGTATGGGGTTGCAGCGTAGAAGAAGTGAGCCTTCTCCAACTTAAGAAGACAGTTACCCAGTGGCAAGAGTCGGTGGTTAAACTGGATAAGATGGTGTATAACGACGCCCGCAAAGAGTTCGACCTCAACAGCCATACCGGCTTTGGTGTGGACGGCGACCGCAAACAAGCGGAGGCGGACTTCGAAGAAGTGCGGGGTTCGTTTGAGTCCAACTCCTTCGTCAAAGCCGTCCTTGAGCATATCGAGAAAAAAACAGAATTAGGAAATACGATACTAAGACAACTGGACAAACTAGGCTAACTAGGCTTCCTAAGCCTCCTATCTGCAATAATGAGTAACGGTAAAGTGACCATATTAGGCTGTGGTAGCGCCAAACCCACCAAGACCACTTCCCCTTCGGGACAATTAGTGGAATTGAGGGATAAACTCTTCCTCGTGGACTGCGGGGAAGGTGTGCTGCTAACTATGCAGAAACTGGGAATCCGTACAGGCAGGTTGTATAACATCTTTATCACCCACCTGCACGGCGACCACTGTTTTGGTCTAATGGGCTTACTAACCACGTTGGCTATGCTCAAACGCACGCAGCCAATGCATATCTATGCGCAGCCGGACTTGGAGAAGTTGCTCAAACCTTTACTCGATTACCATTGCGGCGATAGGTTGTATGAGATTATTTTTCACCCCATCAACCCTCGCAAGCACGAAGTAATCTACGAGGACCGAACGGTGACGGTGGAAACCATGCCGCTCAAACATGGCGTGCCTTGTTGCGGGTTCCTCTTCAAAGAGACGCGCCGTGTACCCAAGGAAGATGGCACGTTTGATCACGTCACCCGTAAGCGCTATGCGTACTGCACGGACACCCAATACAGCGAGAAGATCGTGCCTATTATCGAAGGCGTGGATGCACTTTATCACGAGTCCACGTTCCTGCAAGAGATGTCCGCTCGCAGCAAGGAAGTGAAGCATTCAACGGCTGCTGAGGCTGCTACTATCGCCCAAAAAGCGAAAGTAGGGAAGTTGATCTTAGGACACTATAGCGCCCGTGTGGAAGACCATTCGCTTTTCCTGCAAGAGGCAAAGCCTATCTTCGAAAACACCATTCTCGCTGAGGAAAACAACGTAATAGAGATATAATGGCAAAGGCAACGATACAATATGTTTGTTCTTCATGCGGAGCGAAAGCCCCGCAGATGTTGGGTCGTTGCCCTGTCTGCGGCGAATGGGGCACGTACGAAGAGGAGGTCATTCAGCAAAGCACTCCTACAGCAAAGCGGTCATTCAGCGTAAGCGGTCAGCCACAGCGCTTACAGGACATCGTGGCTTCCGAAGAGATGCGCATTGACATGCACAACGGTGAGTTGAATCGGGTCTTAGGAGGAGGATTAGTGTCGGGCAGTTTGGTGCTCTTAGGCGGTGAACCCGGCATCGGCAAATCGACTTTAGCCTTGCAAGTACTGCTGCAATTAGGCGAACGCAAGACGTTCTACGCCTCAGGCGAAGAGAGTGTTCGGCAGATCAAACTGCGCGCAGAGCGACTCGCCGGCGACGCCTCGAACCTCTACATTAGTAGCGAGACATCGTTGGAACGAATCTTAGAGCAAGTCAAAGAGTTAGAACCCGAGGTAGTTGTCATCGACTCTATCCAGACCATCGGAACAGAATCGATCGATGCAACCATCGGCAGTCTCAGCCAAGTACGCGAATGTGCCGCACGTATATTAGAGTTCGCCAAGACCCGTAATATACCGTTCTTCATCATCGGGCACATTAACAAAGAGGGTTCGTTGGCAGGTCCTAAAGTGCTGGAACATATCGTAGATACGGTCTTGCAGTTTGAGGGGGACCAGCACTATATGTACCGCATCCTTCGTGCGCAGAAGAACCGTTTTGGTTCGACCTCCGAACTGGGTATCTATGAGATGCGGCAAGACGGTCTGCGCGAAGTGAGCAATCCGTCAGAGTTACTGCTTTCCACTTCACGGGAAGGCTTATCCGGCATTGCTATCGCCGCCGCGGTAGAAGGGGTCAGACCGTTCTTAATCGAAGTGCAGGCACTCGTCTCAACGGCTGCTTATGGTACACCGCAACGTTCATCCACAGGCTTTGACGGTAGGCGACTGAACATGTTACTCGCTGTACTGGAGAAGCGTATTGGCTTTAAGTTGCTCCAGAAAGATGTGTTCCTCAACATAGCCGGAGGCCTGCGGGTACAAGACCCGTCCATCGACTTAGCCGTTTTGGCGGCTGTACTGAGCAGTAACATGGACATTGCCCTTGACGCAGGTACATGTCTTTGCGGCGAAGTGGGGTTGGCAGGTGAGATCAGACCGGTGAACCGCATTGAGCAACGCATCCAGGAGGCACAGAAACTGGGTTTCAAACGAATCCTTATCCCCGCAGGGATGAAAATAGATAACACACGGTTCCAAATAGAAGTGGTGCCTGTAAAAAAAGTAACGGACGCTTTTCGTCTGCTGATAAAACAAAATTAACTATGCGCGTACGTACGTATATATATGGTATAGTGTTGTTGCTTGTTAGCGCAACGATGACCGTTCGTGCCGAAGAACTCCCCTACCTGCACGAAATCGGTTTACAAGCAGGCTACGCCTACTATGTGGGCGAAGCTGAACCACATATTTTTGCCAGTCCGGGCGTGACAGTTGGTCTTCATTACCGCTATAAGTTCACCAAACGCTGGGCTATCCAAGCGAAAGTGAGTTGGGAACAGATAAACGGATACAAATCGCTTTGGCAGGAACGCAAACCAGAGACAGATGGGAGATGGACGAACGACTTGATCAATATAGATGTGATGGCAGAGTTTAACTTCCTCCGCTTCGGGGCATCGAACGAGTACGACAAGCGTATCAAACCCTATACACCGTATATTTTCTTGGGTCTCGGTGGCGCTTTCTACGGACTGGAAGGAACGAACCTGTTTGCCGCTAACTGGGTCTCAGAAGTGGGACAACTCATAAAGGATGGCAAAACAGGCGGAATGGCGTTGTATCTGCCATTCGGTATAGGGTTCAAATGGAAATTTTCGGACTGCTTTGGTCTCAATATAGCATGGCAGCATAATCTCTATTTTGCGGATGACATTGAAGCGAAGAAAGAGTTGAATAACACCCATAATCTCAACGGTTCCAACATTATGAACTGTGACCTAACCGGTCAACTGACGGTAGGATTAGTGGTTGAGTTCGGGCGTGCGAAGAAACCCTGTCGGATTTGTAATTATTAGAAGCATGAGTTATAAGGAACAAATAGACGCAACGCGCTTACCGCGACACATTGCCATCATTATGGATGGTAACGGTCGATGGGCCAAAAAACAAGGACTTGCGCGGATGTTCGGACATAAGCAAGGCGTAGAAACGGTGCATAATATCACCGTGGCGGCTACCCAATTAGGCGTGGAGTACTTGACGCTCTATACGTTCTCTACGGAGAATTGGAACCGGCCCAAAGAGGAAGTGGATGCGCTGATGACACTACTGGTGGACACCATCGCCAAAGAGACACCAACGCTGATGAATAATAACGTCCGCCTGCAGACTATTGGTGACATTGACCGCTTGCCGGAAGGTGCACGTCAGAAATTCCTCAATTGCATCGAGCAAACGAGTAAGAATACCGGTTTGACGATGGTCTTGGCGCTCAGTTATTCAGCGCGTTGGGAAATCATCCGTGCGATGCAAACAGCCGTGCAACAAGCCAAAGCAGGAACCTTACGCCCCGAGGATGTGAACGAGCAGCTGGTATCATCCCTTATGACAACAGCTTCTATTCCCGACCCAGACCTGCTGATTCGTACCAGCGGCGAGTACCGAATCAGTAATTTCCTCCTATGGCAACTGGCTTACAGCGAGTTGTACTTTACCGACTGTCTCTGGCCGGAGTTCACAGAAGAGGAGTTCTATAAAGCCATCGTCGATTATCAGAAACGTGAAAGAAGATTTGGAAAAACGAGTGAACAGATTCGCTAAAATACTATGTTGTGCCATGCTAATAGCCAACATCCAATGCCTATTAGCCAACGATAGCATCCCTACGCCTGCTGCGCCGGACATCGAATATACGATGACCCGTAAAACGTACGAGATAGCGTCGATTGAGATAGAAGGAGCGGATAGCTACGAAGATTTCGTGCTCATCGGTTTCTCCGGTCTCGCCGTAGGCGATAAGATCGAAGTGCCCGGTGACCAAATAACCAAAGCTATCAAACGATTCTGGAAGCAAGGCCTCTTTGCGTCCGTCAAAATCAAAGCGAAAAAGATTGAAGGTAATAAGATTTGGTTAGTAATCGCCTTGGAACAACGTCCGCGTGTGAGCGAAGTGAAATACGAAGGACTGAAGAAAAGCGAGAAAGAGGACGTTGAGATAAAAGCCGGTATTCGTCAGGGTTCACAAATGACGCCGAACCTCGAAGATCATGCTAAAACAGTCATCAAAAAATATCTGGCAGAAAAAGGTTTCCACAATGCCGAAGTACATGTACTTCAGCAAAATGACGTTGACCACCCGGGCTATGTGAAAGTGATGATTGCTGTGGATAAGAAAGCCAAAACGAAAGTAGGCAAAATATATATCACCGGCAACGAGGCGCTTACCACACGGCAAATCAATAAGGCGATGAAGAAAACGAACGATAATGATATCGTTAACCTCTTCCGAACCAAGAAATTCGTTACCGAAGAGTACGAAAAAGATAAACTCGCGGTCATTGAGAAATACAATGAGTACGGTTATCGCGACGCATATATTGTAGCTGACTCGGTCGTACCAAACCCCGAAGACCCAACACGCGTGGATGTCTATATGACTATCAGCGAGGGAGATAAATATTATGTTCGTTCGGTTAAATGGGTGGGAAACACCATCTATCCGTACGAGTTATTAGATGCTACTTTGGGCGTCAAACCCGGGGATGTGTACAACCTCAAGACCCTTAATGATCGTTTGACAGGCGATGATGATGCCGTCAGCAAACTCTATACCGACCGCGGTTACCTCTTCTTCAACGTCGAACCGGTGGAAGTGAACGTGGAGAACGACTCTATCGACTTTGAGATGCGCATGTACGAAGGTAAACCTGCTACCATCAACGAGGTGAAGATAGTAGGTAACACCCGCGTTTATGAGCATGTTGTTCGCCGTGAACTATACACCAAACCCGGACAACTATACAGCCAGTCGGATATTATGCGTTCGCTTCGTGAGTTGGCGCAAATGGGTCACTTCGACCAAGAGAAACTTGTTCCGGACATTCAACCGAACCCAGAAGAGGGAACAGTAGATATTACGTACCAATTGGAGACCAAGTCTTCTGACCAAATCGAGTTCTCGCTCGGTTGGGGCGCAACCGGTCTGGTAGGTTCATTAGGACTCAAGTTCACCAACTTCGCCATCCAAAACCTCTTCAACAAAAAAGCCTATCGTATTGTGCCGCAGGGAGAAGGACAAACTTTCTCCATTAACGCGCGTACGAACGGTATATATTATACGAGCGCAAGTATCTCGTTCTTGGAACCTTGGTTAGGCGGTAAGCGACCTAACAGCCTCAGCGCAAGTATCTATTTTGCTAACCAAACCGGTTACTCTTCGCGTTACCAGAAGGCGTACCAGAACTTGTACAATACTTATTCGAGCTATTACTACTACTCCGGTAACTCCAACTATTACCAGCAGTTAGCAGAGTCCGAAGCGGATAAAGATAAGTACCTACGCACCCTCGGCGTGTCCATTGGATACGGTAAGCGTTTGCGTTGGCCGGACGATTACTTCACGTTCTATGGCGAATTGAGTTATCAGATGTATATGATGAAAGACTGGCCGTACTTGCTGATTGCGAATGGTACAAGTCACAACTTGGCTATCAACCTGCAACTCAGCCGTTCGTCCATCGATAACCCGATTTACACACGCCGCGGTTCGCAATTCACGCTCGGCCTCAAGATCACACCGCCTTGGTCACTCTTCAACGGCAAAGACTACTCGCAAATGACCGCTTCGGAGAAATACCACTTGATTGAGTATCATAAATGGAAATTTACCGGCAAAGTGTTCACGCCGCTTACCCGTGATAGCAAACTCGTCCTCATGACCCGTGCAGAATTCGGTTACTTGGGGCACTATAACGAGAATGCCAAATCGCCCTTCGAGTCCTTCTATATGGGTGGTGACGGTATGTCCAGTTACACCAGTTATTCGACCGAATACGTGGCAATGCGTGGTTATAGTTCCGGTTCGCTTACTCCGTATGACGTTGCAACAGGACGTAATATGGGTTACCTCTACAACAAGTTCACTATGGAGCTTCGTTACCCCATTTCGTTGGAGCAAAACGCTACTATTTGGGCACTCGCTTTCTTGGAGGCCGGTAACTGCTTCTCGGATATTCGTAACTACAACCCCTTTGACCTCAAGCGTTCAGCCGGTGTAGGTGTACGTATCTTCCTGCCCATGTTCGGATTACTCGGTATAGACTGGGGGTGGGGATTTGACGAAATTAACGGTTCGAAACAATACGGTGGTAGCCAATTCCACTTCGTCCTCGGACAAGAGTTATAACTAATTGATAATTGACAATTGATAATTGACAATGATGAAAAAGGCCTTCGTACATAAATCGTACATCGTACTTATTTCCTTTGTACTTTGTTTTGGCACAACTTTTGCAAAAGACCAACAGGTGGCATATATTGATATGCAATATATTCTCAAGAACCTGCCCCAATACGAGCAGGCGAATGAGCAACTGACAATGCTTTCCAAACGCTGGCAGAAAGAGATAGACGCCGCGCAACAGGAAGCACGTGTGATGGCAACCAACTACCAAACGGAGCAGATCTTCCTTTCCGACGCTATGCGCCGCGAACACGAAGAGGCCATCGTCAAGAAAGAGCAAGAGGTGTTGGAACTGAAACGTAAGTATTTCGGACAGGATGGCGAACTCTTCAAGAAACGCGAAGCGCTCATCAAACCCATACAAGACGAGATTTATAACGCCATCCAAGACTTGGCCGCAGAGAAACGTATCGAGGTAGTAAAAGATCGCTCTGCTGACCCCGCGCTCATTTACATGTCCTCCAAACTGGACATATCCGACCAAGTACTGCAAAAATTAGGTGCTAAATAAAAAATATCGATATACCGTAATACCGGTATCCCGGGATTCCGAAAAAAAATAAATAAAACAATATTGAAATGAAAAAGATTATTATTACCTTGTTGCTGATTGCTCCGATGGCTCTCAGCGCACAGAAATTCGGTCACATTAACACGCAGGAACTCTTCTCCCAAATGCCGGAGGTGGCGCAAGTGAAATTGAAAATGGATACTATTCAATCTCAATATGAGAACCAATTAGCGTCCATGAATGAAGAGATTCAAAAGAAAGCACAAGACTACCAAGCGCAAGAGGCTACTATGCCGGACGCTGTGAAGCAAATCCGCCAACAAGAGTTGCAAGAGATGCAACAACGTATCCAACTCTTCTACCAAACAGCAGAGCAGGATATTCAACGCAAACAACAAGAGTTGCTTGCACCGGTTCATGAGAAGATGACCAAAGCTATCAAGGCAGTCGGCGATCGCGAAGGGTACACCTACATCTTCGATTCTGCTGCGATGGTTCATATCGGCAATGATGCACATGACGTCACTCCGACCGTTAAGAAAGAGCTTGGTATTAAATAATCTGAAGGCTGAAGGCTGAATACTGAATGCTTCCTTATGGCTGACGGATATTTAGAGAGCCATTACGCCGAATACGAAAAGAAAAAAGCAGAGTGGCTGAAAAAGAAAAACAAGTACAGTTATGGTAGAAAAAATCCAACAAACCCTTCGTGATAGTGCTGCCGCTCGGTGGTCGGTACTCATCCTCGTGGCGTCGATGATGTTCTTCGCCTATATGTTCGTGGACATCCTCTCGCCGCTTGCATCATTACTGAACGACACGCTCGGTTGGGACCAAGGTGTGTTTGGCACCTACGCGGCCGGTGAGTACCTGCTCAACGTCTTCGGATTCCTCATCCTCGCAGGTATCATACTCGATAAGATGGGTGTTCGTTTCACAGGTCTACTCTCCGCTAGTCTGATGGTAATCGGTGCCGCAATCAAATATTGGGGTATTTCTTGGGCGGACGCAAACACCGTGGAATGGCTTAACGCTTGGTGGCCCGCTATGCCCGGCTCCGCCAAACTGGCAATGTTTGGTTTCATGATCTTCGGCTGCGGCTGTGAGATGGCCGGCACAACGGTTAGTAAGATCCTGGCTAAGTGGTTTAAGGGCAAAGAGATGGCGCTTGCCATGGGGCTGGAGATGGCCATTGCACGCCTTGGTGTGTTTGGCGCTATGTGGCTCTCACCGATGATCAGCGAGCAGTTCGCTGTGAATGGTACCAATTCCGTCACTGCTCCACTACTCTTCGCTTCGGCTCTCCTCGTCATCGGTTTGCTCAACTTCTTCGTCTTCACAATCATGGATAGTCGCTTCGATGCCCAACTCGTAGCCATCGGTGAGGCAACAGCAGTCAAAGATCCGGAGGATGAGTTCCATGTTTCTGACCTGAAACAAATCTTCTCGTCGAAGATGTTCTGGATTGTAGCACTCCTGTGTGTGCTATATTATTCAGCTATCTTCCCCTTCCAGCGTTTCGCAACGAACTTCCTAGAAGAGACACTGGCTATCTCCAATGCCGAGGCAGCAGGTTTATTCAAATGGTTCCCGATACTGGCGATGGTTCTCACACCGTTCCTCGGAGCCTTCATTGACTATAAGGGCAAAGGAGCAACGATGATGCTCCTTGGCGCGATTATCATGATCTGCTGCCATAGTGTGTTTGCGTTTATACTGCCGGCTTATCCAAGCAACACGCTCGCCCTCATCACCATCTTAGTGCTGGGTGTCAGTTTCTCGCTCGTACCGGCTTCGATGTGGCCGTCTGTGCCCAAGATCATTGACGAGAAAGTACTCGGATCTGCTTATTGCCTCATATTCTGGGTGCAGAACATCGGCTTGTGCCTCGTACCGCTGCTCATCGGCAAACTGCGTGTGGCTACTAACGGCTACCTCGTACCGATGATTGTGTTTGCTTCATTTGGCGTATTGGCGTTCTTACTGAGCCTTGCGTTGAAAGTAGAAGATAAGAAGAAAAACTATGGATTGGAGCTTCCTAATAAAAAATAAGGATTCGCTAAATGTCACAACAGACAGCCGGAAGGTCACTCCCGGCTCTGTTTTTGTGGCATTGAAAGGCGAACATTTCGATGGCAACGATTTCGTTGAACAGGCACGCGAAAAAGGAGCCGCCTATATTATCAGTGGTGAGAACGCCTTAACTCAGTTGCAAGATTTAGCCCGTGCTTGGCGCCGAAGCCTTAATATCCCTATCATCGGCATTACCGGAACCAATGGTAAGACGACGACCAAAGAACTATGCGCCGCCGTCTTGAGAACAAAATATAATCTGTATTATACGCAAGGAAATCTCAATAATCAGATAGGAGTTCCCCTTACATTATTAAGTATTACGCGTGCGCATGAAATGGCCATCGTAGAGATGGGAGCCTCGCATCCAGGTGATATTAAGGAACTGGTGGATATAGTGGAACCTACTTGCGGCTTGATTACCAATGTCGGAAAAGCCCATCTGCAAGGGTTCGGATCGTTTGAAGGTGTACAAGCTACTAAACAGGAGTTATACGATTTCCTTAGAACTCACGGAGGATTCTGTTTCCGTAATGTAGATAATCCCTATCTAACGAAGATGGCCGGTGATCTCCAAACGGTAGCTTATCATACAGGGATGATGCCGGAAGGTACGCATCTCGTAGGTGGCTATAATGCAGAGAATGTATCAGCAGCAATCTGTGTCGGCCGGCATTTTGGCATCTCGGAAGAAGCAGCCTTGGCTGCTATCAAGGCGTATATCCCATCCAATAATCGTTCCCAACTGCTTCAAACAGAGCGTAATACCGTCATCGTGGATGCCTACAATGCCAACCCAACCTCCATGCAAGCAGCGATCAATGCCTTCTCCAACGACCAACGACAAACGACAAACGACAAATGCTACATCCTCGGCGCTATGCGCGAACTGGGCGAATACACCCACTTGGAACATCAGAACATCGTTAATATGCTCTTAGAGCGTAAAGCCGACAACGTTCTACTCGTCGGAGAAGAATACAAAGAGACCACGGCTCCCTATCCGGTGTTTGAGAACGTAGAAGCGCTATCTGCCTATTTGGAGGAACATCCTATTAGTGGCGCTCGGATTTTGCTCAAAGGAAGCCGTTCGAATCAATTGGAAAAAGTAATCCCATATTTATAAGATGAAAAAAAGCGTTGTATATACGATCATAGTTGTTTTAGTCGTGCTGCTGGCCACCTTAGGCGCACTGAGTTATTATCAGTACAGCCAGATGAACGAGTTGGTGGAGCAGATGGAGATCGAGAAATCGGAGTTGCAGGAAGAATACGAAGATCTCGCCATTCAGTTTGACGGCTATCAGAATTTAGATATCAAGAATGATTCGTTGCAGGACTTGCTTTCTCGTGAACAACAACGGGTACAAGACTTGCTCGAAGAATTGCGTCAAACCAAAGTAACGAGTGCACGGCGCATTGCCGAGTTGAAAAAAGAGTTAGCTACCGTTCGCGAAGTGATGAAAGACTACGTACGGCAAGTCGATTCGCTCAATGCAACCAATGCGCGCTTGACCAAGGAGAATATCCAAATGCGGGAGGAGAACAAGCAGGTGAAAGAAGCCAATAACCAGCTCACTACCCTCAACACTCAACTGACCGAAACGGTGACACGAGCAGCTATGCTCGAGGTGACAAGTTGCACGGTAGTGATGCTCAACAAGCGTGACCGCAAGACCAAAATGGCAAGTCAAGCGGTGAAGTTGCAAATCGATTTCACCATCGCAAAGAACATCACCTGTACACCCGGTATGAAGGATCTATACGTGCGTGTGATGGATCCAACGGGTGACTTGCTCAATTACACCGAACCGGCTGAAGGCGAAGAACCCACGCAGGTGTTCGCTTTTGAGAGCGAGAATATCCCCTATTCGGTAACACAACAATTCGAATATGGAGGCGAAGAATTAACCGGAACGTGTTATTGTCCCCTGACCAACGAAATAGAAAAAGGCTTCTACACTGTGGACTTTTTCTGCGAAGGAAACCTCATCGGTTCCTTCCCTATTCAGATAAAAAAGTAAAAAAAGTGTAAAATTATTTGCATAATTCAAAAAAAAGCAGTACCTTTGCACGCTTTTTTGACTAAAAGCGAAAATAAATGCCACGAAGTTAGGATGATTTAATTCGACTTTAGTGGTGATTGTTTAACTGTCATTTACTAAATAGTCCAATGAATAAATGGCTAAATGGTAAATGAACAAATGGTAAATTACATCATGTATTTAACAGCAGAGAAAAAAGCTGAGCTCTTCGCCCAATACGGCAAAGACGCTAAAAACACCGGCTCGGCTGAGAGCCAAATCGCATTATTCACCTTCCGTATTAACCACCTGACCGAGCACCTTAAGGAGAACCGTAAGGACTTCGGTACAGAGCGCGCTCTGACTACTCTGGTAGGTAAGCGTCGTCGTATGTTGGATTACCTGAAGGCGAAAGACATTGAGCGTTACCGCGCTATCATTAAAGAATTAGGTATCCGTAAGTAAAACAGTACTAACCGTTAAAAAAGAGAAACTATGGATTTGATTAAAGTAGCTGAACAAGCATTTGCCGGTGAGAAAAAAGAGTTCCCGGCTTTCAAAGCAGGTGATCAGATTACGGTTGGATACCGTATTAAAGAGGGTAACAAAGAGCGTGTACAGGAGTTCCGTGGTGATGTTATTTGCATTCACGGCGAGGGCGACAAGAAACGCTTCACCGTTCGCAAAATGAGCGGCAACGTAGGTGTTGAGCGTATTTTCCCGATGGACAGCCCGTTTATCGAAAGCATCACAGTGAATAAGTATGGTAAAGTACGCCGTGCTAAACTGTACTACCTCCGTGAGCGCACCGGTAAGAAGGCTCGTATCCAAGAGCGCCGAGTTAAGTAAAAAAAGAGTGCTTCGGCACTCTTTTTTTAGCTGTCAGCAATCGGTATTCAGTATTCAGTATTCGGATAATTGTTCCAATTAGAATCTCCATATAAGCCTACAGGCGATCAGCCGCAAGCCATACAAGCGCTGGTCGATGGTATTCAAGCCGGCGCGCCTGCGCAGGTCTTGCTCGGCGTGACTGGAAGCGGAAAAACATTTACGGTCGCCAATGTCATCGCTCAACTCAACCGGCCTACGCTTATCATGAGCCATAACAAGACCCTCGCGGCACAGCTGTATTCGGAGATGAAAGCTTTCTTCCCACACAACGCGGTGGAGTATTTCGTCTCTTACTATGATTATTACCAACCGGAGGCGTATATACCCTCTACCGACCTATACATAGAGAAAGACCTGTCTATCAACGAAGAGATTGACCGTCTTCGTCTCTCTGCCGTAGGAGCGTTACTAAGCGGACGAAAAGATGTCATCATCGTCAGTTCGGTTAGTTGTATCTACGGTCTCGGTAGTCCGCAAGATTTCACGGCAAGCGTGGTGGAGTTGAAACGCGGACAAGTCATTCCAATGGACACGCTTCTCAAACAATTGGTTGCCGCGCAATATGTGCGCAATGATGTCGAACTGGCACGCGGACGATTTCGCGTCAAGGGAGATACTATTGACATTGCCTTAGCTTATGCGGATTACTTAGTGAGGATTGAGTTCTTCGGTAATGAGATAGATGCGATTCTAACTATCGACCCCATCAGCGGACAAGTAATGGAGGAGTTTGAGCAATATAACTTAAGTCCTGCTACTATTTTCCTCACCTCTCCCGAACGCATCGCAGCGGCGAAAGAACAGATTAAAGCCGACCTCAACGAGCAGATTTTGTACTTCACCAAGCTGGGCGAAGACCTGTATGCCAAGCGCATCGAAGAACGCGTAACGTACGATCTGGAGATGTTGGACGAGTTGGGTTACTGCTCAGGCGTGGAGAACTACAGCAGGTATTTTGACGGTCGTGCCGAAGGCACACCGCCTTACTGTCTGCTGGATTACTTCCCGAAAGATATGTTACTCGTCATCGACGAGAGTCACGTAACGGTTCCGCAGATCCGTGGCATGTACGGTGGTGACAAATCGCGCAAGGACAATCTGGTTACCTACGGTTTTCGTCTTCCAGCCGCACGTGACAATAGACCGCTTAAGTTCGATGAGTTTGAGCAGAAGACAGGCCAGACCATCTATGTATCGGCTACGCCGGACGAATATGAAATGGACCGCTCAGAAGGTATCGTCATCGACCAATTGATTCGACCCACAGGTTTGTTAGACCCGAAGATTGAAGTGCGCCCGACAGAGAACCAAGTGGACGATCTCATGGACGAAATCCGCACACGTATTCATCGTAATGAACGAGTCTTGGTGACGACATTAACCAAACGGATGGCAGAAGAGTTAGACGAATACCTGCGGCGTTATGGCATCAAATCAGCGTATATCCACTCGGATATCGATACCATAGAACGCGTCAAGATCATGGAAGACCTGCGTAAAGGCGAGTACGATGTCTTAGTGGGTGTGAACCTTTTACGAGAAGGATTAGACTTGCCGGAAGTAAGTCTGGTGGCAATTCTTGATGCCGATAAGACGGGCTTCTTGCGTGATCAACGGAGTTTGACACAAACGGTTGGCCGCGCGGCGCGACACGTCAACGGAACGGCTATCCTCTATGGCGATAAGATTACGCCTGCGATGCAAGCCACGATTGATGAGACGAACCGTCGCCGCGCGATCCAAATGCGCTATAACGAAGAACATGGTATTGTTCCTACCGCTATCAAGAAAGAAATCAACACCTCCGCACTCGCTGGTTTATACAAAGACCCCGAGGAAGAGAAACGCCGCTTGAGCGAAGCTATCAAAGCCGGTTGGAAGAATGCCGAATGGCAGAAGATGGATGCCAAAGCTTTACAAAAAGCTATTGAGCAAAAACGTAAACAGATGCTCGCAGCCGCCAAAGCCACCGATTTCGAAACTGCCGCATTCCTCCGCGATGAATGGCTCGAGATGCAAGCACGTCTGCAAGCCTTAGAAGGTTAATAGAATAAACAGAATATTGCACAAGAAGGTCCGAAAGGGCCTTTTTTACAATTAGAAACAATTTTATTTCTAATTTATTTGTTAGTTTCGAATATTTTTTGTAACTTTGCACGGAATTTTAGAATCATGTTCAAATGAAATCAGATAAACCTCTTTTAGAGCGGAGAAAAATAGCCATTATAGCCGGAGGAGACAGCAGCGAATATGAAGTGTCGCTACGTTCGGCCAAAGGTATCTACTCGTTCTTGGACCATGATCGGTACGACGTGACCGTAGTACGGTTGCACGGCAATGATTGGACTGCGTTGCCCGATGCAGACATCGAGCATGAAGACCTGACAGGTCCCGGATATTCTATTGATAAGAATGATTTTTCTTTTACGCGTGCGGGCGCGAAACACACTTTCGATTTTGCATATATCACCATCCACGGAACACCCGGAGAAAACGGCGTGCTGCAGGGTTATCTGGATATGATCGGCCTGCCGTACTCGTGTTGTGGTGTGTTGGCCGCAGCGCTGACTTTCAACAAGTATGCCTGCAACCATTACCTGTCCTATTTTGGTTTTCATATTGCCAATAGTATGATTCTTCGTGCGGGTCAGAAATGGCCTAACGCGCCGAAGATTGCCGAGACATTAGGTCTGCCGTGTTTTATCAAGAGTAACGTAGGCGGCAGCTCATTCGGGTGCACCAAGGTGAAGACGGTTGAAGATATTTATCCGGCGATTGAGCGTGCGTTCAAAGAGGGAGATGAGGTGATATGCGAGGCCTTTATGCAAGGAACGGAAGTAACCTGCGGTGTGTATAAGACCAAAGACAAAGCAGTGGCTTTCCCGATTACAGAGGTGGTAACGCATAATGAGTTCTTCGATTACGACGCGAAGTACAAAGGTCAGGTGGATGAGATCACTCCTGCTCGTATCCCTGACGCTTTGCGCGATAAGATTCAAGCGGAGACCCTTCGCCTGTATGACATCATCGGTGCCAACGGCATCATTCGTGTGGATTGGATTATCACGGGCGATAAGATTAACCTCCTCGAGGTCAACACCACCCCCGGCATGACAGCTACCAGTTTTATTCCTCAACAGATACGTGCCGCCGGTCTCGACATCAAGGACGTGCTCACCGACATCATCGAAAACAAATTTGTATGATAGATATTAACAAAGCCATAGAGCAGATTGATTGGAATCGGCATCCGAAAGGGTTGTACGAACCGATTGCATACACCTTGGCATCGGGCGGCAAAAGACTGCGTCCGACATTGGCGTTGACCGCAGCAGAAGCAATTGTGAACGGCGGTTTGATTAACGGTGATGCCATCGAGCAGACTGTCCCGGCAGCGTTGGCGTTGGAGATATTCCATAACTTCACCCTCCTTCACGACGATGTGATGGATAAGGCAGAGGTGCGTCGCGGACGGCCTACCGTTCACGTCAAATGGAATGAGCAAACGGCAATCCTCTCGGGTGACCAAATGCTCATTGAGGCGTACAAACAATTGAGTCGTGTGCCGGCAGAAAAGCTGCCACAGGTGTTGGCTTGGTTCAATGAGATGGCCACCGGCATTTGCGAGGGACAGCAGTACGATATGGAGTTTGAGCATATGGGGCATGTCACGCTGGATGAGTACATGAAGATGATTGAACTCAAGACATCCGTGCTGTTGGCCTACGCGATGAAGATCGGCGGTTACATAGCCGGTGCGGACGAGAAGCAGCAGAAAGCGCTTTATAAATATGGTCTGCACTTAGGTCTGGCGTTCCAGATACAAGACGATATTTTGGATGTGTACGGCGATCCGAAGACCTTCGGCAAGGCCATCGGTGGGGATATATGCGCCAACAAACGTACGGCGTTGCTGATTACTGCGTTCGAGAATGCCGATCCGGAGAGTAAAGCAGAGTTACTGGAATGGCTTTTGATCAACGATCGCAAGGAGGAGAAGATTGCAGCCGTGCGCTCTGTCTACGATCGTCTGGGCGTGCGTGAGACCTGCGAGGCGGTGATGGAAGAACATACAGCGCTAGCCTTGGCGCAATTGGATGAACTGCCGCAAAACAGCGCCACCGAACGACTACGCGAGATAGCCGAGAAACTCGTCACTCGTAAAAGCTAAATGAACAAATGGTAAATGTATAAATCGTAAATAACAAGATGCCTTACAGACGATTACCCAATACCGATTTGGCTCGTTTGCATTCGTTGCAGCGCGCAGTACACAGGTCGCAAGAAGTGGACTTCGGCGAACAAGCACTGCCTTACAAACTGCTAAGCGAAACGCAGCGGTTCTTGGCGCAGTTTGAGAATGTAGTGCTGCAGTCGAAAGATAACTACACTTCGTCAGTGAATGCCAACAAGCAGTACCGCCACGTAGTGCAGAACGCACGCATGTACGTGTCGCATTTTATCCAAGTACTCAACCTCGCCGTCATTCGTGGCGAGATCAAGAAGGAACAGAAACTGCTATATGGGTTGGATCCGCTCAATCATGTGGTGCCCGATCTGAGCACGGAAGAGAACCTGGAGGAGTGGGGGCGGAAAATTATTGAAGGCGAGCAGAAACGAATGGCGAACGGAGGATTTCCTATTTATAACCCTGCCATCAATAAGGTGAAAGTCTATTACGACATCTTCAAGGAACATCATCAGCAACACGCTTTCCATGTACAGAACACCGAACGTGTGCAAGGCGGCTTAACACCGATGCGTACGCAAGCTGACGCGCTCATTTTGGAGATTTGGAATGCGGTGGAGAAGTTTTACGAGCATGAACTGCCCTACGCGCGGATGATGAAATGCCAGCTCTACGGCATCATTTATTATTACCGTAAGGGCGAACAAAAACTTTCTGCCGAGACCGACAGAAAGTTGCAACAGATAATTGATAGTCAACCTACTATCCAATGGTTGACTGAGGAGTGACGATACGATCCAACTTCTTATCCCTCCATGTATGGGGAATGGCATGGGGCTGGAGTTGGAAATCATAGCAAACACCTATCTTCGGAACCCGAGGATGTTGCGCTAAGAATTTATCATAATAACCCCCGCCTCGACCGATGCGGTGCCGGTGCTTGTCAAAGACTACCCCCGGAACGATGATCAGGTCAATGTGCCCTTTGAAAGTAGCTGTTTGCGGTTCCGGTACACCCCAGTGACTCTTGCGCATCATATCTTCTCCGGCATACGGACGAACCTCTATATAATGGCGATGCGTCACGGGTAAAAGGATGGTCTTTTGACCCTCGTACTTGGCGAGCAATGGACGCAAATCCACCTCGTTATGAATAGGATAATACAGCAAAACCGTTTGTGCCTCACGGAAAAGAGACATTTGCTCCAACTGAGCGATGATAAGCGCGGACTGTTCCGCTACCTCCTCTTTGGATAACAAACGACGTTTCTGTTCTACAACGGTACGCAGGTTAGCCTGCTGCTGGCGAATACGTACCCAAGGAAGCAAACGCTTTAAATCATTTATTTGAGACTCGAATAACATATATGTTTTTAGATTTAAGATATTAGATTCTCGAAAAACACTGCAAAAATACTGCTTTTTTCTGAGATATGCAAATTTAAAGGCAAAATAATACAAAAATAACGCCAAATGAAGCGACTTTTATACATACTAATCGGTTTTAGTGCACTCGTATTGAGTTCCTGTGACAGTAATTCCGGCACTACCTCCACCACCTCCTCGGTGGCTAAACTGAGCGCGTTCTATTTTGCGGCGAACGACTCCATGCCCGGCTTGGCAAAAGCGGTCTTTACTATCGACGAAAGGCTTGATACAGGCTTGGTCTGGAACCAAGATTCCATCCTATACGGTACCAGTTTGGAGAAAGTAGTACCTAAGTTCAGCTTTGCCGCTACTCCGGGTGCCGCTTATCTGAGAATGCCGGATACCACCGTTCAGTTAACCGGTTATGACACCCTCAGTTTTACCAAACAGCCGATTTATTTGACGATCCGTTCTTCGGACGGTAAGACCACCAAGGTGTATGAGATTCGTCCTACGGTGCACCAAGTGGACCCCGATTTGTACTCTTGGACTAAACTGACTGATGCTATCTATCCGGAGGATGACAGCGAGCAACGCGTTTTGGAACTCGATGACCACTTTGTGATGATAGCCAGCAATGGATGGGAGGAACAAGTGTTCACTTCTGACGATGGCGCTTCTTGGATCGATTGGGGAGAGGCGCAGGGACTGCCTTACGGTACGCGGGTACGACAGATCATTAGCGATGGTTCAACCCTCTATTTCGGACAAGATAACTTTCTCTACACCAGTACCGACGGCGTCACTTGGTCGGGCCAAGCGGTTAGTTATCCCATCCTAACCATGCTACTCTACTGGAATAACGAAGTATGGGCGTTGGTGGATAATAACGGCTACGAACTGGCTCTGTGGAAGGAGGACTCGCTGCAACTAACCGACCTTCGCCCCGACGACGGCGATTTTCCCATTAGCGATTTTGCTACGGTGGCGTTCCAAAGTGCCAGTACACGTGAACGGGCGATGATCATCGGAGGCTTTGCCATGAACGGCCGTTCACTCAACTCGCGATGGAACCTCGAATACTCCAAGCATACGCCGGAGAATAACGGGTACCGCTTGGAAGAGTTCTCTATCGACCGACCTCAGTTCACCACCCTCACCGGCATCTCCGTCATCTCCTATAACGGACAACTATTGCTCTTTGGCGGAGTGGATAAAGACATGAAATATTTCGGTCGCGAGATTATGATCTCTGATGATGAAGGCTTAACCTGGACACAAGCGGATAGCACCAAGAACCGCTTACCGGAAGTGTACCAGGCACGCCAAAAGCAAACAGCCATCGTTCGCGATTTCGACATCTACCTCTTCGGTGGACAAGATGCCTCCATCACCCATAGTGATGTCTATAAAGGCCGCCTTAACTCCATCGATTGGTAAGAAGTGTCGGTATCCCGGCCGGTATTCCGAAAAAAATGATTTTAACAAACCAACTAAATATATACACGTTATGACAATCAAAGATTTTAAATTCGCCGGTAAGAAGGCGATCGTACGCGTGGACTTCAATGTGCCACTGGATGAGAATGGTAAGATTACCGACGACACCCGTATCCGCGGTGCCCTGCCGACCCTCAAGCACATCCTCGATGAAGGAGGTGCGCTCATCATTATGAGTCACATGGGTAAACCCAAAGGCAAAGTGCAGGCTAAATTCAGCTTGGGTCAAATCAAAGATGCCGTAGCGGCTGCGCTCGGTTGTCCCGTTCAGTTTGCTGAAGATTGCGCCAAAGCACAGGCACAAGCAGCTGCGCTCAAACCAGGTGAGGTACTGCTGCTGGAGAACCTGCGTTTCTATCCCGAAGAGGAAGGTAAACCGGTAGGCATCGACAAAGAGGATCCGGCTTACGAGGCTGCGAAGAAAGAGATGAAAGATCGTCAGAAAGAGTTCGCAAAGACGCTGGCTTCCTATGCAGACTGCTATGTGATGGATGCGTTCGGTACAGCTCACCGCAAACATGCATCTACCGCTGTCATCGCAGATTATTTCGATGCCGACAACAAGATGCTCGGATTCCTGATGGAGAAAGAAGTAGCCGCTGTTGATGCAGTCCTCGGCGATATCAAACGTCCGTTCGTAGCTATCATGGGTGGTTCGAAAGTAAGCTCTAAGATCGGCATCATCGAGAACCTGCTTGGCAAAGTGGACAAACTGATTCTTTGCGGTGGTATGACCTATACCTTCGCTAAAGCACACGGTGGTGAGATCGGCGGTTCTATCGTCGAACTCGACAAACTCGATGTAGCACTGGGCGTAGAAGAATTGGCTAAGAAGAACGGCGTAGAACTGGTGCTCGCACCCGATGCTATCTGCGCAGACGCTTTCGCTAATGATGCTAACCAGAAGATCTTCCCGTCTGACGCCATTCCTGCCGGTTGGGAAGGATTGGATGCCGGTCCGAAGGCACAAGAGAACTTCCGCAACGCTATCAAGGGTGCAAAGACGATCCTCTGGAATGGTCCTGCAGGCGTATTCGAGTTCGATAATTTCTGCGACGGTAGCCGCGCCATCGGTGAGGCCATCGCTGAGGCTACAGCAGAAGGCGCTTTCTCCCTCATTGGAGGTGGTGACTCTGTAGCTTGCGTCAATAAATTCGGTCTGGCAGACAAAGTTTCGTACATTTCCACCGGTGGCGGTGCCCTCCTCGAAGCGATCGAAGGCAAAATCCTCCCGGGTGTAGCTGCTATTAAAGGTTAAATGACCAAATGGTAAAATAAATGACCAAATGGTAAATGAATAAATGAGAAAATGATTTTATGGAAGTTGTAGGTAAGATTATACAAGTACTGCCGGAACAAAGCGGCATCGGCCGAAACGGCAACCCCTGGAAAGTACAACCCTATGTGTTGGAAACCCTTGATCAATACCCGCGTAAAGTGCATTTTGAAGTCTTTGGCGAGGACCGCATTAAGATGAACCCTTGCGCCATTGACCAATTAGTGACGGTTAGTTTCGATATCGAAAGCCGTGAGTTCAACGGCCGTTGGTACACCTCTATCCGTGCGTGGAAAATCCAGCAAGGCGATGTGACGCAAGCAGCAGCAGGCGTTCAACCGGCTGCGGCTCCGCAACCCGCTGCTGCGCCTCAACCGGCTGCAGCACCCGCGCAACCTTTAGACCCCATGGCTGATGTGGATCCTTTCGACGCATCGGTTAATGATGGTACCAGCGATCTGCCCTTCTAATGCGTAGGTGGATCAAAATAGTCCTTCCCTCTGCCCTGTTAGCGGTCGGCGTAGTCATCTGCGCCCTCCGCTGGCAGGCATGGTTTGGCATGCCCGAAGAACCCCATTGGCACGGAGAGACCATCGATTATACGTTCCCTACCTTTGCAGGTGATACGCTGAACGGTTTTGTACGTACAACGAAAGGATGGCAAGATACGCAAAGCCCTGCTTCGTTGGATATATTAGTGCTGGGCGATGTGCATAATCGCTTGCAGAAAGCCGACTACGATTCGCTCGCTGCAAGGGTTCCCATAGTTGATGCCCTCATCCAAACAGGCGATTGGCTGGATAGAGGTTATCCTTATTACTACCAACTTCTGCTCCGCGAATGGACTCCGTCGGCGCTCGAAGGACTGCCGGTTATCACCTGTGCCGGTAATCATGAGTACGATAAAGGCTTCCGCAAAGCCATCGCACCTCAATGGAACACATGGTTTCCGCAACCGGTGGATACCACCTTGGGCATAGAAGGGGCGAATTACATCGTTGATTTTCCGCAAGTACGATTCATCATTCTGGATACGAATCCCCTTAACCGCTTGGTGCGATTGACGAGGACGCTTACTTGGCTCAAAGCGGCGATGAATGCGGCCAAAAACAAAAGGATAATCGTACTGATGCACCATCCTGTTCTCTCGGCTGCCAAAGGACGCGTCAATCCGCTCATTTATGCCACATTCCGTTATACTTTGTCCCAAGCAGACCTTGTCTTAGCGGGACATGACCATAGTTATGTGCGGCAAACGCCCTTTGTGGTGATTAACACCTCCGGCAAACCCAAAGCACAGAAAAACCTCTCAGCGGAGTTCACCTCAACTGACCCCGCATACGGTGTGCTGCATTTCGAACCCGCTCAGACAGGTCAAAAAGCCGATTGGTCCTTCTGCGTCTATCGCCTCTCCGATGGCGTACAAATAGATGGTATCTATGGTCAGCACGACTGAGGCAATCGTCTTATCACTTCAACCTCGCTCTGATAAAGCACACGTTCTCCACGCGTATACACGCGCAGGCGGACGTGTTAATTATATGGTGTATGGCTTGGGTCGCAAGCATGCCATCGGCCTCTATACCCCTTTCACTCTCCTTTCTATTACGGCGGATTATCCGGTGGGCTCCAAACCGCCCACGCTCAAAGAAGCCACTCCGCTCGTACCTGTTACGACGGGTTCGCAAAGCGATTATTATCGTCAGGCGATGGCGCTTTTCCTCAGTGAAGTGCTTTATCTCACCCTCCGTTATCCCGTGCCCGATGAGCCTATGTTCGCTTTCCTGTCGCAAGCCGTGCGGACTCTTGACGACTCGCCTAATTTTCATATCCACTTTCTCATCGGTTTTGCAGCACAGTTAGGTTTTGCCATTGATGAAACAGAACAGCCGCAATTACTGCGGCTGCCTCAATCACGGTCAGAACGGCAAGAACAACTCCGCCGACTCTGTGCCTATTTTAGCGAACATATAGATGATTGGACCGAACCCCGCTCTCTGGCGGTACTGATGGAGGTCTTTGACTGATTAGTCAAAATGCACTCGCGGGTTCATCTGACTCGGACTGCGCCACTCGATACCGCGTTTCGCCAACGCCGTTCCCAGCGTGGCCCAATAGGAGAAGCAAAAGCCCATACCGCGATGCTCGTTCTTGAGTTTCTCCGCTACCTCTTCCTCCGCCTCATAGATGATAGTCTCGTATTCGAGGGTGCGCTCTACGGGGTCAAAGAGCAGATGCTTGTGGTAGGTTTTGCACCACTCTTCCATCGGGATGGAAAGGTCCAAGTAGTCCTCCAAGCGTTTTATCTCATGCTCCACCTCCTCGCGCGTCACTTCTATCTCAGCCTCCGGTTCCAGCTGGTCGAAAAGCGATAGTTGGTATTTACGGATGGCCAATACTTGACGGGGAATAGAGAGTTCATCCACGCAATCAAGCATCAGACTGAGCACCTCTATCTGATTAGCGGCGCTCGTTTCGCCCTCTAGAGGCATTGCCGTCAAACGGTTGGCTACATCAGGCACTAACCGCAGGTTTTTCCACCCGTTGCGGTTCTCATTCTCTCGCCAGTTATCATTGATCTGCTTGCATAACCGGGCTAATTCTTCAATCGTATCCATAAAACTTTCGACTTTTGACTTTCGACTTTAATAAGAATATAACACGCATTTGGTTTTGTCAAATCGCTTCGCCTCGAGGTCTTTAGGTTGGATGAGGAAGAAGAGGGTTCCGCAGTCATAGAACCGCAGCCCTATCTCGTCGTTTTCATCCAATTCCAGCAATACCTGGTATCCCGGGAACTCTTGTTCCAACTCGTCCGTCCAACAAGAAGCCGGCTGTAACACGCCCGATTCTTCGCCTCGTTGTGCCGGTGCATCAAGCGGCTCTGCCTGCGGTACGGCCGATGCACCGTTAGCGTCCACTATTTCATGAATATGCAGGTTCTCTCGGGTTGGCGAATAGAGTACGCGAAAGAACCGTTCGTCCCATTCGCCGATATGACCGCCGTCTGCTTCATAATCGCCGAGGAAATAATTGAGGTCGGCAAACACATAAATCATTCCTTCGCCGTGGTGGAATTGGCATACTAAGGTCAGCGGATTATCTTCTCCGTTAAAGGGGTATTCCAACTCATCGGGCATGGCGGCAAAGCCCCACCAATGGGACTGCTCGGGTTGTATCTCATGCATAGGCGTCATAGCGTCCGTCGTCTCCTTCGTCGTATTCATCGTCGTCCTCCTCTTCTTCTTTCGCCTCATAGGCGGGTAAATGGTATTTTTCTATTTCTAATGCAAAATCGGTTAGGAAGCCGTGCTTGTATGCTTGCACCACCTTTCCCAAACATTCATCTTCGCCTAATCGCAATGCGCGCAACTCGCAGATGTGCTGGAACTCTTCATCATACCCTTCCGGTGCATACTCATCCGCTATCATCTGCGCCATCATGTAATACGCCGTACTACTGCGCATCAGGGCGGCACGAGCGAACCATCTCCACGCCTCCGCGTTATTCTCCTCAAAACCGAATTGGCCTAAGTAATAATTATACCCCATACTAAACGCGCCGTAGGCATCTCCTATCTCGTAGGATAACTCTAAGTTATCTTTCAGCATCTGATGTGCATCGTGCTGCAGGTCTTCATCCAATTCGTCGTAGTTATAGGCTGCCATACACAGCTGCATGGTGGAGAAAACCTCGGGTATCACATAATCGTTGTATTCATTCATCAGTTGCTCACATGTCTCTGTATCCGTTATATTGCCTTTCTCGTCGCAGCAACGCAGGTTCACCAACCAGAACCACGATGTCGTGTCACCGGCTTTGAGTGCTTTCTCATACAGCAGATCCGCTTCGGCTTTGCGCCCCAACTCGTTCGCTATGTCCGCCAAAACATGTAAGTACCGCGGGTCAAAATGATCTCCGTTCGCCTCGCTTTGACGAACGAACTTATCCAGCAACTCATACGCCTGCCATGGATCCCGCTCAAATCCTCCGCGGCCGTTCATCATGTCCCTAAGATGTTGCTGCACCGCCGTATGACTGCCTCGATCGACGGCCTCTTGACGCATCTGAGCGTATTTCTCAAGATCTATCATACCCAAATCACCATCCCGCCAGCAGAAGGCCAAACACATATGTGCATCGGCGATGCCTGCTTGGTCGGCCTTGAGGTAATACTCTTCCATGATCGCATTGGAGTGGGCCTCCGGTTGTACACAATCATGATAGCGCGCCCAAGCAAACTGCATCCACGGATTACCGGCTTTAGCCTGCTTTTCGATCAACTCTGCATAATCTTTCAGCAAGTGGAGGTTAGCACCCGTGCGCAGAAGTTCGAGAAAGAGGCTCCGCGCTTGTTCGTTGGTCGCTAATTGAGGAACTAATTGTTCGAACGCCTCGGGCACTTTGTGCAGGCGCATCAATTCGATGATTTTTTCCATAGTATGATGTGTGTTATGAGATCGACTGCAAAGGTACTACAAAAAAATGGAATTACCAAATAAATTGGCAAAAAAATCAAGTTTTTTCACATCTCATGCATAATTCTACAGCGTGGCTCTCAAAAGCAGGTGAATGTCTGTTCGCGAAGGAATTCCTTTTCCGCTCCAAGAAGGATGATGCGCGCTGTACCACGCTTTTTGCCAAAGGGTCTCACTCACGCGGCAGTACAACGCCAGTTGCGGGATGATTTGCCATCTCAGGCATAAGTACGCCCGTCCGCCTAAGCCATACACCGCAGGAATAGAGAACGCATACAGCACATCGTGTTCGTACGCATAGATACGATTGTTCCACTCCCGTGCATCGAAGAATTGCACTCGTCCGCGGAGGGAGACCGGTGCCTGCTGAAACCGGTAGGCTACATCTTGATAGAGCGTTACGCCGTAGTGGAGTTCCGTCTGATGAGTGAGATTCGCTTCGGCGGTGGTTCGTAGCGACCATGGACCTTCTATCCAATCGAATTGCGCCCGCGTCATATAGGTGTTCAACTCGCCTTTCTGTTTGGCGCGAAGGCGCAGCGATAACCAGCGATAACACACTTCCACCAACGCATCAAAACCTATAGAGGGTGCATCGGGGATGCCGTATTTGGGTCCGCTAAAACCAAACACATCCGCATATCCCCAAACCCGCCAGTTCTTCCAGCGCGTCAGTTCAAATCCCAGATACCCTCCGTTCTCATCGCCTAAGCGCGAAGTCTCGGAAAAAGCATAGCCTAAGGCGTTATCGAAATACGGAGAATAATAGCGATACAGCGCCAACAAAGACACGCCCTCGGTCGGGTAGAACCGACTACCGATGAGCGTTCCTACGCCCCAATGGTCTCTGTTTTGGGCGGTGGCTACTTCTCCGAAGAGATCGAACCAACCGTGATTATAGCGTGCAGAGACGCCTATGACCGCTTGCGTACGACCGCGGAAATAATGCCGGTTATAATTGGTATTCCGATAGGGACGAATACTATCCGACCAGATGTTCTCCACAGCGGTCAGTTGAACGTGTAGTCGTTTATGACGAACGGTCACATTAGCGCCCACCAGATGATGCCAGGTGCTATCATTCGCCCGACGCATCGAATAGAGCGCACTCACATCCAAGCGTGTCTGTCCGTTCCACTTCCAGCGAAAAGTAGTACCGGCACCGTGTAAGCCTTCGCCATCCACCGACGAGTAATAACGCAGTCCTTCTTGCGGCAAACCTACTGTGCTGACGTAAGCCGATTTGCCGGAATGGAAAGGGGAAGCCAGAACCAGACCTTGACCAAAAGAAGCCTGAAAATTACCGGCTACCAGTGTGTGCAAAGGACCGATATCTTTAAGCTGCAGATACGCGCCGTATTGCAGATCTTGCGCCCCACCGCCCGCCGGTCTGCGTAACTGCGCACCCAAAACAACCCTTCGCTGATAATCAAAGCGATACCGACCTTGCACATACATAGGATCCGTGCCTTCAAACCCCTCTATATTCCGCGCATCTATACGAGTAAGAACCTCATGCTTGGCATTGCGAAACACCTCCCGCGCGTAGAGGTGATTGGTTATTGGTGATTGGTTATTGGTGATTGTAATAAACGGCAGCAGATTACGGATATCATAGGATGTGAGCGATGGGATGAGCTGCAGTTCATAGACGGACTCAAACGGATGCCGATCGGCGTAGGCCAGTAACTCATCTATTTGATGCGGCGAGAGAAAAGGAAGCTGCTGTAACTCTTCATCTGTAGTGGCATTGAGGTCAATAGGGGTCTCGTACAAGGCATAAAGGTCCGTTTGCAACTGCTCATAATCCGTCTCACCCAATTCTGTTGCGGCTCGGTAAATATCTAAAATGACATCGTCAAGCATATATCTCCGCCCTGTATTTTCCTGCGCTGCCAACGCCAAAGCCAACGCCAAAGCCAAAGCCATGAACACCCATCTCCCTTTCATGCAGCAAAGGTACAACAAAAAAATGGAATAAGCAAGTTTTTGACGAAAAAAAGCGCCCAAAAAGCGCTTTTTTCTTAGCTTACGCACGATTATTTGCAAAATTTTCTTTTCCTTCGGAACGATTATTTGCAAAATTTTCTTGCATGGAGGGGAGGCGGAAAATCAGCCGATGGAGCCTTCGAGGGAGACTTGGAGCAGTTTTTGGGCTTCGACGGCAAACTCCATGGGCAGTTTGTCCATCACCTCTTTGGCATAGCCGTTAACGATGAGTCCGACGGCATCTTCGACGCCTATACCGCGTTGGCGGCAATAGAAGAGTTGGTCATCAGAGATCTTGGATGTGGTTGCTTCGTGTTCGACGATGGCTGTAGGGTTAGCGATGATCATATCGGGGAAGGTATGTGCGCCGCATTGATCGCCTAAGAGCAGCGAATCGCATTGGCTGTAATTGCGTGCGTTGAGTGCGTTTCGTCCCATTTTGACGAGTCCGCGGTAGGCGTTTTGGCTTTGGCCTGCCGAGATACCTTTGCTGATGATACGACTGCGGGTGTTGCGTCCGATATGAATCATCTTCGTGCCGGTATCTGCCTGCTGATGGTTATTGGTGACGGCCACGGAGTAGAATTCCGCGGATGAGTTATCGCCGCGAAGGATACAAGAGGGATATTTCCAAGTGATGGCGGAACCGGTTTCTACTTGCGTCCAAGAGAGGCGTGCGTTCTCGTAGGTAATACCTCGTTTGGTGACAAAATTGAAGATCCCACCTTTGCCGTCTTTGTCCCCCGGGTACCAGTTTTGGACGGTGGAGTATTTGACTTCGGCATCTTTGTGCACCACTATCTCGACGATGGCGGCGTGCAATTGGTTTTCGTCTCTCATAGGCGCCGTACAACCCTCTAAATACGAGAGATAGGCTCCTTCATCCGCCACGAGCAGTGTGCGTTCGAACTGACCTGTTTTGCCGGCATTGATGCGGAAATAGGTGCTTAGTTCCATGGGACACCGCACCCCTTTCGGCACATAGACGAACGATCCGTCGGTGAAGACGGCCGAGTTGAGTGCGGCATAGAAATTATCGGTGGGTGGGACTACTGAACCGAGGTATTTTTGCACCAATTCGGGGTACTCTTTGACCGCCTCTGAGATAGAGCAGAAGATGATACCTTTTTCGGCGAGGGTGTCGCGGAAGGTAGTCTTGACGGAGACTGAGTCCATGACGGCATCGACTGCCATGTTGCCCGCCAAGGCTGCCCGTTCCTCTAATGGGATGCCGAGTTTATCGAAGGTCTTGGCGATCTCGGGATCAAGGTCATTTACCATTTGGTCATTTGAAGATTTTGTTTTTGGGGCGGCGTAGTAGGAGATGGCTTGGAAGTCGATGTCGGGGATAGTGAGGTGTGCCCATGTGGGAACGGTCATCGTTTGCCATTTGCGGAAGGCTTTGAGACGGAATGTTAGGAGCCATTCGGGTTCGTTTTTCTTCGCCGAGATAAGCCGAATGATGTCTTCATTCAGCCCCGCAGGAATGACGTCAGTTTCAACATCGGTGGTAAAGCCGTACTTGTACTCCTGGTTCGTTATGTCAGTAATCAGTTCGTCCATGTGTGTTTAGCTGTCAGCATTCAGCTATCAGATAAATAAAGAGCCACCCTTTTGGTCGGGCGGCTCTTTGAGGCCGGTAGCGGAGTCAAACCGCTCTGAACGGTTTTGCAGACCGCTGACTAAGTCGCTCATCCAACCGGCCGGCGCGTTCGGCAATAGGTGTGCGTTTGTCCATACCGCTTCGCTAAATGGACGGGCAACCTATGCCTCCGCTCTCCCCAAAAATTAAAATTTTCGGGGACCCCGATTCTTCTAATTTTCAGAAAGCGGGTGCAAAGGTACAACAAAAATTTGAATTGACCAAATATTTCTGCAAAAAAGTGCAAAAAAACATCTTTTTTGCCTTGTAGAGCGCCTAAAAGGCCTACTGAAGGCGGTTTCCGGTAGGTGTATAGACCTGATTATTGCGTATAATCAGGAGTTGTCCGTCACGCACTATTTTGGTGGCTTGCGGCATAGGCTGCGTCTCCACCGGCTCCACTGATAAGGTCGCGGTGTCGAACTGCAGTTTGGTGTCCATCCACTCAATGCGTTGCTGGAGGAAGTGTCGTACGTTATTCACTTCGGCGTCATAGGAGCCCCAGATGCGCGGGTTTTGGTGGACATATTCTTGCATGATTGGCCAGCGGGTAAAATTAAGTTGCTGCGACTGCTCCAACAGTTGGGCTTGTTCGTCCACATAGCGCAATAAACTCTCCGTGGTCATGCCTGCCTGCCGCGTCTGTGCCCAGAGTGTTCGTAACTGCTTTTTGGCGTTGGAGTTATACACCACAATCTTATCCACCAGGGTCTTGAGATAACCGGTGGTACTGCCTTTCGTTCGGTAGATGTAATCGCTCAGATCATTGATCGGATAGGTGCGATTATCATTCTCAAAGGCTAAGTCAAAATCCCATACGGGTCCGACAAAAAGGGTGTCGTTCGACCGTTGTTTATAGAGGTACATACTCCAATAGGTGTCGGTATTACCGGATAATTCGCCCACCAGAAAATGCCTTAGGAAGGTGTTCAAGTCGAGGTACTTCTGCCAATTCGCCTCCATGGCGTCGTAGCGTTGCTCTATATATGATGCTTGTTGCCAGGTGATGGAATCCGCCTTAGGCGATTTGATGGTGACGCCCGTTCCTTGCGAGGACCAGAACATGGATGTTTCGTCATAGGCGTAGGCATCCGCTTCTATCAAATAGCCGCCGGTCAAGGCGTCTCCGCTATTATCGGTCGGACTCATCTCTGTCACTTCCACGCGGTTCTTACGCACCTCTATCTGGTCGCAGAGTTGGTAACAACCCTTATAATCGCCGTTTAGAATCACATCCACATAGGCGCAGAAAGGGGTGTAGGGCATGCCGAAACGGCGACTTAGTTCGAAAGCTAACTGATTGCGCATCAGTGTTTTATCGCCGTAGTTATTGATTAACGTCCATTTCTTGGCGTTTGCGGGCGAACCCAGAATATGATGCTTGTGGGCAAACTTGATTCGATACGGTTTTTTAGGGAAACCACGGGAGTAATTGCCTCGTTCCCGAATCAAGGCGGTGTCGGTTAGAACGGAGGCCCCGTTATCGGATATAATCGTCACGAGACAAGTTATCTCATGCTCTTTGTCGTATGGCACTTCGTCGTTTTGTGTGTGAATAACGACCGTCGGCAGGTTCGTCAATTGGCTTAGATGGCTGTCGTCTCCCGCTCCCTGAGTGCCATAAAACTCCAAGGCGGCAATCTTATACTCTCCTTTTAGGTCGGATTTGCGGTAACGCACGTATCGGAAACCTCGTGAACAGTTCACTTCGGCGTAGTTCATCTGATTGGTCTTGGACGCCCCCGGGTGCATATACAAGGGGATGGCATCCATAAAATCCGAACGATTAGCGCCTTCAAACAGTCCCAATTCAGCCGTTGTGGTACTGGTGGGTTGCCATCCTACTTGCGTAATAACGTACGGTTGGCCAAGGTCCACGCCTCGCCATCCTTCCCCGCTGAGGGCTGTGCCGCTGAGGCGTTCCGCAGCACAGAGGGAGTGGGTTAGTATGAACAGCCCTATGATGGTTACTAATCGTTTCATTAGAATAAACTCAAATCGGCGTCAGAGATAGTTCCTTTGCTGCGTTTTTTGCCACGCGAAGAGGGAAGAGTTTTGGCTTTGGGGCGGCGTTGGCATTGGCTTTGGCCTTGGTCTGTGGGGTGGCGTCCGAGATAGGGTTCGATGATAGCACGTGTTTGGTCATCGGTCCATTGGCATTTATCCACAATCCATGTGAGGTAACTCTTATCAATGCGCAGCATGGATTCGATGCTTTCGTTTTTGTGGGCACCTTGGTTGAGGTAGTAGTAGCCGCCTTTTTTGGTGAGCCAACGGTCATAGCAAATGAAATTAAACTCTTCTCGTTGCGCCCATGCCCATCCGTGCGCCGCTACTTGTGCTTTGAATACTTCGATGGTGGCGCGCACATCGTCCAAGGAGTTATGGGCTCCTTCGAACGGATGACCATAATAACGTGTATAAGCGGCGGTGAGGTTATTATGCAAGCGTTCACCGTTCTCGTCTGTTTGACCTTCTGAATGGATGCGTTCCAACAACAAAGCATCGTACCATGTGCGGTTGTTGAAATCAAAATCCAATCCTGCCCGCACGAGGTTGTAGTGCAAGATAGGAGCGTCGTAGCCGTTTCCGTTATAGGTGAGAAAATCACAGCCGGCGGTAAAGGCGATGAAGTCATTGTAGATACTCTTGAGACTAACGCCATGCTCGAGCAAGAACGCTTTGGAGATATGATGCACCGCTTCGGCTTCGGCAGGGATAGTAAAGGGCACGTCTGGCAGAATATACCAGTCCCGCAGACCGATGATTTCCCATGTGTCGGTGTCAAACTTAATGAGAGAGAGTTGGATGATGTGCTCTTTCTGCACGTCTAATCCGGTTGTCTCGGTGTCAAATGCTACGAGGTTCATGAATGAACGTTAAATGGTTAAATTGTTAAATTGTTAAGCCGTTAAGCTGTTATTCTACGAAGAGAACCAGCCCCTTCAGGTATTCCCCTTCGGGGTGGTAGATGTTGATGGGGTGGTCTTGGGGTTGGTGGAGCTGATGGAGGATGCGCACTTTGCGTCCCACTTGTGCGGCGGCACTAAAGACGGCCAGACGGAATGCCTCTTTGTCCACTGCTTGCGAGCAAGAGAAAGTGAAGAGGATGCCTCCGGGTCTGATCATCTCAATGGCTTTGGCATTGATGCGTTGGTAGCCACGAAGGGCATTCTTGATAGCGTCGCGGTGTTTGGCGAAGGCAGGCGGGTCAAGGATGATGAGGTCATACCATTTACCATTTACCATTTGGTCATTTGCCATTTGGGCATTTATTCGCTCATTGAGGAAGTCAAAGGCGTCCGCCGTTATGGCTCGATGGTTGGACTGACGGGGGAAGTTTCTTTGTACATTCGCTTTTACTATTTCAATGGCTTTTTGGCTGACATCGACCGAATCTACTGTCTTGGCACCGCCACGGAGGGCGTACAACGAGAATCCGCCGGTGTAACAGAACATATTCAGCACATCCTTGCCTGCCGCATAGCGTTCGACTAATGCGCGGTTCTCCCGCTGGTCGATGAAGAAACCGGTCTTTTGTCCTCGAAGCCAGTCGATGCGGAACGAGAGACCGTTCTCCATGGACCAGAACTCATTGGCCATTGGCTGTTGGCTGTTAGTTATTAGCCAACCGGTTTTATCGCCTTCGATGGGCGCTTTGAAGGGTAGGGTGTCGTCGGATTTATAATAGACATTCTTTACCTGTGGCACCGCCGATAGGATGGCTTGTGCTATCTCTTGGCGGTGAAGATGCATGCCTACTGAGTGCGCCTGAATAACCGCCGTTTCGGCGTAGATATCCACTATCAGTCCGGGCAGAAAATCTCCTTCGCCATGGACGAGGCGGAAGGTATTATTATCCGGTCTAATCAAGCCTAATGCTTCGCGCACTTTATAGGCAGCGCGGATGCGTTCCGTCCAAAAATCGGAGGGTAAGGAATCTACGCCGAAGGCTAAGATTCGCACGGCGATGGAGCCTATTTGCCAATGCCCGACGCCTAACAACTCATTAGTAGCTGAATGTACCGCCACCAGTTCGCCTTCGACAGGGGCTGGTTCGCTATGCGCAGCGTCTAAAACGATGCGTGCAATGGCACCGCTGAACACCCAAGGGTGAAAACGCTTCAGCGATTCGTCTTTATGCGGCTTTAAAATGACAGTAGTCATGCTATTTACCATTTGGTCATTTACCATTTACCATTTGGGCATTTATTCTACGCCGTGGGTGAGGTCATGGTAGGAGTGAAGCGATAAGTTGTCGCTCACATACTTGAAGCTATGGAGGTTCTTGAAGCCCAATGCCGCGATGAACGCCAATTCCATGTCAAACACGCAGTCTTTGTAGTCGGAAGCGAGTACAAAATCGGTGTTCGTATAACAAATAGCCTTTCGGCAATTTTGAATGGTGAATGGTGAATCGTGAATTTCGAGCTTTGGTTCGTTATAGGTGACATTGGGGTGGTTGAGTCGCACTTCTGTCACTTGTGCCCACGTACCGATATCGAAGTTCGCACTTCCGGCATAGCCGATGTTATAGATCTCTGCCTCACGGTCGATGTGTTGCAGACTCCTTATAACATTGATCGCACCTACGCCCGTGTATATGAGCGTAGCCCCCTCCAAAACCAGTCCTAATTCTTCACGCGCTTTGTCCAGCAAGCTCAGCTCGCCTTCTTCTGCCATTACAATGTATTTAGCCATAATATACCAATTTTAGGGTGCAAAATTACAAAAAAAAACGCATATATGCAAAAAAAAGTACAAAAAATTTGCATATGTCAGAAAAAAGCAGTACCTTTGCACCCGCTTTCGTGAAAATGGAGGCTGCAGCGCGGAGTAGAGCAGTGGTAGCTCGTCAGGCTCATAACCTGAAGGTCGGTGGTTCGATCCCATCCTCCGCAACAATCTATGAAAAGACACACATTTCTATTAGTGCTCCTTTACGCGCTCTCCGTTTCCGCGGCAGAGCGTGTTTCGTTAGAGCAGCTCCAGTCCGATTGGACTAAGTATGTTAACCAAACAGTCGTTATTAGTACGCCTTTAGTGGTATGCGGAAATTTCTACGACTCGCTTGTCTTGGCGCCGGAACGCTTGGTGTGCCCGGAGGAGAGGGCGGTAGGCTTGGCCGATGGTGACAGTACGCGTTATTATGAGTTGGCGGCACATAACTACCGCTCCAGTATTTGTGTGCATTGCCGTAATAACTACTACTCTGTGCGTACGGGCGATAAGGTTCGTGGTTTGAAAGCACGTGTGACGGCTGAACGGCAGTTAGTGACCGGTCAATCCGTTAAGACTCGCCACGCAGCGAAGTCTCGTTTGCCGAAAAAGAATAAAGGTGAAATGCGCATCGTAGGTGCAAACATAGAGAATTATTTTGCAGTTTTGGGTGGTTATGCCCATCGTAAGACTACCCCCGCTCAGCAGGCTTTGCAAACTCGTAAATTGGCTAAAGGACTGCAACGAATGAAGGCGGATCTGTTTGCTATGTGTGAGATGCAGAAGGGTGATAAAGCGCCGAAAATGTTGTTGGAGGAACTCAATAAGCACGGCGACAAGTACGCGTATGTGGATATGGGCTGGTCCAACCAAGACCGTATCAGCGGTTGTTTCATCTATCGCAAGGATCGCATTCGTCCTGTAGGACCGTGGTTCTCGGCGTATCAAGACACCACCAGTCACTATCATGTACGTATGGTGACGCAATGTTTCGAAGAGATAGCCACCGGTGAGCGTTTCGTGATTAGTCTGAACCACCTTAAGTCTAAACGCAAAGGGAAAGTGGATACCAACACGCAGCGCATGCAAAATACCGATTCGCTGTTAGTGATGCTACCGAAAGCCCTGGCGGTTTATGGAGATGAGGATGTGTTACTGCTGGGCGATTATAACTGTTATACGCAGGAACAACCTATTCAAACGATCGTGCGCGCAGGTTATGCGGATATGTTACAAGTCTATTGTGCCGACGATTATTCGTATAGTTATCATGGCGAGGTAGGGTATTTAGACCGTTGTTTCGCCAACCCAACGATGCAAACACAGATCGTTCGCGTGATGCCATGGCACATCAATGCCGATTGGTATTACTCGCATGAGGCGTCTAAGATGCGCGATAAGACCTATCACCGTTACTCCGACCACGATCCGATTATCGTGGATGTGAGATTAAAGAAAGCCACCCTCTAAGGTGGCTTTCTTGTGATCCCGCTGGTCAAAGATGCTAATTTGCGTCTTTGCCGCGAGCTTCTTGTGACCCCGCTGGGGCTCAAACCCAGAACCTTCAGAACCGGAATCTGACACTCTATTCAATTGAGCTACGGGACCCTGAGCGTCCTCCCGATGGAACGGGAGGAGAAGCTTTTAGTTAGGAGGGCTATCTTCTACTACTTCCTAAATAAATCATAATATAATACAGCAGTGTGGCAAGTGAGCCGAGGGCTGCTACTACGTATGTATAGGCGGCACTTTTGAGTGCGTCGCTTGCCATTTCGGTCGTTTGGCGGTCGGTGATACCGGCTTCTTGCAACCAGTTAACCGCACGGCGGCTGGCATTCACTTCTACCGGTAAGGTAATGAAGCTGAACAGGGTTAGCATGGCATACAATCCTATTCCTACAAGTAGGATAACCCTTCCTGCCTGCGAACCGATGAGCAACATACCGGCTAAAATAATCCACATTACCCAATTACTGCTAAACGAAACCACGGGAACTAAGGCGGAGCGCAACTTCAAAGGCGCATAGGCATTAGCATGTTGCACTGCGTGACCACATTCGTGCGCAGCCACCGCGGCGGCAGCCACATTCGCCTTACTGTACACCGACTCTGACAAATTGACAGTTTTGGTGGCGGGGTTATAGTGGTCGGTCAACTGACCTTTGACGCATGTTACCTTCACATCCGTGATACCATTATCGCGCAGCATGCGTTCCGCCACTTCACGACCGGTCATCGGAAGCGGTTCTTTGGAGTACTTATCGAACTTATGTTTCAGCGAGTAAGATACTACCCAACTGGCGATGGCAATGCCAATAAAAATAATCCAATAAATGGCGGTTGGTGATATAGCTGTTTGTTCCATAATTAACTCTCTTTCAGTTTTTTAGTCTTTTTGCACAATTTACATTCTCCGTAGACGTAAAGCGAAAAATGATGCATGTTAAAGTTCGAATACCGTCTCTCTTGTATCAGTCGCTCGATGGCCTTATCATGAAAATCCGATACGCGTCCACACTTCTCGCACACTACTTGCAATCGTGTCTGTTCTCCCACTATCCATTCATAATAAGTGGCGTTTTGTCCACGCTGCCGAGTAATACTATGCAAAATTCGTGCCGAAACGAAGATCTCCAGCGAGTTATACACTGTTCCTACAGAAATTCGTTGGGCTTGGCATGCCTCTACCAATTGGTCAGCGACGAAAGGTTGTGGTAGCAAGAAGGCTTGTTCTAACACTATGTTCCGCACTTTCGAAGGCCGTTTGTTATTGGCTAACACGTACCTATTGAGGCGCTCCAAGGCACTATTTAAAGCCGCACGTTTCACTCGTCAATGGGCTTGATATACGCGCGGCGACGCTTATGTTGCTTATGCGGCATGGGTTCAAAGAAACCGATGATGTTGCGGTTCGTCTCCAACATAGAAGTTGTCTCCATGCGTTGGATCTTATAATCGTTGATATAAGGTATCTGGTCGCGCAGGCATAGTTGGCTTAGTCCTTTTCCTTCATAATCTGGTCTAACCGCAATCAGCAGGAAATTAAAGGCCTCCATCGGTTTGGCTTTGAGTGCTTTGAGGATGTGATACCAGCCAAATGGGAAGAGATGCCCACCGCACTTGCGTAGCGCTTTGGAGATATCCGGCATACCGAGACCTACGCCAACCAACTCTTCGTTCTCATTCGCAAGAAGCGTCACAAAATCGAAGTTCAATACAGGGAAATACATGTCCTTGTAATAGTTCTTCTGCCGCTCGGTCATGGGTTGGAAATTATAGAGTTTTTGGTACGCTTGGTCGATGATGTCCATGTAGGTAGTGCCGAAACGTTTGACCAGTTCGCGGGAGTTTTTCACCTTCACTACATGCACCTTTGCGCGCTGCATGATCACTTGACAAAGCCGTTCCTGTCGTTCGGTCCAATCCAGCGGTGGCAAGATCTGCATCTCAATCCAGTCAGCTTCTTTCTTCAACCCGTACGCATCTACGTGTTGGACGTAATACGGATAATTATACAACGAAGCCACCGGTGCCAAGTATTCATACCCCTCCAGCAATAAGCCCTCATGGTCAAAATCAGTGAAGCCCACCGGTCCGTTCAACTCTTTCATTCCTCGCGCTTTGCCCCACGCGGCCACCGTATCCAATAGAGCTTTGCTCACTTCCCTGTCATCAATAAAATCGAACCAACCGAAGCGAACATGCTTGAAGCCCCATTTCTCATTGGCGCGGTGATTGATGATGCCGGCGATGCGTCCTACGGGCTTACCGTCGCGGAACGCCATCCATAACTGATACTCGCTCACCTCCAAAGCCGGGTTCTTCTCCGGATTGAAACAATTCATCTCATCGAAGAAGATAGGTGGGCAGTAATACGGACAATCTTTGTATAAGTTATTCGCGAACTCAATGAACTGTTTGAGCTCCTTTCGCGAATGGATTTCTCGGATTTCCAGTGCCATTTTAGCTCTTTTTATTAAAAATTTGCGCAAAAGTACAAAAAAATTTTGATATATGCAAAAAAAAGTGTAATTTTGCACGCTTTTTTGCACAACGGGGCTAGTTTTGGTTTTGACAGCAGGTAGAATGGTTGTGTAAGCACGCCGAGCAATGATGCAACGCTCGTTAATCTCGCTTCAAACGATAACTGGCGAAAGAACTTATGCTCTCGCAGCCTAATCGAAGTATAGTAGATTAGCTTCTTTGGGTGCAAGGCGCCTGAACGAGACGTCACTCCAAGCCGAGTCTGTGGGCTGAAAGGATATAGCGGTGCGGGAATTCACAGAATAGATATCGCAGGCTGCGATGCGGT
>JAFSWF010000027.1 GCA_017444615.1 Paludibacteraceae bacterium | reverse complement strand
CCTGAGCCAGGATCAAACTCTTCGTTGTAAAAGAAATTATAAGATAGCTCAGAATAACCGATTTATTAAAGTGTATTATTTACGGGAACCGTATTTCTCAGATTACTCTGAGTTTGTACTCTTGAATGTTCTGCCATTAGAATCCGCAGTCACACCCAAGATCAGTTCTTGTACTACACTAATTGTATCAATCTGTCAATTGCTTTGTCTCGTTCGCTTTGGCGCAAAAAAATTAGGTCCTTCAAGGAAGAATCTGAATTTTAAATGCCCTCTTCGGGAGAAAATAGAAACTCACTTGTTTCTCAAAAGCGAGTGCAAAGGTACAACAATTTTTTGATATGACCAAATTTTTTTGAAAAAAAATGCACAAAAAAATGCATTTTCTTTGTAACTTGCTGATTATCAGCGAGAGATTTTTTGTTTTTTTTGAGCCAATTTTAGAAAAATTCCGTCAATCTGCCTTCTTTCAGCTCTTGCTCTATATACACGCGATATATTAAGGAACGCGTACGCGCACGTAATAATACTTTTATTTTTTAGTAATACTGTACAACCGATGTCCATCTATGGTCTCAAAATGGTCTGGAAGTGTCACTTTCGGTGCAGGAACACCGTCGCCTATCGTCAGTTCGGGCGCTATTTCGATATGTATCTCATCCCAAATCCCCGACTCGAGAATAGATTGAAGGAGTGTGGTTCCGCCTTCTACCAGTATCGAATGGATGTTTCTCGCCGCCAAATCCGCCAACACAAACGGCCACTCCGTACGTTCGCGATAAACAATCGTCTCCGCTTCTTCCGAGAAAATGCGCGCGTCCGACGGCAGACGATGATGCCTATCAAAGGTCACACGAATAGGATTCCTGCCTTCCCAATGTGTATTGAGCAATCGCGGGTTATCCAGCAACACCGTGTTCGTTCCCACCATAATAGCCATATTCTCCGCCCGCATCTTATGAACTAACTTCTTCGTTTCCGGTGTGGAAATGGCTAACGCTCCGTTGAGATGACAATCTTCGAATATTTGAATCTTCAAATCTTCAAATGAACGTTTGCGGTCAATGAACCCATCCGCTGTCTGTGCCCATTTAAGAATCACGTAAGGTCGGTGCTGCTCGTGCAGGCAAAGAAAACGCTTATTGAGTGCGCGGCACTCATCTTCCAGCACGCCAACCACCACTTCAATACCGGCTTCGCGCAACATAGCCACACCTTTACCGGCCACGAGCGGGTTAGGATCCAACATACCTACTACCACGCGCCCAACCCCTTTCTCTATTATCAATTTCGCACAAGGAGGCGTCTTACCATAGTGCGAACATGGTTCCAAACTTACAAACAGCGTGCAATCTTTGAGACTGACGGCTGACGGCTGATGGCTGATGGCTAAATTGCAAAAGCAATTCACTTCCGCGTGTCCTTCACCATAGCGCTCGTGCCATCCTTCCGCCAATATAGCCTCGTCACTATTGCGAACCAGCACCGCACCTACCATCGGGTTAGGTGCTACAAAATACTCGCCTCGACGGGCAATTTCGATACAACGTGCAATAAAATTTGCGTATTCCATTTTTTTTTAGTAATTTTGCAGCGTGATAAAAAAACAGTTCGTTTATGTCTGCTATTACAACTCAAATTGCTGCCATCCAATCACAATTGGAACCCGTTTATCCTGCCGACGAAGCCGAGGCCTTAGCATGGTGGATTGCGGAAGAAATGACAGGGCTAACCCGCACGCAATTGCTTTGCGACTGCAAAGATACAACATTTTTTTCAAATGTGCAAGAGATAATTGATCGTTTATTGCGTTTTGAGCCTATTCAGTACATTTTCGGGCATACATTATGGTGTGGATTAGACCTCAAAGTGACACCAGAGGTTCTTATTCCTCGTCCGGAAACAGCCGAACTGGTAGAAAAAGTGTCTAACTATCACTTCCCCACTACTTTCTGTGGCAAATCTGTTCCCGAACGCAAGGGACCGGTTCGTGTGCTCGATTTATGCACCGGCAGCGGTTGTATCGCCATTGCTCTAAAAAAACAACATCCGAATTGGGAAGTGACGGGAATAGACATCTCTCCGGAGGCTATCGAAGTGGCCAAAGAGAATGCCGTTCGTAACGGAGTGGAAGTAGAGTTCCTGGTGATGGATATTACGTCCGATGAATTTGAAGCCTATTACGCACAAACAGGCTATCCGATTCCGTTCGATATCATCGTGTCCAATCCGCCGTATGTTTGCGAAAGCGAAAAAGCTAACATGCGGCGCAATGTACTGGACTACGAGCCCCATCTGGCATTGTTTGTGCCGGACGAAAACCCTATTCGTTTTTACCTGAGACTACCGTGGCTTATCATAGAAAACCACGACATCCTATCTCCTCTTCCGACACTGTTTTTTGAAGTCAACGAAGCGTATCAGATGCGGGTAGCCCAACTCTATTATTCGTGCGGATTTAAAGATATTGAATTATTTGATGACACCTATGGCAAACCACGATTTATCCAAGCAAGAAGCCCTCGATAAGGCCGAAGCCTACTGTGCACGTGCCGAACACTGTGCCGCCGATGTGCAACGCAAACTCTATGAATGGGATGTGTCCTCTGCTTGGTTCAACGAGATAGAGAGCCATCTTTATGACGCTGATTTTCTGAACGATACGCGTTTTTGCCATGCTTACGTACATGACAAAGTAGCGTATCAGAGTTGGGGCAGGCTGAAGATCCAAGCAGGTTTGCAGACCTTACACCTACCCTCCTCCGCCATCCGCGAAGCCTTAGACGCCATCGACGAAGAAACATACCTCTCCAACCTCCGCTCGCTGATCGCGCAACGCCACAACGACCCCGAAGAAAAACGCCTTCGTTTCCTACTCCAACGCGGTTTTACCTACGAAGAAATACAAAAGTGCAAATAAATTTGCATATGTCAAAAAAATGTTGTAACTTTGTACGCTTTTTTGAATAAAACGATATGAATATTATCAAAACACCCATCGATGGATTAGTAGTGATTGAGCCGCAGGTGTTCAAAGACGCGCGGGGATATTTCGTGGAGACCTACAACGAGCAGCGCTACCACGAGGCAGGTATTGATGCCCGTTTTGTGCAAGACAACCAGTCCTGTTCGTCTTATGGCGTGGTTCGCGGACTGCATTTTCAGCGTCCCCCCTACAGCCAGGCGAAGTTAGTGTGCTGCACGGTCGGCCGCGTATTAGATGTCGCTGTCGATCTGCGCAAAGATAGCCCTACTTTTGGCCAGTGGTTTGGCGTCGAACTGAGTGAAGACAACAAACGCCAATTCTTCATTCCTCGCGGCTTCGCACATGGATTCTCTGTTCTCAGCAACCAAGCTATCTTCACCTACAAGTGTGATAACTTATACCACCCCGAAGCAGATGGCGGATTATTGCTAAGCGACCCAGACTTAGCCATCGACTGGCAAGTACCCGAAGAGTTGCGTATCATTAGCGCCAAGGACACAAAACATCCCCTATTAAAAGACTTAGATAACCCGTTCTGATATGAATATTCTTATTACCGGCAGCAACGGCCAATTAGGCAACGAAGTGCGAACCCTAAGCGCCAAACATCCGAACCATCGCTATTTCTTCACGGATGTGATAGAGACCGATGGTGTCTCTGTTTTGGACATTACCGACAACAAAGCGGTGTCGGCTTTTGTGCAGGCCAACGCTATCGATCTGATTATCAACTGCGCCGCCTACACCAACGTGGACAAAGCAGAGGACGATGAGGCTACAGCCTTGAAAATCAATGCCGAAGCGCTTACTGTTTTGGGCAGCCAAGGCGTCAAAGTGCTGCATATCAGTACAGATTATGTTTTCTCCGGAGATGAACACATCCCTTGCCGAGAAACCGACCCCGTAGCACCGCGTACTGTCTATGGCCATACTAAGTACGAAGGCGAAAAGAACCTCCTTGCTGTGTGTCCGGAAGCCGTTATTCTGCGCACAGCATGGCTCTATTCATCGTTCGGCAACAACTTCGTCAAAACGATGATTAAGTTAGGCAAAGAACGTCATGAATTAGGCGTCGTCTTTGACCAAATAGGCACGCCTACCTACGCCGCAGACCTTGCGTGGGCCATCTTTACTGTCATAGAATCAAAAGTTTGGCACGCCGGGATATACCATTTCACCAACGAAGGAGTCTGCTCGTGGTATGATTTCACATTAGCCATTCACGAGTTGGCAGGCGTCAAGAACTGTCACGTACGACCCATTCTCTCCGAAGAATACCAATACAAAACGCCACGGCCACACTATAGCGTGCTTGATAAATCGAAATTCAAGAAGACCTTTGGCGTAGAAATACCCCATTGGGAAACGTCCTTGAGACGGTGCATTGACGTGTTAAACCTTAGTGATTAGTTAGTGATAAGTTAGTGATTAGTTAGAGGTTATAATACTGTCTATGAGAGATACACTTCATTTCCTTCAAGAATTGTCGCTTCACAACGACCGTGAGTGGTTCAGCGAACACAAGGACTGGTACCAGTCCTGCCGAGAGAGGTTTGTCGCTTTCTCTGAGGAGTACTTGCGTCGGTTGACAGAGTTAGACCCCACTCTTGCACCCTTACAACCCAAAGATTGCATCTGGCGAATTAACCGCGATATACGTTTTTCTGCCGACAAAAGACCCTACAAAGAGTGGTTCGGTGTCTTCCCTGCGGCAGGAGTACCCGGCCAACCCAAGACTTGGGGCAAGAAAAGCCAGCGAGGCGGTTACTACGTCCATATTCAACCCGGCCAATGTATGTTCGCTGCGGGCATGTGGGACCCAAGCAAAGAGTTACTAACGGCCTTACGCAAAGAGATTGAAGCCAACTACGAAGAGATTGAAACAATCATGTCATCCCGCAAATGGAAGCAGTATTTCGCACAAGATTTCGATTACACATGGGGCGCACTCAAGAAAGTGCCGGCCGGCTTTGACCCTAATTTTAAGCACCCCGAGTGGCTCAAACATAAATGCTATACCGTCACTACACTACTCAGCGATGAGACGGTCTGTGCACCAGACTTCATCGATAGAATCCTAGACATTGCAGCAACCGCCAAGCCGATGAATGACTTTTTGAACTACACCTTCGAGGAATACGGTGAATTCCCAAGTCGTTGCTGAATGACCAAATAGTAAATGGCCTGATCTGCTAGTTCAATGGATAGAACGGGGCTCTCCTAAAGCTCAAATCCGGGTTCGATTCCCGGGCGGATCACAAAACACATATACCATGAGACGCAGTTTCTTGCTTATCATAGCCTTATGCGCCTGCATAGGCCTGCACGCACAGGCGCCCACAGAGGCGCACGCGGACACTATCTATACGTACGACACCGTTCGTATCGTCGATTTGCGCCAGTACACAGACACTCTGATGCATGTCTTAGAATCGCCGGATAGCATTGCACAGCAACGCATTGACACGCTTCGTCCTGATTCGTCCGACCGCCGAGGACACTATATAGAAGCGCATGTCGGCCTTGGCTACGGTTCCTTAGGTTACAGCCTCAGCGGAAACGGCAACCGTGTGAACGGTTCCTTCAGCGGTGTACTGCAACTCCAATACGCGTATTTCTTCCATCCTAACTGGGGCGTCGGAGCTGGTCTGTGGTTCACCAACTATATCTCCTACGCGCATTTAGCAGGTTCGTACCAGTGGTTGGACCAAACCGACTCCGATGGAGAACCGCACTACGATCATACCGCCACTATTAACCGCTGGCGCGAACGACAGGCAGTCTACGACATCGGCATCCCTATCTCGCTGCATTTCCAATACCAGAAAGAGAGCTGGAAAGCGCGGCTCTTCGCCTCTTTAGGCATTGCGCCTTCCTTCGCCCTCAGCCATTCTTATCGCCTCCAGCAAGGCGAAATAGCGCACTCAGGGTATTACCCAGCATGGAAAATGACGCTCACCGATGTACATGAGTTTGGCATAAAGGACTACACTTCCGAAGCCTCTGCAAAAGGAAACTTGAGTGTCCGTCCACGCGCTACACTCTTCGCCGACTTAGGCGCACTCTTCCCTATTACCAAACAGATAGACCTCTTCACTGGTGGATACTTCCATTGTGCGCTGAATGATGCCAATAGTTCCAACAAAACAGCCTTAGGCTGGCAAGATGACACTTTTGCCTTCATGGACCCATACAACGGTGCGTACGCCACAACGAACGCCGGTGCTTCACACCCGTGGGAAGTGGGTGTCAAAATAGGTGTTCATTGGCACTACATCGCACCGGATAAGCATACCACAGTTGATTATTTCGATTATTTCACACGGCGTGACACCTCGTACGAATACATAGCGCATTGTGACACCATCGTCTCCGTGCGCATTGATACCTCCGTACAGATCATCCCTGCCCATATTATTGAAGCTGCTGAACGCGTGGAGAAATTCAACAAGATATTCTTTGCCTTCAACAAGTATGAGTTAACTCACAAAGCGCAGCGATACCTCTCCTCAATAGTAGGCGTGCTCAACGATGTGCCGGACGCTAAGATTGCCATCGACGGCCATGCCTCGCCGGTGGGTGACGATGAGTACAACGACTGGTTGTCTCGTCAGCGCGCCAATGCAGTTGCCGAATATTTGGTTCGCCAAGGCGTGAACAAAGACCGCATTGTAGCAGTTGGCTATGGATCGCGTGTGCCGAACGATGAGAATACAGACCGCGCTGAATCGCTCGATCGACGCGTCGAAGTGAAAGTAGTATTACAACCAACCAATATACCGTCCTCTAACGAAGGAAAGGAGGTTCAACCATGAAAACACGAATGATGATTTTGATGCTATTGGCCGGTGTGACGCTGAGTCTCAACGCTCGCACATTCTACCAAGGCGAAAAACTATACCTCAATGCCGACCAGACTTTCCACGACGGCGAGTTCGACTGGAGTACTGCCAACGCGAACTTATTCCTTTATGTCTATGGCGGCTCATCCTATGCCACCTGGCTATCCTTCTCCCCCACAGAGAGCGGAAGCAAAATCTACGAGGGCACTTTCGCGTCCCAAGGAGAATACACAAATGCTATCATCGTCCGTAAGTCGCCTTCCGGTTCAGCAGGTAACTGGGACGACCGATGGAACCAGACCTGCGATTTGGACATTCCTGATTTCCCAACGTGCAATATTCTTCATCGTTTCTGGAAAAAAGACGACCTCGATGCTTCGTGTACAGGTAGTGCCGACTGGTTGGCCTACACACCCTCGTTGACCACCGTCACCACTACAATCGCGTCCGTCACAGAAGAGAAGATATCCGTGTGTCCGAACGCGGCTGGCGGACCCTTCTCGCTCAAAGCCAAACTGGTCACCAAAGGAAGCACGAAAGAGTACGACTACCAAACGGTAGGCGGACATAGTTGGCTCTACTCAACCAACGGAACAACCTGGACATCCTTGGATAATTTCGTGGGCCAGACACGCGAAGAACACAACGTGGACACCATCGTTACCTTACCTTCCTCCATCCCCGCCAATGGTATCTTTTACTACCTCTATTCGGGCATTCCGCAGGGACGCCGACTCTTGCATATTCTGCCTAATGCCTCCGATTGCGAACTGAGTTGCGAGATCACATCTTTCGAAACGGCCATCTCTGCCGTCAATGCAGATGATAGTACCTACACTTTGGATGGTATGGTAGCCTTTGGCCAAACGAACGGTAGTTTAGTGATCGAATGTGACGGCCGTTCACTCACTATACCTGCTCCAAAGAGCCCGCAGTCCTTCTCTCTCCACGGATTACCAGCCGCCACGGAAAACGGTCGTAAGACTTCTGCCACAGCCTTCTTCACCGGCAATAAAAATGCGTGCGCAAAGACCATCTCCATTGATATTCCCAACATCACTGTAGCCATTCCGGTTGTTCATATCGACTCATTGGCAGGACAGGCTATCACGCTGACACCCAAGGACATAGAACCGACCAATAGTTACGTTTGGCTGGTGAACGGAGATACGCTTCATGGCGCTTCGCAAACGCTCACTATCCCTGCGTTCGATCATGACACCTCCCTTGTTTATACCTACAAAGAGTACTACCCCGCCGAAGGAACTATGGTAGATCTAATGAGTAGCGGTAACTACGAAGATGTGACGACGAACTACGGCAACTATGGCCAGACAAGCACAGTAAGCGATTATAATTTCTGGGGTATTCATCCCAAGACAGCCACAACGCCCATCCATTTCTACGACACTTGCTCGCTTCGCGTCAACCCCACAGACCCGCTAACGAACGGTTTTGCGGTCGTGCAGAACGCAAACTTCTTCGCCTCGTCGTACGCCAAAGTGACAGCCCGCGAAGGTGATTATTTCGCCCTTATTGATGCCGCCTCCGACGGCAACGCTAATAAGAAAGCATGGTACGCTAAGACAGCCACCAACCCAAATCTCAAACTCAAGAAAGGCACTACCTACGTGCTGTCCTTCTGGGCAGCGAACATCAATAACTACGGGGAGATGGACAACGCCGCACAGTTCGTTTTTCGAATCGAGTACAACGGCAAACAGTGGGAATCGGGAGTGCTTGACCTTAGCCAACCCAAGTTCCGCAATAACATTTGGCATCAACACTCAGAGACCTTCCTCGCTACGGAGAACTGCGAAAACGTCACTATTTCGGTCGTTAACAAAAACACCAACACCCTCAATATAGGAAATGACTTTGCGCTGGATGACATTCAGTTCCACGCCATCAGCAGCGTCTCCAAAGTGGTCAAATCGGAGCAAGTATTCGTGGTTAACATCCACCTACCGGTGCTCTTCACCGACACTATTTGCGAAGGAGAGAGCTATACCGAACATGGCTTCTCTGTTATCACTCCGTCCTACGGCGAGTACGAATACCTCAACGCCCTTAGCGATACGTTGCATCTCTCCGTTCGCAAAGCCGATGATATCTACCGCAAATGGAACGACGTGCTCTTCATCCATAACACAGGAGACTTCATCACTTACCAGTGGTTTAAGAACGGCGTGGCGATAGAGGGAGAGACCGGCCAGCGTTATTACGACCCCGCAGGAATGCAAGGTACCAACGACCGCTACTCGTGCTTGCTCACCAAAGCAGATGGAACAACCATACAGACCTGCGCCACACGCTTTGACGATGCACCGCGAAGTGCAGACCATACCTCCAATAATCAACCCGCACAGATCATCCGACAGATAAGAGTCAGCCCACATGTGTACATCGTACAACTAAAAATAGGCGACACCATCGAAACAAAGAAAATCTTGACAACTTATGAGTAAACCCATATTACCTGCCTTGGCCGTAGATGCCGCCTGTAGCGGTAACCCCGGAGTGATGGAGTTCCGAGGCGTGATAGCAGATACCGGCACCGAAGTCTTTCACCGCGGACCCTTCCGACAGGGGACGAACAACATCGGCGAATTCCTCGCACTCGTTCTAGGCTTGGCATATATAAAAAAATACAATCTCAATTGGGTCATCTATACAGATAGTGTGACGGCGCTCGCGTGGGTGCGACAGAAACGCTGCAAGACCAAAATAGAGTGGAACGCACAAAATCAAGACCTTTTTCACATGGTTCGCAAAGCGGAAATGTGGCTCCATGACAACACTTGGACAACACCCATTTCTAAGTGGGACACGAAGGCTTGGGGTGAAATTCCTGCTGATTTTGGGCGCAAATAACGATTTTTTTCATTTTTTATGAAAATTATTTTCATATATCAAAAAATTATTGTAACTTTGTAGCCGCAATTGAAAAAACCATATTTTAATTAACCCAATAAATTAAATTAATCCACAATTATGACAAAAGTAGCAATTAACGGCTTTGGCCGTATTGGTCGTCTGGCTTTCCGTCAGATGTTTGAAGCTGAGGGTTACGAAGTTGTTGCAATCAACGACTTGACCAGCCCGAAGATGTTGGCTCACCTCCTCAAATACGACACCGCTCAAGGTGGTTTCGCAGGTAAGTTCGGTGAGGGCAAGCACACTGTAGCTCACAAGGACGCTGTTCTCGCAGAGGATGGTAAGACTGTTGTTACTCCGGGTTCGATCATCGTTGACGGCAAGGAGATCACTATCTACGCTAAGCCGAATGCAGCTGAGCTGCCTTGGGGCGAACTGGGCGTTGACGTAGTACTTGAGTGTACCGGTTTCTATACCAGCAAGGCAAAAGCTTCTGCACACCTCGAGGCTGGCGCTAAGAAAGTTGTTATCTCTGCTCCTGCAGGCAACGATCTGCCCACTATCGTTTACAATGTTAACCACAAGACTCTGACTCCGGCTGACACCGTTATCTCGGCTGCTTCTTGTACTACCAACTGTCTCGCTCCGATGGCTGCTGCTCTGCACAAATATGCTCCGATCCAGAGCGGTATCATGTCCACTATTCACGCTTACACCGGCGACCAGATGATTCTCGACGGTCCGCAACGTAAGGGTGATCTCCGTCGTAGCCGTGCAGGTGCACAGAACATCGTTCCGAACAGCACCGGTGCAGCTAAGGCTATCGGTCTCGTAATTCCTGAACTGAACGGTAAGCTCATCGGTAGCGCACAACGCGTTCCGACCCCGACCGGTTCTACCACTATCTTGGTAGCAGTAGTTAAGGGTAAAGACATCACCAAAGAGGGTATCAACGCTGCTATGAAGGCTG
>JAFSWF010000026.1 GCA_017444615.1 Paludibacteraceae bacterium | reverse complement strand
TTGCTGGGTTGGACTGACGTTCAGCAAGCAGCCGGATAGTTACGAGGTGCGCAACGACGAACACTTAGTGTGCTTAGTGCCGGTGGGTTACGGAGCGAACCAAGGCATCCAGCATCCGCAGAAAAAGACAATTGATGATGTAGCCGAAGGTATACCCTTCCCAGACTGGTTCGTGCGGGGAGTAGAAGCTGCACTACTGGCTCCAACGGCTGTCAATCAGCAGTTGTTCCGTTTTGTGTTGCGTGATGGCAACAAGGTGGAGGCGAAGAAAGCCTTCTCGCTGACCAACGGTCTCGGCTATGCGCCTATCGACCTCGGTATTGCCAAGTGCCATTTCGAAATCGGTGCCGGCAAAGAGAATTTTGAGTGGGTATAATTCATGAACGTCGAAGAATATAGGGATTATTGCCTATCGTTAGGCGCAGACGTAGAGGAGAAGTTGCCGTTTGTGAAATTCAAGAACGGCGATAGTGTGCTTGTGTTTTATGTGTGTGGGCACATGTTCTGCTTCTTTGACCTCAATGATTTTCAGGTGGTATCGCTCAAGTGCCAACCCGAACGGATTGACGAGTTGAAGGCTCAATACGATTGTATTGGCAATCCGTATAACGAGTCGCCAAAACATTGGATTGGTCTTGACCCGCACGTTGCGCCCGAAGATCTTGCGCAAGACCTCATCCGCAACTCCTACGAGATAGTGAAAGCTAAATATAGTAAGAAGAAATGAAAGCGATAATTGGTATAGAAAAATTCTGGACATTATTCATCGGCATAGGTGCCGTATGGGGCGCAACGATGATGTGGATTGACCCGACAGGTGCTATGTGGGGCATGGACCCAATGCTGGAATTGCTACGCGCTAAGATGCCGTGGCCAGACATTTTCTTTCGGGACTTCATCCCGTCGGGATTTGAGCTGCTGGCAGTGAATGGACTACCGCAGTTCTTGGCGGCTTTGATGCTATTCAAAAAACATCGCCTCGCACAACCTGCCGTCTTGGCATGTAGCATCATCCTTATGCTTTGGATTTCTCTCGAATGGTGGATCTGGGGCTTCAATGCCATCTGTAATGCCTATTTTGCCTTTGGTTTTATAGAAGCCATCTTAGCAGGAATCGGTTTACATGGAAACAAATAGAATTATATTGCGACCATGGCGGGAGAGCGATGCAGAAACGTTGTTCAAATACGCTTCTGACCCTGATGTGGGACCTCGTGCAGGATGGACACCGCACAAGAACGTGCAAGAAAGTTTGGAGATAATCCGGACAGTCTTTCACAATGATCATACATGGGCGATTGAACTCAAACAGACCGGCGAAGCGATTGGTTGCATGGGCTATTATCTGTATGAAGAAAGCAACATTGCCATTGGCGAGCATGATGCAGAGGTCGGCTATTGGGTTGCCAAACCGTATTGGAACCAAAATATATGTTCGGAGGCGTTGCGCCTGATGATAGATTACTGTTTTCAAGAGCAGCATTTCGAGGTGCTATGGTGTGATTGCTTTGTGGATAATCCTGCCTCTGAGCGTGTGATGTATAAGTGCGGCTTCCGCGATACCGGCGCATTTAATCTATGCATTCATCTATATCTCGGAGATGACCGATTGGTAAAGATTATGCGACTGGACGGAGGTGCGTATATTCAGACCAAACTCTTTGCTTTACAAGACCAAGCCTACGCAGATTTCCAAAGCAAGCTGCTGCCGACTATGGCGCGTGAGACGGTAATTGGCGTGCGTACCCCGGACTTACGCAAAATGGCGAAGCAAATCTGCAAGACTCCTGTTGCACAAGAGTTCTTGCACAGTTTGCCACATCGCTATTTTGACGAGAACCAACTGCATGCGTTTATCCTATCGGAAGAGAAAGATTTCAACACATGTATCGCTGAACTGGAGCAGTTCCTGCCGCATGTGGATAATTGGGCTACTTGCGACCAACTATCGCCTAGTTGCTTCAAGAAACGTACGACGGAGTTGTTACCGTTCATTCGTAAGTGGGTGAGGAGCACGCACACTTATACGAAACGATTTGGCATAGGAACGCTGATGCGCTACTTTTTAGACGAAACTTTCCGACCGGAATACTTGGAATGGGTAGCCTCCATTAAGAACAATGAGTATTACATCCGCATGATGCAAGCGTGGTTCTTTGCCACGGCGCTTGCCAAACAATGGGATGCTGCGTTACCGTACATCCAGCAACGCCGATTAGATTCCATAACGCATCGCATGACCATTCAAAAAGCCGTTGAGAGTTTCCGTATAACAGGTGAGCAGAAGACTTTGCTAAAAACCTTGCGAGTGAAATGAAAAAGTTATTGTTCTTACATGGCTTTTATGCAAGCGGGCTATGTGTTCCGGCAATTGCGCTACGCGAAGCATTCGCAGGGAGAGCCGATGTGTTTACGCCGGACTTACCTATGCACCCAAAGGACGCGCTACGTTTCATTCGAGAACTAATTGACCGAGAAAAGCCAGACTTGCTAATAGGGAATAGTTGTGGCGCATTCTATGCGCAGATGATTGCTCCGGTCGTAGGTATTCCTGCTTTGCTCGGCAATCCGCACTTCCAGATGTCTGACTTTCTCCGGCAGCGCATAGGCGAACATCAATACAAGTCACCACGCAAAGATGGTATTCAAAACTTTGTCATAGATGAAGCCTTGGTAGATGAGTTTGCTGCTTTGGAGGCTAAGCAATTCGACAATTGTACCGATGCATACAGAGAACGCGTCTGGGGATTGTTTGGCGAGCAAGACACCTTGGCACATTTCGAGCCGCTCTTCTTGGAGCACTACAACCGTTCCTTCCATTTCCCCGGAGGACATACTCCCACGGCTGATGAAGTCCGCACATGGTATGTGCCGTTGGCAAAGAAGATGTTAACTGAACTATAATACACAAACGAGGTGCAAGGAGTTTGCGTTTGCGTATCTTGAATCACTTTAATGGTTCCCTTTATGTCGCTACCGCACAATCCTGAGATTGAGCGGTAGTTTCGTTTTGAGCAAGACCTTTGAACGCGTGAACACAAGTGGACTTTTGAGGCGCAAAGCAAAGAAGACTCTCAAGGTTCGTGCGCTAATTGCAGACCATCAAGGCACGCGGAGCGGTGGGGGACTTTCGGCACTTGGAGCAGAGGAAGACTCACAAGTTCAACGGACATAGCATAGACCATTAAGGTCAGTGGGAATAGCGAGACTTGGTGTAGAAAAAGTTGAAAGTGTTGACTGCATATTCCGCTTTTGAAGAAGACTTATCGGAAGCAGATATAGCAGGGCGGTTGGGGCTCTCCAGAGGGAAAGAGCGGAAGATTTTGCTATCTTCCTCTGCCAACTGGCTCATTTTCAATACTTTACGATTTGTACCACCGGACAAATCGCACAATAACCGAACGGCTTGTCCGATGTTTGGATGGTTTCTGGGTAAATCATTGTTTCGTAATACGGACTATATCAATAGATTACAAAAAATTTCCGCTTTTTGTTCCTATCTTCAAAAATCAGTCCTATCTTTGGAAAACCAACGAAAAGAGGTAGAAGTAAAAAATCCGTCCACTCTAAGTGTAAGAGCAGACGGATTTTGTGTGCGAGGCACGCAAGATTTAGAACTCTGGAGCTATTTTGTTGATACGATTGATGAGTTCGCTATCAATATGGTTAGCGTAACGGAAGGTCATTGAAAGGTCACTGTGACCGACTATCTGAACAACATCCAAATCGTTAGCACCGGCACGCAAGAGGTTGTTAATTCCACTATCACGGAGAGAGTACAATTGATATTCCTTCGGCAGCTTTAGTGCGCTCACGCGATCTTCATTGATCTTTTTGCGGACGGATGTCTTTCCTTTAGAGTTATTGCCATCCAATACATACTCCATGTCCTGGTTCGCGAGAATCTGCGAGAAGCCCGAAGCGGAGATAGTTGGATAGTTCTTATGGATCCACTCCTTAAATTGCTTACAGAAGCAACTATAACTGCGCATAGTCGTCTCTTTTAGCTCTTTGCTACGGTCTGCCTCATACAAGTCAATGACTTGCTCTAAAGGCGTATAATAACGAACATTATCGCCGGACATAGCAGTAGAGTCCGGTGCACCAATACCATAGGCTGGTAGATTCTGCTGGAGATTGATAAATCCAGCGGCAAGCTGATTGTTGATCTGGAGCATGATAGCGCTGGTCTGCAGTTTAAACTCAGTAAGAGATTTACAGCGTCTGCGCTCGCGATTCATCATTAGACGAACGCGCTCAAATTCATCAATAGTTGGGTTTAGGCGGTAGTACTCAATGTACCATCCTCTTGAGTTGTGTTTGAGTTCTGCCGGAACGTACTTCCTCAGAGCTCCAAAATTTTGATTTAACATAGTTAATTAACAATTAGTGCCGCCAACCATTTTTCTGATTGACGGCAGGAATTTAATAAATTTAGGTTTATATACGGCAAGTGACTTCCACATCAGTGAAAGTCACTTGTGCAGATTTTGTGCAGATTTCAACGCGTCTCAAGCGTAACTCGTTGATTTTCAGCACTTGCGGTGCGGACGAGACTCGAACTCGCGACCTACGGCGTGACAGGCCGGTATTCTAACCAACTGAACTACCGCACCTTTCGCGCGAAGCGCGACTCAATACGATTCGCAACTACGTTGCTCATATGAATTTTCGTCGCCTTCTCGCTCTTCGGTCCGCAAAATTTCATTTTACGTCCCGAGGGGCTGCGCATAAGCACATTTTAGTGTAAGAACACTTGCTCTATTTTTCAAAAGCGGGTGCAAAGGTACTGCTTTTTTTTGATATGACCAAATATTTTTGCATTTTTTTTGAAAAAAAGTGTATTTTCTACTATTTTCTTTGGTATTTTGGGCAATTTTTACTATCTTTGCAGTCGAAAAGGGGACAATGGACAATGGACAAAGAATAAAGAATAAGGATTAAAGACAAAAGGATTATGCGAGTAGTAGTACAGAGATGCAGTCGTGCGGAAGTGCGGATTGACGGACAAGTAGTGGGTCAGATTGAGAAAGGCTTTATGGTACTTGTGGGAATTAAGGAAGGAGATGAGCCGGAGGAAGTAACGTATTTGGCAAAGAAAGTGGCGCAACTGCGTGTGTTTGAAGATGGGGAGGGTAAGATGAACTTGGCGTTGAAGGATGTTGGTGGCGAAGTGCTAAGCATTTCGCAGTTTACGTTGTATAGCGATTGCCGGAAGGGTAATCGTCCGAGTTTTGTGAAAGCGGCGCGTCCGGAAGTGGCAGAACCGCTGTATGAGGCCTTTAATCGCGTTTTGCGGGAGGAATATGGTTTACAGGTGGAGACGGGTCGTTTTGGAGCGGCTATGAAGGTAGATTTTGTGAATGATGGTCCGGTAACGATTCTTCTGGATAGCGAGGAGATGCAAAATTGAACATTATTGCATACGTGTTACCCTCGGTTTGCCTTCGACTTGCATTCGACATGCCTTCGACCGTAATATTGAACATTTTACGAATTAAAAGCCTTAAAATCTCTATAAAAGAGAGCTTAATTGCTCTTTTTTAATAAAAAAGAGAGAAAAAATTTGCGCATGTCATTTTTTTTTTGTAAATTTGCATGCTTTTTTGATTGATGCAAACAAATAACATTAAATATCACGAAATTATGAAAAAGATTATGAGTCTTGTACTCGTCGCAATGATGGGTCTTAGCGCGATGGCGCAACAACATGAAATTGGTGCAGTAGTAGGTGGTTTAAACGGTTTAAGCCACAAATACTGGTTCAATGACAACGTAGCCGTACAGACAGATTTGGCGGTAGGTTTATCGGCTGTTCCTATGTGGCTTCAGACACCCGCAGGCACCGCTTCTGCCGGCACGAACGCTATTTATGATTTTACGTTGAACCCGAACTTGGCTTATCATTTCCCGCTGACCCGCCGTATGTTCTTGTATGCCGGTGGTGGCGTAGGTTTAGGTATGTTGAGCAATTTGCAGAATACTAATCCTAATAATATTACGGGTAAGTTTGGCGTTAACGCTCTTTGCGGTATTGAGTTCCAAGCCAAGAGTGCACCTGTAGCAGTAGCGTTTGATTTCCGTCCGGGATACGGACTTGGTTTTACCGGCAATGCCAACGCTTTTGCGCATTTCTTTGACTGGAAAGTAGGTTTGGCAGTTCGTTATATGTTGTGATAATTGATAATTGACAATTATTAAAAAATGGCAGAGGAACAAGAAAAATATGATGGCTCGAGTATTCAAGTGCTCGAGGGTTTAGAGGCGGTTCGCAAACGTCCGGCGATGTATATTGGTGACATATCGCTGAAAGGTTTGCACCACCTTGTATATGAGGTTGTTGACAACTCGATTGACGAGGCGTTAGCAGGATTCTGCAACGAGATAGCGGTTCATATTAACGAAGATAACTCGATTACCGTTCAGGATAACGGTCGTGGTATTCCTGTGGACATGCACCCGAAGGAGCATAAGAGTGCGCTGGAGGTAGTTATGACCGTTCTGCACGCCGGAGGTAAGTTTAACAAAGACAGTTACAAGGTTTCCGGTGGTTTGCACGGTGTGGGTGTGAGTTGCGTGAACGCGCTGTCTAAGAAGATGCACGTAGAGGTGTATCGTCAAGGCGCCATCCACTGTCAGGACTACGAAAAGGGCAAGCCGCTGGCACCGGTTCATGTTATCTCTGAGGAAGAGGCGACAGGTAACTGGGAGCAACGCAAGACGGGTACGTTTGTGCAGTTCTGGCCGGACGACAGCATCTTCACTGAGACGGTTTACCACTGGGATATCTTGGCTAACCGTATGCGCGAGTTGGCGTTCCTGAACGCAGGTATTAAGATTGTGCTGAAGGATAAGCGAAAACCCCACCCGACCTCCCCTCAAGGGGAGGAGCTGAAAGAGCGCAAAGAGGAGTTCTACTCGGAGAAGGGTCTGAGTGAGTTCGTTCGTTACATCGATGGTACGCGTACGCCGCTGATTAGTGAGGTTATTCATTTGAATACGGACAAGTACGGCACGCCGGTAGAGGTGGCGATGATCTACAATACCGATTTCAATGAGAACGTGCACTCGTACGTGAACAATATTAATACTATTGAGGGCGGTACGCACGTAGCGGGCTTCCGCGCAGCGCTCACTCGCGTAATGAAGAAATACGCAGAGGAGAGCAAGATGCTGGAGAAGGCTAAATTGAAAGATAAAGACGGTAACTCGACCATCGATCCGAACGATTTCCGCGAAGGCTTGACGGCTGTGATTAGTGTCAAAGTGGCAGAACCACAGTTCGAAGGTCAGACGAAGACCAAGTTGGGTAACTCAGAGGTGGCCGGTATGGTTTCGAGCGCCGTAGCCGAGGCTTTGCAGAACTATTTGGAGGAACATCCGGATGATGCAAAGAAGATCGTTGAGAAGGTTATTTTGGCCGCTCAAGCGCGTATTGCAGCTCGCAATGCCCGTCAGAGCGTGTTGCGTAAGAGTCCGTTGAGCGGCGGTGGTCTGCCGGGTAAATTGGCTGACTGCGTCAGCAAGGATGCGAGCGAGTGCGAGTTGTTCCTCGATGAGGGAGACTCGGCAGGCGGAACGGCTAAGACCGGTCGTGACCGTGTGCACCAAGCTATTTTGCCGCTGCGCGGTAAGATCTTGAACGTCGAGAAAGCGATGGAACATAAGGTGTTCGAGAGCGAAGAAGTTCGTAATATCTTCACGGCGCTTGGTATTACTTTTGGCACTGAAGAAGACCCGAAAGCCCTGAACTTGAGCAAGATACGTTACCACAAAGTGATTATCATGGCCGATGCCGATGTTGATGGTGCGCATATTGCGACGCTGATCATGACGCTTTTCTTCCGTCACATGAAAGAGGTGATCGAACAAGGACACCTTTATATTGCGATGGCTCCGCTGTACAAGTGCTCGAAGGGTAATTACAGCGAGTATTGCTGGAACGATGCGCAACGTACGGCGTTTATTCAGAACTACGGTGGCGGCGACGAGAAGCAGATCAAGACGCAGCGTTATAAAGGTTTGGGTGAGATGAGCGATGAACAGTTATGGGAAACTACTATGGATCCGGCTCGTCGTCTGCTCAAACAAGTGACGATTGAGAACGCCGCTGAGGCTGACCGCACGATTGCGATGCTGATGGGCGATGATGTTGCTCCGAGACGCGAGTTTATTGAGGAAAACGCTACCTACGCAAACATCGACGCGTAATTTGGTTTTTTCTTAGTATCTTTGGCTTTTTGGTTCGGTCATTATGGACCCCATAACTCCCTCTCCATAAAACCAAATCTACTAAAGAAAAATTCCAAATCTGATGAACGAATAAGGATATGAAAGTAGCGGTTTATTGTTCGGCGAAGGATGCTATCCCTGAGGAATATTTGGCACTTGGGGATGCGTTGGGAGCATGGTTAGGCGAGCAGGGGCATACGTTGGTCTATGGCGGTGCCACAGGCGGATTGATGTCCCGCACGAGCGATGCGGCTAAAGCGGCAGGGGGATACATCATCGGTGTTATCCCACCACGTATCGTTGCCTGCGGACGAAAAGCGACTAACTGCGATGAACTTTACCGCGTACGTACTATGTCTGAGCGCAAGCAAGCGATGCGCGATTTGGCAGACGTTATGGTTTGTTTACCAGGCAGTTACGGTACTTTGGATGAAATGATGGATGTTATTTCGAGCGCGATTGTAGGTGAACATAAAAAGCCTATTTATATACTCAATTACAAGGGTTTTTACGAGCCTCTGAAGGCACAAATAGAATTGATGAAGCGTTTGCAATTCATTCCTTCAGACGAGCACTATAAGCCGATTTTTGTTGATACGTTGGAAGAACTATACGAAGTTCTATGTTAAATTGTTAAAACGTTAAATCGTTTATATGAATTTATTTACCGCGCGACTAACAGGAAAGATGCTCTCGACGGAAGCGTTCGAGAAAGAGATGTCAGCGATGATAGAACGCGTCAATCGTTGGCGTCGCATAGAAAAGTCACCCGAATTGGCAGAGTATCTGGTGCTTAAGAAGACAGTAGACAGTTCGGATTTTCAGGCGCGTAAGAAAGAATTGATTTCGCGCAAGTATAAGGAGACCGAAGAAGGGCGTAAGATGCTGACCTACGAGCGTTTGCGTTCGTCGATGCGGATGCAAGGCTATCAATACGCGTTGGAGAATGAGACATTTCAAGCGTTTTTGAAATTCCGCGAGAGTGAGGAGTTTCAGAAAATAGGTAGTATCAAAGAGCGTCTGCATTCAAGCGAGTTGCGGATGTTCAATATGATCTATCGCTCTGCCTTTTACAAGAACTATCTTAAGGTTCTTAACTCGCCGGAGTTGAAGGAGTTAGAGGCGTTAGAGAAAGAAGTACATACCGAAGATTTTCAGACTCGTCACGCGTTATGGGCTGATGCTAAACGATGGGAGCATTCGGAGGAATATAAGACGGAGCAACGGTATTTAGCATTGGCAAAATCGGAGGATATTCAGTTCTATTACGCGCAACGGGAAGAGAAGATTGACTGGGCGGAGTTGTTCCGTCCGGCTTTTGCAGATGACATGTCGTCCGGTGCTCATTGGAAAGCGGGATTTGGTTATACAAACCCTGCTATGAAAGATGGTCATTCGCGCACGAACGAGCGTCAGGCCTACAACGGCGGCAAGAACACTTTCTTTGCGGATGGTCGTATGGACATTGAGACGCGCGAGGAGAGCGCTAAAGCTGTTGCTTGGGACGAGAAGAAAGGCTTTGTGGAGCATGTGTTTGACTACACATCGGACGTGATGAACACTCGTGAGGCGTTTGCACAGGAACAAGGTCTGTTTATGGCAAAAGTGCGCAGTCAAGGAAGCGGTCATCATTTCTTTGGCTTGAGCACAGGTGTTCCCGGCGAGCCGATGGTGGCGCTTTACCACTATAACGGCAACCAGCATCAAATGGGTTTGGTGGATGGCAAGAAGGCACAAATGGCGGAATTGACAGGCGTGCTGCGGTCAATGTACCATGTTTATACGCTTCGTTGGACCAAAGACGAACTGATTTGGTACGTTAATAACATAGAGGTGCTTCGTTTGCGGAATAGTTTGCCGAAAGAGAAGATGTTCCTACTGGCTCAGAGTTGGTTGCCGATAGCAAAAAAAGGCGGCACCGGTAAGTTGAAGGTACAATGGGCGAAGATATACCATGCGGTTTAATTGATAATTGACAATTGATAATTAATAATTGAAGATGTTCCTGATTGCAGGTCCTTGTGCCATAGAAAATAGAGAAGTAGTGATGACGACGGCAGAGACGCTGAACCGTCTTTGTTATGATTTGGGTATTACGTTATACTTCAAGTCTTCGTTCGACAAAGCGAACCGCACGTCTGCTTCGCCTCGGGGCGTAGGTATGGAGGAAGGATTGCGGATTTTGCAGGAAGTGAAGGAGCAGTTCGGGTTACCCATCGTGACTGATGTGCATGAGAGTTATCAATGTGCGCTAGCGGCCGAAGTGGCGGACGTGCTGCAGATACCTGCTTTCTTGAGCAGGCAAACCGATTTGCTGCAAGCCGCAGCCGTCACAGGTCGCATTGTGAATGTGAAAAAAGGCCAGTTCATGGCGCCCTGGGACATGAAAGGTGCGATTGAGAAGATAGAGCAAGTATCGCCAGGAGCAGTGCAGAACGGTACTATTTGGCTGACGGAAAGAGGTTCATCTTTCGGATACGGGCGATTAGTAGTGGATATGACCTCATTAGTGGAGATGCGAAGTTTCGGTTGCCCGGTTATCTTTGACGCTACGCACTCGGTGCAACAACCTTCTTCGCATGAAGGAATAACAGGCGGTAATCGTGCGATGGTGCCGTATTTGATGCGCGCAGCGGTGGCAGTAGGGGTAGATGGGTTGTTTATCGAAACTCATCCAAACCCTGAGCAGGCTATCTCTGACGCCGCTAATCAAGTACGTTTGAGCGAAATGGCATGCCTTTTGCAACAAGCTTTGGAAATAGAAAAAACGTTGATAATTGATAATTGAGAATTGACAATTGATAATTAATCTATGGAGCCAACCATCACCATCTACTGCAAAAACACCCGTACGTACCACGACGTGCCACGAGGCATTTCGCTTATTGAACTCAAAGATTTATTGGGTATTCAGCTTAAGTATCCCATCCTTGCGGCGCACGTGAACTATAAAGTAGAGAATCTCAATTTCTTATTGTACAAGCCCAAAGATATTGAGTTCTTGGACGCCAGTTCGCCAAGTGGAATGGGTGTGTATGTGCGTACGCTAAGTATGGTATTAGCCTGCGCGGTGAATGAGTTGTATCCGACGATGGACTTGCGCGCAGAGCACCCGATTAACAAAGGGTATTACAGCACGCTTCAGTGGCATCAGGACAAGAACACCCATCCAGATGATACGAAGGAGCCACCTACCATCACCAAAGAGATGGTGCAAGCCATCAAAGAGCGCATGCAGCAAATCATTAACGAGGACAGGCCCATTTACGAAGAAGAGAAGCAGACAAAAGAGGTTATTCAGCTTTTCGCAGAGCGGTATAACAACGAGAGTTCGATCTTTGAGACGCTTGGTAACCCGTATTGCCGTTACTTCCGGATGGGGGATTACATTGATTATTACACAAATGTGCTGCTGCCCAGTTCAGGGTATATTACGCTGTTTGACATAGTGCCTTACAAGGACGGTTTGCTGGTTCGCATTCCCAACCGTCAACATCCGAACCAATTGGAGGACTCCATTCAGCAGGAGAAGATGTTCTCTATCTTCCAAGAATACAACCGTTGGAACAAACTGCTGCGCATCAACAACGTGAGCGATTTTAATATTGCATGCAAAGATAAACGTTCGTTTGAATTGATTAAACTGGCGGAAGCGTTGCACGAGAAGAAGATTGCTCAGACGGCTGATGCTATCGCAGAGAAGAGGCCAAAGATTGTCTTTATTAGCGGTCCTTCTTCATCCGGAAAGACCACATTCTCCAAGCGTTTGCAGATTCAACTGTTGGTGGATGGTATCAAACCGGAGGTGCTATCGATGGATGATTACTTTGTTAATCGTGTTGATACGCCGCGAGACGAGAATGGCGAATGGGATTTTGAGGACGTGAGAGCCGTTGATCTGCCGTTCTTCCAACAACAAATGCATGATTTATTAGATGGCAAGGAGGTTTCACTTCCCACTTACGATTTTACTATTGGCGAGCGAGTATTTAGAGGTCGTAAGCTGAAGTTGCAAAAAGATTCGGTGCTGGTTATTGAAGGTCTGCACGCACTTAATCCTTGTGTGCTACCAGACGTAGATAGTAAGTTGACGTTTAAGATTTTCGTTTCTGCGCTGACGACCATCAATATTGACAATCATAACTGGATACCGACAACTGATATTCGTCTGCTGCGCCGCATTGTGCGCGATTATAAGTACCGCAATTTCTCGGCAAGAGAGACTATTGCGCGGTGTCCGTCTGTAGTGCGTGGAGAGACCAAATGGGTGTATCCGTTCCAAGAGGAAGCGGATGTGATGTTTAACTCGACTTTGCTGTTTGAGTTTGCCGTGCTGAAGCGTCACGCAGAGCCTATTTTGCAGGAGGTGCCGAAATTCTGTGAGGAATATACGGAGGCACACCGACTGTTAAAGTTCCTGCAATATTTTATCCCAATTCCGGAAAAAGAGATTCCGCCAACATCTTTCTTGCGCGAGTTCGTTGGTGGTAGTTCATTTAGATATTAAACACAGAATGAAGAAATTAACGATTATATTGAGTCTATTGTTTGCCCTCTGTGGTGTGCGAGCGGAGGACACTATTGTTGTGGTTCAAAACACTGTGATAGAAGCCATTCAACGCCCTAACCTACTCGACTCGATGCCGGGTGTACAGGTGGTGCAAGACAGTATGGTTGCGGAACTGCTTGAGACAGCGATGTTCGGTAGCCGTGAGTTGGTTGAGATAGATGGATACCGTGTGCAGATTTATTCGTCCAACCAACAACAGACCGCCAAAAGTGAAGCGCTGAACCTTGAAGCACGACTGAAGGACAAAGTGAGTCAAACGATTTATGTTACGTATCTGCCGCCGTTTTGGAAGGTGCGTATAGGAGATTTCCGCACTTATGAAGAGGCGCGCGAATATAAGAAATTGTTTGTGCAATTATACCCGAATATGGTCGGCGACACTTATATTGTGCGAGATAAAATCAAAGTAAGACAATGAATTTGCAGGACTTTCATAGCCGTCCGGAAGTGACGGAGACGATTGCACAATCTGTTCAAACCGTACTAGCACAGATAGGAGAGGATCCTCATCGCGAAGGTTTGGTTAAGACACCGCATCGTGTAGGCGAGGCTCTGCAGTTCTTGTGCAAGGGTTATAACGAGGACGCGGAGGCTATCTTGCGGTCTGCGCTTTTTGAAGAGGATTATCGGCAGATGGTAGTAGTAAAAGATATTGATTTTTACTCGCTCTGCGAGCATCATATGCTGCCTTTCTTCGGCAAAGTGCACGTGGCTTATATTCCTAACGGACGGATTACCGGGCTAAGTAAGATTGCGCGTGTGGTGGATGTGTATGCGCGACGACTTCAAGTACAGGAACGTCTTACCACACAAATTAAAGATTGTATTCAGAACACGCTCAACCCACTGGGTGTGATGGTGGTTATCGAAGCGGAACACCTCTGCATGCAAATGCGGGGCGTGCAGAAGCAGCACGCAATGACCGTCACATCTGACTTCACCGGCGCCTTCAATCAGGCTAAGACGCGAGAGGAATTTATGAAGTTAATTAGGGGGTAGAAGACACTCTGCCTATCACATACTATTCAATGGACCCAAACAAAACATATATATATGAGCTTTTAGATGCCTTACGTCTTCCAATGATGATAGGTATTATCTATTGTCATACTCATTTTTTTAAGTACATTTCTGAAGAACAAATGAGTCAACTTGTATTAACTAATAGTGTTATATATACATGCTATTGGTTAATAGGGAAAATCTTTACTCCTACTTTCTTTTTTATCTCTGGCTATCTTTTTTTCAGGCAGCACAAGTTTGATTGGGTTACATATAAAGAGAAATTGAAAAGACGTTTACATTCTTTGCTTATTCCTTATATAATATGGAATGCACTGATGCTTGCCATCATGATTGCCCAAGAACAATTAACCGGCAGCACAAGTGCGCGAATGGGATGTATTGCAGAATATGGAATTAAAGATTATTTATATGCTTTCTATGATTGCACCCAGAACTGGTCATTTATAGGCGAAGTAGGGCAACCCGCCAATATTCCTTTATGGTTTTTACGGGACCTAATGTTTTTGGTATTAGCTTCTCCTCTGTTCTTTATTGCCACAAAAACAAAAAAATGGCTAATGCCAAGCATCTTGTTTATGCTATATTGCTGTCCTTACCATCTGCCTCATTTGCAGAACTTATCCATTTTCTGGTTTGGTATGGGTGTTTGGTCACAGATGAATGATATTGATCTTGTTGTGGTATCCAGAAAATTAGCAAAATGGTGTCTTCCAATATTTTGTGTAGCTGCATTTGCGCATGAACTCATTCCCTATCTGGGAATAGATTTGCCTTTTGATTTCATTGTACCAATAATGCGAGTAAGCGAGTTCCCATTATTAATTGCCTTAACTGCATGGATAATGAGCCATACAAACAAACGTATTCCACAGAAAATAAGTAAAGGATCCTTTTTTATTTATTTAAGTCATATCGTACCCACTAGCGCCCTTTGTTTGCTTGCATGTCGTCTATTGCCGATTACTGATATTGTACTGACGGCCTCATATCTGGTTATACCTTGGATAGTGACATTCCTATTGATAAGTGTTTATCTTTTACTTTCTAATTATATGCCTCGTACCATGCATATATTGACAGGAAATAGGTAACCGGTTATTTATTCAGCAACCGATTTTTATCTTATCAACAATATCTTAACGACAGCGTGCTTTCCATTTGGTTCGTTGCAGAGTGCTGTGTATACTCCTGATTTGGCACGATGACCATCAGGCAAGTTACCATCCCACACTGCTATACCTCCGTGACTGCGTGTCTTGCAAACAAGATTACCTCCTGCATCGACAATATTGACGGTTGTTTCATCCATTAAACCAGCTATGCTGATTACTCCTCCATAATCCGGGCGAACGGGATTCGGGAATGCATACGCTTGACTGAAATCCTCTGCCGGCTCACTGGCATCGCTTCGATAAGAAGCAATACCATTTTCTGTTCCAACGAATACTTCTCCCGTTTGCGGATGAATGGCAATAGAAAGGATGGTATTGGAAGGAAGCAACGAATTATATTGCGTAAAGTGCGCCACGGTGATTGTGTCATCTTCTATAAGATAGAGTCCCGACGTTTGCGTTCCTATCCACATACGATTTCCACCATCTACCGCCATACAGTTGATTTGTTCATCTCCTAATAAGTAATCTCCTAAGCCTGTTCCGTCATTACGAGGAATGATGATTCGTTGGCATTTATCACTTGTGAAGAAATCCACATTGGCAGGAATAATAATAATTCCGTTCGGTGTACCTATCCATATTCGATTCTTATGGTCTTGGGCAAAACTATGAAATGTCGCCGGAGATAGCAGACGACCATTTTGGTCGGTAAAAGTAGCACGTTTGATACAACGATCATCGCCGGTGTAAGTAGGTGTTCCCCCGTCATCAAACAAGATTACACCTTGTGAGTAACGCTGATCCATCAACCATTTTCGATTGCTATTTCTTCTATCTACCCAAATTCCTGTTGGTGTCGTTAGTGTAATTGTTTGGCCTCCACTTTTTAATGGGATGCCAACCCATTTCCCATTAGATGTGCGAATGTGGAGAGGTTGCCCTATTTCAGTTGCATTGAGCACCCATAAATTTCGTTCAGCATCCATCATTGCACCATCAGTGCGGGTGTAGTAAGTCGGACTTGTGCCATGAACAGAACGGAGCGTGCTGTTATACTCATTATAGTGTATAATCGTATCTGTATAATTCTTAAATTCATACACACTTGTTCCGTACGTTGCGGCAAAGAAATGTCCCGGGTCGTATGGGTCAACGGCAATGCTGACCACATCTCGGGCATCATGCCCCGAACGGTTTACGATAGTACCATATTGAATACGGCGCCAGTTTAATCCTTCAAATATATTGATCTTCGCGTAATTAAGATCTTGGACAGCCCACCGACCGCCATTAGCTATGTAGATATGTCCGTGAGCCGCAGTCATCGCATAGCCTGTATTCGTATTGGGTCCTTCGGGATGGAAATAAGAGTCTCCGGAAGTTCCTAAACGAACCAGTCCAAAGTCTTGTTCTGCCAACCAATAGTTCCCTTGCGAATAAACTGCATCATTGGCCACGTACCGCGTACTAATTGTGATTGCTTGATCATTTTCATCTAGGAGAGCAATATTCGCATAAGAGAGTGATAGCAGTAATTTGCCATCTGATTCTCGTATCCATCTTAATGGCTGAGATAGTACTTGCTGCCACGTATTATTGCGATGTCTATATAAAATACTGTCTTGAAGGATATATAATTCATCGCGATATAAGACTGCGTGTGTTAGTTTTCCCGAAGGAAGATTTTGTTTGTGCCAGAAATGATAATCTACCAAGTTATCTGTCAAAGCTGCAGCATACATTCTATCTTGCGAGAAGGCATATATCGAATCTTTACCTTCAATTACCTTCAACACATCTACAGAAGCGGCATCATCTCCAATATAGTACGTGTCGCTTACTATTGCTTTTTTTGTATTAATCGCGATGATACCAAATGGCATAGCCAAATAACTATTCTTTTTTCCGACTGCAACTGAATTGATCGAGGTAGAGATAGCATATGATTTCATGAATAAATCCGGCATTTGCGTTACATTTCCATCATCATCTAACAGATCTATTCGACCGTCCAAATAAGCAATGATAAGACGATGTGTTTGTTCGTCATAGGCAATATCCGTAATTGTATTTCCATTTAGGCCCGTTTCTTTGCTTAGATACTCCATTTGGTCGGATGATTTGTCCAAATAGAATAGTGCTCCATCCGCTTTGGCATAGATTCGGTTGGGTGTAGGAACGATAGTCTGCGGGTTATTATAGGCATAATGCAAGCGCCAACGTTGCATCGTTCCAGGGTCAAGCTTATCTTGGTTGGTATCATCGACGTTAGTTACTCCCTCTGGGGTAGAACCGGGTTCATATGATACTAAGCCATTTCCGGTGCCGATGAAAATTATTCCTTGTTCGGTACATGCCAACGAGAGGATTAAATCAGAAGGCATAATGGAGTTCTCTGTGGTATAGTGCGCCACTATTTCTGTTGCATCACTATTAAGGACATACACACCTAATGTTTTGGTTCCTATCCATATTTTGCCATCTTTATCAAAGCAAATACCATTTATTTCTTGTGTTAACATTGGGTTTTCTCCGTTCTCATCCAGCACATCCGGAATAACTATTGCATCGGAAGTAAAGAAATCCGTTTCGGAGTCAATATACGCAGGTCCTTTTTTGGTACCCAGCCATAGGCGTCCTTGCTCATCTTGTTGCATCGTAAAGATGTTCTCCGGAAGGAACTCTTGCCCTTTCTGATCGGTCCATTGTGTTCGCAACATTACACGGTCGTCTGAATTATCAAAAGGCGTGCCGGCGTCGTCCAACAAAATGACGCACGTGTTATAACGCATTGTTCCGAACCATTTGTAGTTTTTATTGGTTCGATCTATAAGAACCGTTGACGGAGTATGAGGAGCTACGTGTTCTCCCTCAAAGTATACTGGAAGTCCATGCCAAACGCCTGCACTATCAATACAAATTAAGATATTAGTAAGATGTTCGCCTCCTGCATTAATAAACCACAGATTGTTGTCAGAATCATATACCGCAGCATCTAAACGTGTATATTCTGAAGGGTTGGATGTCGCGGCAGCAGTAATAGGGTTATCATCTGCTGCGATGGTATGTTTGATGCATCTTGTTCCTTGGAATTCGTATAAGCCCGTGCCGTAACTGGTTACAAAGAAATGGTTTTTGTCGCGGGGGTCGGCGGCTGCGTTCATGAAGTCGTACACCTTCTTTTGGGAATAGGGACGGATTGAATCGGTAGTTATATTCGTCCAATGACCTTCATCATATATCATGACAATACCGTCTCTTTTATATTGGGTTGCTTCTCGTCCGCCTTGAAGGACAAAGACCCTTCCTTGTGAGGCACAAATACGATAGGGTATATTGACTAATGGACCTTCGGGTTTGTAGTACAACGTATCCGTTGCCGTTATGCGCTTAATACCATTAGCCCCATCCGAGTACCACTCGTTCATCTCATCAGCATAGTGTTTACCTTTTTCGGTATCTTGGGTGATGCGACCTGTATTTTTCTCACGTTTCCAGAAGCGGTAGTCCACTATATTATCTGTGAGTGCGGCAGAAAAAAGACTATCGTTCTGTACAATCTTCGTGTTTTTACTATAGTTTCCTCCGAACGCATAAATAGAGTCTCCTATGATACGAATATCGCTTATAGGGGTCTCTTGACCATTGGGACGCAACCAATAGGAATCAACGAGTTTATTCTCGCGCAAGTCAAATGTTTGTATGCCAAAATGAGTAGCAAAGTACGCTGTGCGATCATGGAAGGTAACATTGTAAATGGTTTTTTGTTGCACCATATCCTTTTCATAGAGGCCTCCCACATATTGTACTCCGTGCGTTGATAGGATATCAATTTGACCATTTGAATAAGCAATCATGAGTATTTCCGAGGTTGGGTCATAGCTGATGCAGGCGATACCGGTTCCATGAAGACCGGATTGACGGTCGTAGGTTTGGATTTTCTCCGATTGCTTTTCCACGCTATAGAGACTACCGTCGGAGATGGCATAGACACGGTCGGGGGCGACCGCTATTTGTGTGACATTATTGTATGCAAAATGGGATGTCCATTTCGCTTCCTTTCCTATTGAGGTAAGTGAAAGGAGTAACAAACAAGCTACCAATATACTCTTTCTCATGATTTTCTGATCTGTAATAGCCATTGGACTAGATTATTTTGACGAGTTCAGCAAGAGCTCTTGCTCTATGACTGATGCTATTTTTGACTTCGGCCGGTAGTTCGGCAAATGTTTTTTCATGTCCTTCAGGTATGAAGAGCGAGTCATAGCCAAAGCCTCTTTCTCCGCGTTCTTCTGTGGCAATAGAGCCACGAACGATGCCTTCAACCTGAAGTTGGTTATTGTCGCGTATCAGGGTGATGACAGTACGGAATTGCGCTTTGCGGTTTGTTTGGTTGGATAGTTCGTGCAAAGCTTTGCGGCGGTTAGCAGCCGGTTCTCCCGCCCAACGAGCGGTATAGACTCCCGGGGCACCGTTGAGAGCATCTATTTCCAAGCCCGTATCATCAGCAAAGACGCCATCGATGGGTTGGTTAGGCTGGTTTGCGACTAACCATTGATGGATAGTTTGCGCTTTGATAGCACTATTGGCTTCGAGGGTGGTACCCGTTTCTTCGATGTCGGCTTCGAAGCCAATGTCATGCAGGCTTAAAATCTCCACGTGTGCCGGCATAATTGACCGAACTTCCGACAATTTATGTTCGTTATTGGATGCAAAAACTAACTTCATACCTTATAAGTACGCGTGTGGGCGCATAAAACTGGGCAAAATTACAAAAAAATTTGCATATGTGCAAAAAAAATAGTACTTTTGCATGTAATTTTTGAAAAAATGAGTATATTATGAATAAAAAACTATTTTTTTCAGCAGTTTTGCTGGCGTTTTTCGGAGTAGCGAATGTGTTTGGACAGGTAGATCAAATCGTTGGTAATTGGAAGACTGTGGATGATAAGACGGCAGAGGAGCGTTCTATCGTGTCTATCTACCAGGGAGAGGATGGTTTGTATTATGGTAAGATTGCCAAGATGTTAGTTGGTGAAGCGGGTTTGCTTTGCACGGAGTGCGAAGGAGCAGACCATAATACGCCTTTGGAAGGGTTGGTTATTATTCGCGGGATGAAGGCAGAGAAGGGCGAATTGGTAGGCGGTCGTGTGTTAGATCCGGAAAGCGGTAAGTTTTACTACGGTAAGATTTATCTCAAGGATGGCAAATTAGTGCTGAGAGGATCGCTGGATAAACGCGGCTTCTTGGGTCGCAATCAAACTTGGCTGCGGGCTAAGTAGTAAGAAAGAAAGTATATATATACATAGTATATATATAGTAAAAAGCATATTTTTGCACAAAAAGGGGTGTTATCCTATGGGTATCCTATGGTTATCCTATGGGTATCCTATGGTAAGGGTTCGTGAATGCCCCGTGAATGGCCCGTGATTTGGCGCTGAGGGGTGGGACTTTTGGGGTGTTTTGGCTGCTAAGGGGTAGTGAGAGGGGGCAGAAATGGGCGTTGAAGGGGTGTAGCGAGGGATGTGAAGAAATGGAAGAAATTTTGCGGAAAATCCGGAAAATCCGGACCGCTACGCTATAGCGGTGTAATTATTTAGGACGATAAAATTGCAAATAATTTGCATATGTCAAAAAAAAGCAGTAATTTTGCAGTCGATTTCTTAGCCTCGAGGGCGGGATAAATCAAGATTTTTGGCAGAAGGGCAGTTGTGAGCCCCGCGCCGTAAACATTTGTAGGTTTATTTAAAAGCTATCAGAAATCAGCTATCAGCGATTAGCGGTCAGCGATTAGCGGTCAGCGATTAGCGGTCAGCGATTAGCGGTCAGCGATTAGCGGTCAGCGATTAGCGGTCAGCGATTAGCGGTCAGCGATTAGCGGTCAGCGATTAGCGATTAGCGGTCAGCGATTAGCGGTCAGCGATTAGCGGTCAGCTATCAGCGATCAGCTATCAGAAAGAAGACCTGAAAGCTGAATTCTGAATGCTCAGAAAATTGTATGATTAAAATTACTTTTCCGGACGGGAGTGTCCGTGAGTATGAGAGCGGAATCACGCCGCTTCAAGTAGCTGAGAGTATCAGCAGTCGTTTGGCACAAGATGTGCTGTGTGCAAGTATTCAGCCATCAGCCGTCAGCCATCAGCCATCAGCCGTCAGCCATCAGCCGTCAGATGAGTTTACCATCGTAGAACTTAATTATCCCATTACAGAAGATGCGGAGATTAAGTTGCATAAGTGGGAGGATGCGGAGGCAAAGCATGCTTTTTGGCACACATCGAGTCACTTGATGGCCGAGGCGTTGCAGGAGTTGTATCCGGGTATTCAATTCGGTATCGGACCTGCTATCGAGAACGGATTCTACTATGATGTGATGCCGCCTGAGGGCGTAACGATCAAAGACTCGGATTTTGCAGCTATTGAAGCAAAGATGATGGAGCTGCGTGCTAAGAAAGAAGTGCTGCAGAAACGTTCGATTGCAAAGGAAGATGCGCTGAAGGCTTTCGGCGACAAGGGTCAGAGTTATAAATGCGAGTTAATCAGCGAGTTAGAGGACGGACATATTACCACATATACACAGGGTGCTTTTACGGATTTGTGTAAGGGTCCGCACTTATTGAGCACAGAGCCTATTAAGGCGGTGAAGGTGCTTAGTTGTGCCGCTGCTTATTGGCGAGGCGATGAGAAGCGTCCGATGATGACGCGTATTTACGGTATCTCGTTCCCGAAGAAAGCGATGTTGGATGAGTATTTGGCGTTGCTGGAAGAGGCGAAGAAACGTGACCACCGTAAGATCGGTAAAGAGCTGGATTTGTTTATGTTCAGCGACATGGTTGGTAAAGGTTTGCCGATTTGGTTGCCGAAGGGAACGGCTTTGCGTCTGCGGTTAGAGGATTTCTTAAAGAAAATCCAGAAACGCTATGGCTATCAGCAAGTTATCACTCCGCATATCGGCAGTAAGAACTTGTATATCACTTCGGGTCACTGGGATCACTATGGCAAGGACAGTTTCCAACCTATTACGACGCCGGAAGAGGGTGAGGTTTATCTGCTTAAACCGATGAACTGTCCTCACCATTGTGCCATTTTCAAGAACAGTCCTCGCAGTTATAAGGATCTGCCTTTCCGCTGCGCGGAGTTTGGAACGGTTTACCGCTATGAACAAAGCGGTGAGTTGCACGGGTTGACGCGCGTACGTTCTTTTACTCAAGATGACGCACATATTTTCTGCCGTCAAGACCAAGTGAAGCAAGAGTTTATCCGTGTGATGGAGATTATTGAGATTATCTTCAAGGCGTTGGATTTCCAGAATTTTGAGGCACAGATCTCCTTGCGCGACCCGAATAATCACGAGAAATATGTTGGTTCGGACGAGGTATGGGAGATGGCCGAGCAAGCTATCATCGATGCGTGCAAGGAGAAGAACTTGCCGGCAAAGGTGGAGTACGGTGAGGCGGCTTTCTATGGTCCGAAATTGGACTTTATGGTGAAAGATGCTATCGGTCGTCGTTGGCAGTTAGGTACTATCCAGGTGGACTACAACTTGCCTGAGCGGTTTGAGTTGGAGTACACGGGCGAGGATAACCAGAAACATCGTCCTGTGATGATTCACAGAGCGCCGTTTGGTTCGATGGAGCGTTTTGTAGCCGTTTTGATTGAGCACACGGCAGGTAAGTTCCCGTTGTGGTTGACGCCAGATCAAGCAGTTGTTTTGCCGATTTCCGAAAAGAGCAATGAGTACGCCTGGAAAGTGAAGGAACTGCTTGAGCAACAGGATGTTCGCGTGATTGTGGACGACCGCAATGAGAAGTTAGGTCGTAAGATTCGTGATAACGAGCTGAAGCGTATTCCGTATATGCTGATCGTCGGCGAGAAAGAGGCAGAGCAGGGTTTGGTTTCTGTTCGTCAGCAAGGCGCCGAGGAGAAGGGTTCGATGACCATTCAGGAGTTTGCGGAGTTTGTCAATAAGACGGTAAGCGAACAGATGAGTGCTTACTGAGACCGCTGCGCTGTAGGACCGCTACGCTGCAAGACCGTTTCACTGTAAGACCGCTCCGCTGTAAGACCGCCGGAACTCTGCGAGGACGATGGCGGTTGCGATAGAGACGTTGAGGCTTTCTGAAGTCTCAACGTTTTTTTGATAGGAAGGGATGCGGATGGGATGTGTGATGAACTGGCGGACTTCGTTTGAGATGCCGTTGCCTTCGTTGCCCATGATGATTACTGCGTGACCGCCTTCGGCTGTTAGACCGTCCTTTGGACTGTAAGACCGCTCCGCTGTAAGACCACTACGTTGTAAGACTTCATACATGTTTTGGCCGTCAAGGAGAGTGCCGAAGATATTTACCATTTGGTCATTTACCATTTGGCCATTTGTTTGGTCATTTAGCCATTTGGGGAGGTCCACATAGTGGAGGCGAACGCGGGCGAGGGCGCCCATGGTGGCTTGTACCACTTTGGGGTTGTAGCAGTCGGCGGTGTCGAGCGAGCAGAAGATATCATGCACGCCAAACCAGTCGCAGGTTCGGATGATGGTGCCCAAATTCCCTGGATCCTGGATAGCATCTAACGCGAGGGTTAGATGCTGACCGCCTTCGGCTGTAAGACCGTTAACACTGTAAGACCGTCCTTCGGACTGTAAGACCGCTTCGCTGTGGGATGGCTTTTTGAAGACTCCGATGACGCCTTGGGGTGTACGAAGGGAGGATATCTGTTCGATGTCGGAGCGCTTCGCAGACAGCATATAGGCCGTCTTCGCCTGCGAGAACAGAGACTGATTGAACTCCAACCCTTCTTCTATAATCAGCATTTCGAGTTGGAAGGCTTTGCACAGTTCGGAGACGCATTTTTCGCCTTCGGCGACGAAAAGGGAGAGTTCGTCGCGGAACTTTTTTTGCTGCAAAGAGCGGACTAATTTGACTTGTGCTTTCGTAATTTTCTCCATAAATTTTGAAATTTGGCACAAAAGTAGTAAAAAATTTGCATATATGCAAGTTTTTTTGTAATTTTGCACGCTAATTATGCTACGCGTGCTACGCACATATGGTTTTTGGTTAGTGGTCTTGACCCTGACATTGGCTTCCTGCAACACGACTAAGTTCGTGCCGCAGGGGGAATACCTGTTGGACAAGGCTAAGGTGAAATGTGTGGATGACAAGAAAGTGGATACGGGCAAATTGCGCACCTATTTGCGTCAAAAACAAAACACGGAGATATTCGGTTTCTGGAAATTGCAGTTACATATCTACAACACTGCCCCGACGGATACGCTGACGGCATCGAAGAAACGGTTAGCGCATAACGCTTTTAAGATGGGTGAAGCGCCAGTTATCTACGACGAGCAATTGACGGCAGCCAGTATGCAGCAGTTGCAGCAGCAGATGAATAATATGGGTTATTTTCAGGCGAGCGTTGATACGCAGAAAGTGGTGAAGGATCGTAAGGTTCGGTTAACCTATCTGGTGACGGCTCGTGAGCCCTACACGATACGGAATTATGAGGTAGATATTCCTTTTGACGCTGCTCGAGAGATTGCGGTGAACGAGCATTGCTTGGTTAAGAAGGGTGAACAGTTCTCGACTGCGACTTTGGACGAAGAGCGCGAACGTATCACTACGGCGATGCGCAATCGTGGTTATTTCTATTTTGAGAAGGCGATGTTGGAGTTCACGGCCGATAGTTCGCTTCGTTCGCGGGAGGTAGATATTCGCATTCACATGGCGCCTTTTGTGGAACATCTGGATGCTGATGCGCAGAAACGTCTTCACACGCAATACACAATTCGCAAGGTTTGTTATCAGATTGATTACGACCCAGCCCGTTTGCCGGACAGCGTGGAGGTGAAGCGGATGGATGACAAGTACGGCAATGAGTATAGTTGGACCGGCAATCGTTTTTTGACGCGTCGTGCGCTTAGGACATCGAGTCGCATTGAGCCCAATAAGCGTTATGCGGAGTGGCGTGTGAACAGAACGTATGCGAAGATGAACGGTTTGCCTCCGGTTAAGTATGTGGACATAGCTTTTACGCCGGTTGGGGATAGTTTGCTGGACTGTTTTATCACCGTTTCCCGCGGTCGATTGAACTCCGTTTCGGCGGAGGTGGAGGGCACCTATAGCGCCGGAGATTGGGGCATTGCTGCGGGTTTGAACTACAGCAATAAGAATATTTTCCACGGAGCGCAAGTACTGACCGTAGGTGCACGGGCTTCGTACGAATGGCGTACTAACGGTGGTCGGGCGATAGAAGCGAAAGCGGAGGCGGGGTTGCTTTTCCCTGAGAATGTAAAGATTAACCTCGCTTATAATTACCAAAATCGACCGGATGAATACGAGCGAAACATTGCTAATGCCGGTTTAACCTATTTTATACCTCGCAAAGCCGGAGGCCGCTGGACACATCAATTCAACCTGATTGATTTCAACTATATTTATCTGCCGTGGATGTCAGAGAAGTTTAAAAAAGATTTCTACGATAAATCATCTGTGCTGAAGGCCAGTTACGAGGACCATTTTATCTTGGACTGGAGTTATTTGGGTTCGTTCAGCACGTATAATTCTCGCTATCCCAACCGCTCGTATATGCAAATGGCATTTCGGGTAGAGACGGCAGGCAACGCGTTGTATGCCTTGAGTCTGGCGGCTCAATTTCAGAAGAACGCCGATGGTTCGTACGTGTTATGGAAGATACCGTTCTCCCAATACGCGAAGGGCGATTTCAACTTTACTTACCACGGTATCATCACACCGAAACATCACCTGTTGGGCCATATCGGTTTGGGTGTAGCTGTGCCGTATTTGAATGCGAAGACGATACCTTTTGAGAAGCGTTATTTCGGTGGCGGTTCGAGTGGTGTGCGTGGTTGGCAAGCACGTACGCTGGGTCCGGGAACTTTTAGAGAGAAAGGAACGGCGTTCGTTTATGACAAGCAAGCGGGTGACATCAACTTGGTTGCTAACTTGGAGTACCGATACAAAGTGTTGAGTTTCTTGGAGTTGGCGGCATTCCTCGATGCAGGAAATATATGGACCATTTATGACTACCCTGAGCAACCCGGAGGTGTGTTCCGCTTCGATGAGTTCTACAAACAGATCGCGTGGAGTTACGGTGTAGGAATACGATTTGACTTGTCGATTTTGATTTTCCGCGTTGATTTTGGTGTTAAGTTGCACGACCCGAGTCGCATCAGCGAGAATAAGCAGTGGCGTACGGCGCCAAACGGGCTATGTTGGAAGGATGATATGACGTTCCATTTTGCCATCGGTTATCCTTTCTAATTGACGATTGGACGATTGACGATTGACGATTCGATTGATGTTAAAGCCGTATATGATAGCAAATATTGTGGAAGCCGGGTGTGATGAGGCAGGGCGGGGTCCGTTGGCAGGGCCTGTGTTTGCAGCGGCGGTGGTGTTAGACCCGAAGCGAGTGATGGCAGTGGAGGAGTTTCAGTGGCTGAATGACTCAAAACAACTAACCGATAACCAGCGGTACACCTTACGGCCCATCATCGAACGAGAGGCAGTGGCTTGGGCGGTAGTGGCAGTAGGACCACAAGAGATTGATGAGCGGAATATATTGCAGTGCTCGATTTTGGGCATGCAGCGGGCGTTAGATCGGTTGAGCGTTCGGCCGCAGCATATACTGGTGGATGGCAATAAATGGAAACCGTATATACCCGAAGGTGAAGTGATGGCGATACCGGCAGATACGGTGGTTCACGGTGATGCTACGTATCTTTCGATTGCCGCAGCGAGTGTGCTGGCAAAAACGTATCGGGACGATTATATGGATCGCTTGCACGACGAATATCCGCAGTACGGATGGAACAAGAACAAGGGGTATCCGACAGCGGAACACTATGCGGCGCTGAAGAAATACGGGGTTACTCCCCATCATAGGATGTCGTTCAACTTGAAGTTAAACGACGTTAAAACGTTAAGTTGTTAAATCGTTAAATTGTTAATACGTTATTTTTAATTTAAATTTTTGGTATTATGTTTTTTAGAAGACAACAAGAAGAGGGAAGACCTCGTCGTAAGGTAGGTTGCTTAGGTGGCTGCCTGATTTTCTTTGCTGTGTATTTCATCTGCAGTGCTATCCTGGGTTGGATCATGGGAGACGCGCTGAGCAGCAGTGAAGTGAAGTTAGAAGACAAAACGATTTATCGTTTGGAACTCAAAGGTACCTTGGTTGAGCAAGGACAGAAAGAGAATCCGTTTGCAGGTCTAATGGGTTCAGTGCCTTACAGCAATTATGCGCAACAGGACAACGTAGGTTTGGATGATTTGCTGAGCAATATTCGCTTAGCGAAGAACGATGACAAGATCTTAGGTATCTGGTTGGATGGCGCTGAGTTGAGTATGGCTCCGGCGAGTGCGAAAGCTATTCGCGACGCGCTGCTCGATTTCAAACAGAGCGGTAAGTGGGTGCTTGCCACGGCTAAGAATTACGGCGGAGCCAATTACTACGTAGCTTCTGTAGCTGACCGTATTTGCCTCGACCCGACAGGTTCAGTAGGATGGTACGGATTGGTAGCACAGAAAATGTACTACACCCGCATAATGGAAAAGATTGGCATAGAGATGCAGATTCTCAAGGTAGGTACGTTCAAGTCCGCCGTAGAGCCGTTCTTCCGCACTTCGATGTCAGATGCCGACCGCAAACAGACGAAAGTGTTCATCGATGGTATTTGGGATGAGTTCAAAGCCGCAGTCAGCGCTTCTCGTGGTATCTCGGTAGAGCAATTAGATGCTTTGGCTGACAGTTATATGCCTTTGCAACCGGCCGAGGATCATGTGAAAGCCGGTTTGGTAGATACGATCTTCTACATGCAAGATGTTGATTCGCTGCTACGTGTATATGCCGGTACGAAAGACTACAACTTGCTCACTACCGGTAAGTTAGCACAGGTTAAACGTCCGGTCTCAAAAGCAAAGGACAAAGTTGCTGTTTATTACTTGCAAGGCGAGATCACTGATGATTCGGGTGACGGTATTGTAGGTAAGGATGTAGTGAAGACGATCAAAAAGATCCGCAAGGACAAGGACGTCAAGGCAGTGGTACTGCGTGTGAACAGTCCAGGTGGTTCGGCCGATGCCAGCGAGCAGATTTGGCACGCTATTCAGAACATCAAAGCGGACAGTATTCCTGTGGTTGTATCAATGGGTGACTACGCAGCTTCAGGTGGATACTATATCTCTTGCGGTGCGGATTATATCTTCGCTGAACCGACTACGATCACCGGTTCGATCGGTATTTTCGGTACGGTGCCTAATGTCAGCAAGTTACGTAACAAGATTGGTGTGGATATCGATGATTACGGTACAAACAAGCACTCCAATTTGCAGTGGAACGCCATCTACAAAGGCATGAGCAAAGAGGAGTACCAGTTGATGCAAACGATGGTGGAGCGCGGTTATGACCTATTCACCCGTCGTTGTGCCGATGGCCGTCATGTGAGCCAAGATTACATCAAGTCGATTGGCGAAGGCCGTGTTTGGTTAGGCGCCAAAGGTAAAGAGATCGGTATCGTGGATGAGTTGGGTAACCTGAATAACGCCATCGACAAAGCGGTTGAATTGGCCGGTTTGGAGAATTATAAGTTGGCTTACTATCCGGCTGTCAAAGATCCGTTGGCAGAGATCTTGAAGAGCTTCGACAACACGACCGATGAGGAGAAACTGGTGATGAAAGTTCGTGAGTTCTGCTCCAAGCCGCGTATTATGGCGAAGATGGATGATATTATCATCCGATAATTGATAATTGACAATTGATAATTGACAATTGAAAGGTTTTTTGCTCATACCGCTTAGTTGGTTGTACACCTTGGCAGTGGCTATTCGTCATCTGCTGTACGACCAGCATATCCTCCCTTCGCGTACGGTGAGTGTGCCTACAATCTGTGTAGGTAACCTCGCCGTAGGCGGTACGGGTAAGACGCCTATGGTGGAGTACCTGCTGCGATTACTACTGGCGAACGGATACCACCCGGCTGTGCTGTCGCGTGGGTACAAACGTCATTCGCATGGTTTTGTGATGGCAGATCCGCAAGCTACCGTTCAGACGATAGGGGATGAGGCGATGCAGTTACACCGTGCTTTTCCGGACGTGCCTATCGCGGTATGCGAGAACCGCGTGCGAGGGGTGAAGCAACTTCAGCGACAAGTGGCAGAATTAGATGTCGTTCTTCTGGATGATGCGATGCAGCACCGCGCTATTCGATGCGGTTTGACCGTGTTGCTGACGCCGTATGACCATCTGTATATAGACGATCACATGTTACCATGGGGTACGTTACGCGACTTGCCGCACCGTGCGCTCAAAGCGGACGCGGTGGTAGTGACCAAGTGTCCGGAGTCTATTCGTCCGATTGACATGCGGGTGGTGGATAACCGGCTTCATCTGCCTATCTACCAGCAACTCCATTTTGCCGGACTGGAGTACGCGCCTATGGAGCAGGAAGGGACGCCCCTTGTGCTATGCGGCATTGCGCAGCCGCAGTATATGATGGCCTATGTACACTTGCACTACCCGCAAGCGGAGTTATTGGCCTACCCTGATCATCACCAGTACACAGAGAAGGATATTGACCGGATTATCGAGCAGGCGAAGGCGTTTGATTTTGTGCTGACAACAGAGAAGGATATCCAACGACTACGCACGACCAGTTTGGTGGACCGTTTGCGCGCACAAGGCAAACGACTGATTGCTCTGCCTATCCGCGTGCATTTCTGCACACCGCATGAGAACTTCGACCGACAAATCATTCAATACGTTCACGAGAATCGCCGCAAGAAATGAGATTTCTGACACTGATAAAACGTTTCGTACCGCCTTATAGGCTGCAGATGGGGTTGAATATCTTCTTCAACCTCCTCTCCACAATCCTTTCTTTGTTTTCGTTTGCTGCTATTATCCCTGTTCTGCGGATCTTATTCGGCTTAACGACAACGGAGGCGGAGTGGATTGATCTGCATGCCGTGAGCGGAATTCAAGAGACGCTGGCGGCAGGGCGAACGAACCTTTATTACCTGCTGAACGAGCAGATCGCATTGCACGGAGCCGGTTATGTGTTGTTTTTGTTAGGTCTGTTTTTGGTGGTGATGACGGGTCTCAAATGCGGGGCGGCGTGGTTAGCCAACTACTATATGGTACCTATCCGAACCGGTGTGCTACGCGATTTGAGGCAACAGTTATACGACAAAGTGCTGTCATTGCCGATGGGGTATTTCACCGAAGCACGCCGCGGGGATATTATCTCCCGCATGACCAACGACGTGAACGAGGTGGAAGCCTCAATCATGTCCGCCTTGGATATCCTATTCAAGGACCCGATCATGATTCTTGTGTACCTCATCACACTGCTCGTCATATCGTGGCAGCTGACGCTTTTTGTACTCTTGCTGATGCCGGTGGCGGTATTCCTGATTGGTCGTATCGGTCGCAGTCTCAAACGCGCTTCTACCAAAGGGCAGGAACAAAATGCTGAGATACTATCTTCTATTGACGAGACCTTGTTAGGGCTGCGTGTGGTAAAAGGCTTCAATGCGCAAAGCAAACTACAGCATCGGTTCACGGCACTTATCAACGCTACGCGGCAGACCTTCAACCGTATCAACCGGCGGTATTACTTAGCGCACCCCTTGTCGGAGTTCTTGGGCACAGTACTCATTGCTATCATCCTTTGGTTCGGCGGTCTGCTGATCTTGAGCGACCACGCTACGATTGATGCTGCCACGTTCATTTATTACCTGGTTATTTTTTACTCCATCATCAACCCCGCTAAGGACCTGAGCAAGGCGTCTTATGGTATTCGTCGCGGACTGGCTTCGCTGGAACGTATCGATGCTGTGCTGAACACGCAATCGAACATTTTGGAACCGGAGAAACCTCAACCCGTACGGTTTGAGCAAGCGATTCGGTTTGAACAGGTATCTTTTGCGTACCAACCGGATCGCGAAGTGCTGATGGATATCTCTTTGGACCTCAAGAAAGGTCAAACGGTGGCGTTAGTCGGTCAATCGGGCAGTGGTAAGACGACGTTAACAGACCTCTTGCCGCGGTTCTATGACCCGACAGCCGGTTCGATCACACTCGATGGAACGGATCTTCGTCTCTTCAGCACCCACGATTTGCGGGCACTGATGGGTATCGTTTGTCAGGAACCGATTCTGTTCAATGATACGGTCTATAATAACATCACCTTTGGTGTGGACACCACCCAACCGGCTCCTAACGGCGGAACGTGGGCGGAAGCGGTGGAACAAGCGGCACGCATAGCCAATGCACATGCTTTCATCGCAGATATGCCTGAAGGTTATCAAACTGTTATCGGGGATAGGGGCAGCCGTCTCTCCGGCGGTCAACGCCAACGATTGAGTATTGCACGGGCGATATTGAAGAACCCACCTATATTGATTCTGGACGAAGCCACTTCGGCGCTCGACTCCGAGTCTGAGCGGCTCGTACAAGAAGCCTTGGAACATCTGATGGCGAACCGCACTACCCTTGTGGTGGCGCATCGTTTGTCCACTATCCGACATGCCGACCTTATCTGCGTGCTGCACGAGGGACGCATCGTCGAACGGGGAACGCACGAACAATTATACGCCTTAGGCGGATATTACACTAAACTCGTCGAAATGCAACAATGAAAAAGCGCGTACTTCTGGGAATGTCCGGTGGCATTGACTCCACCGTCAGTGCCATGCTTCTTTTGGAGCAGGGTTATGAGGTTGTGGGAGTAACGTTCCGCACGTTTGACAGCATCAAAGAATCCTGTCTGGCGCGAGAGAAAGGGTGCTGCTCCATCGATTCGATCATGGAAGCGAAACACAACGCGGAGAAGATGGGTTTTGAGCATCACATTGTGGATTTTCGCGAGACGTTCAAGCGATGCGTCATCGGTAATTTTATTGACGAATACATGTCCGGTCGGACACCTAATCCCTGTGTGCTTTGCAATAGTACCATCAAATGGGGGGAGATGCTACGCGTAGCAGATGAGTTGGGTTGCGAGTGGGTTGCCACCGGTCACTACGCACAGATACGCGAACGGGACGGACACCTTTACTTAGCGGAAGCGGTGGATACAAAAAAAGACCAAACGTATTTCCTTTGGATGCTAACGGAGGATAATCTGAAGCGGACGATCTTCCCCTTAGGTGGTTTGACCAAGGACCAAGTGCGCGAGATTGCGCGCGCGCATGGTTATGAGACCTTGGCGGAGAAGAAAGAGAGTCAAGAGATTTGCTTCATTCCCGATAACGACTACCGCACTTTCTTGCGCGCGAACGTGCCTGATTATACGGAACGCGTGCGCCCGGGCGCGTACGTGGATGCCGAAGGACGGGTGTTAGGTACTCACCAAGGCTATGCCAACTACACCATCGGTCAGCGCAAAGGACTCGGTATCGCACTTGGTCAACGCGCGTTCGTTACCCATATAGACCCTACCACTAACCGCGTCACCCTTGGCACCTACGATGACCTCTATGCCACGGAGTTGCGTTACAAAGCCATCAGCCGTCAGCCATCAGCCGTCAGCGATGCACCTATCTGCGCGAAAGTGCGTTATCGCAGCCAAGCAGTACCCGTTACAACAATAGACGGGGACTGCATCCAATTCGCAGCCCCCGTCTGGGGAATCACACCGGGTCAGTCCGTGGTGTTATACCAAGACGGCCTCGTCATCGGTGGAGGATTTATTCAATAACCGAATGGATTTCCGGGTGTCGAGCCTCTCGACTTACTTCCCGAAATAACGCTTAAACAAGCCTTCGAAGCCTTTACCGTGGCGTGCTTCGTCGCGTGCCATCTCATGCACCGCATCGTGAATAGGATCGAGGTTCAACTCTTTCGCACGTTTGGCGATTTTCAGTTTATCTTCGCACGCACCGGCCTCTGCCAACATACGTTTCTCAAGGTTCGTTTTGGTATCCCAAACGACTTCGCCTAACAGTTCAGCGAACAAGGAAGCGTGGTCAGCCTCTTCATAAGCATATTTGCGGAAAGCGGCAGCAATCTCCGGATACCCTTCGCGGTCGGCTTGACGCGCCATCGCCAAGTACTGTCCAACTTCGGTGCATTCACCAATAAAGTGCGCACGTAATCCTTCGCGGATAATAGGATCTTGCTCGTCCCTGGCTACGCCTAAGACATGCTCGCAGGCGAAGTTCAGTTTATCGTCCTCCGGCACTTTCCATGTAACGATTTGTTTGCATTGCGGGCAACGCTCGGGAGCCTCTGTACCTTCGTGTACATACCCACAGATCGGGCAAATGAATTTCTTTACCATAGTGTTTTGATTTTTGAGGGTTAATAAAAAGTATATTTAATGGGTTTGTTGACCTTGGAAGTTGTATGTTTTTCCACCGCGTAGGATGAGCAATTGACCATTGCGAAGAATCTTTGTACCTTGCACATCGTTCCTTTGAACATCCTCTATGCCTTCCACCTTCGGTTGAATCCCTTCGCCCCACTGCGAATAGAGCCAATTGATTCGCCAATCATATCGTCTAAGCAGTCGGTCGCGCACATCAGCAAAATTACTGTTATCGCAGTAGTTCTGCGTTCCGCGCCACACATCCGCGTCGCGAATGGCCGCTTTCTCTATCTGGGACGCCAACTCCAATATATCCGCCCGCACAGAGTCCTTCTGGTTATGGTAAAACAACCACCATTGTTCTTGTACCGCGTTTTGGAAAACAGGCCATTCGGCCAGTTGACCAATCCAATATTGAGGCCAGGTAGGGTTAACATAAATCCACGTTTCTTCATGTCGGTTGTAAGCGTTGCCAAAATCCCATACCGGACCAAATTTCCATTTATCTGCCACGCCCAAGCTGTCGCGGTCTTTATAGAGAAAACAACTACCGTGGTAACTCTCGCAATCCTCCATAATCTCCTGCACCAAGTAATATTTCGCCGCTTCGTTAATGTCCAAGATCCGCTCCAATTCGGCAGAAGAGGAGCCATACAAGACATCGTTTATCGCATAGATTTGCTGCTCCAAATAGGATCGCTGCGCCGACGATAACTCTTTTGGCTCGCGAAGCGAGATCATCACCCATTGACCGTTACCTTCTTCAAAAGCGATATTATTGTCTGACTGGTAATTATCTATCTCCACCAACCAACCGCCAGTAATCGAATCGGGGTGTGTTTCACCTTCTGCTTGCTCTTTTATATGCACACGGTGAGAGGCAATGCGCACATGTTCCGTCAAGAAATAGAAACCCTTATACTCTCCGTTCAGCACCAGTTCAACGGGTCGCATACGCGGTGTCCAACGCAGTCCCATCGCTTTGCTCAACTTATGTCCCAACGGGTTGCGCATAAACCCTAACCAATCATCCGCACCTGCTTGCAAACACCAGTGACGGTTATTGGGCATGCCTAACACTTTCGTCTTCTCGGTGAACTTGATCTTGTACGGCTTTTTATCAAACCCGTTCCAAGTCCAATTACCTCGTCCTTTAATCATCGCCTCGATGGGTGCGGAAGCCGAACCCAAAGATGGATATTTGGTGTTAACCGAATCAATATAAACCTTCGCCGGTATCTGCGTCTCAGTGTCATAAATACCTTGTCCGTTTTGGGTGTTCACATACACGATCGGTAAGGTCCTCGTCGGTGTGGCCGCAAAGCAAAAGGCACTTCCCAAAACTGCCAACAAAAGCCCTATAAATTGCAACTTATTCATTCGTGTTCTTAATTTCCAGCAGTTCTTCCGCTCGAGCCAGCGCTACGTTAATATTCGGACAGATATTATTCGGATCCATCTGTTGCTCAATGCCACCTGTCTGCAGTTGGTGTAGCACGTGCGTCTTCACACCCGAAAGGATGATGGTCATGCCTTCGTTATGCGAGCGCTGGATGAGCATCGAGAGGTTATGCATTGCCGTCGAATCAACAAACGGCACCTTACGCATACGGATGATACGAATCGGATACTCCTTGCCTGAGACGTGCGTCATGATATCGTCGAAGCGGTTAGCGATACCGAAGAAATACGGACCGTCAATCTCATACACCTCCACCCCTTCGGGGATGGTCAGATGTTCGAGGTTCAGGTTGCTCTCAGAATCTTCGTTCGGGTCAATCTCATTATGCAACGTGCGTATCTGCGTCTGCTCGTTCGTTCGCATTAAGAAGAGAACCAACGCCAGTAAGATTCCCACCTCGATGGCCACTGTCAGGTCGAAGATAACCGTCAAGAAAAACGTAATCAGCAGTACCCAGAGGTCACGGTTGCGATGCTTGAAGGTACCCACGATCGTTTTCCAACCACTCATCGAATACGCCACCATAATCAGCACCGCTGCGAGACAACTCATCGGAATCATTCCCACTAACTGACCAAGAAAGAGCAGCACTAACAGCAGTACCAAGGCATGGATGATACCGGCGATAGGCGAGCGACCACCGTTATTGATGTTCGTCATCGTCCGTGCGATGGCACCCGTGGCAGGTATACCGCCGAAGAACGGCACCACAATATTCGCTATGCCTTGCGCAATCAACTCCGTATTCGAGTTATGCTTATCGCCAATCACACCATCCGCCACCATCGCACTCAGTAACGACTCAATCGCGCCTAACATCGCAATGGTGAATGCCGCAGGGAAGAGTTTTTGAATCATCGTAAAGACCGATTCGCCTTCTGCCAATTCGATACTCGGTAGATGAGGTGCAGGGATGCCATGCGGCAACGCATACAGGTCGCTGATGGTTTGTAAACTCGCCACGCCCCACGACTCCGGTGCCCAGTTCTTCAGCACCCATACCACCAAAGTAGCCAAGATAATCGCCGCTAACGAACCGGGTACACGCTTCGTCACATAGGGCATCGCAATGCATATAGCCAACGAAAAAGCACCGATACCAAACGCCCACCAATTGACATCAAAATGATGGAAATAATAGATCCATTTATCCACGAAGTTCGCCGGCACATCGGTCAGTCCCAGCCCAAAGAAATCATTCATCTGGGTACTAAAAATCGTCACCGCGATACCTGCTGTAAAGCCTACTATCACCGGATAAGGCACGAACTTAATCACCGACCCTAACCGCGCTAAACCCATCGCTAACAGCAAGATACCTGCCATAATAGTGGCAATCATCAACCCACCCAAACCAAATTGCTGGATGATGCCGTAGATGATGACGATGAACGCACCCGTCGGACCGCCTATTTGCACCTTACTGCCACCGAAAAACGATATCAAAAAGCCTGCGATAATAGCCGTCACCAGACCTTCGGTCGGACCCACACCTGACGAAATACCGAAGGCAATCGCCAATGGTATCGCCACGATACCGACAATCACACCCGCCAACGTATCTTGCGCCAACTTAGCGCCGTTATACGTTCGAAGCGTCGAGAATAACTTCGGCGCAAACACGTCCTTCCACGAATAAGTAGGTTGTTTCATTTCCCTTTCTATCAATTTCGGTGCAAAAGTACAAAAAAATTTTGACATGTGCAAATTTATTGCTCACTTTTCATATATTCCCCTTCACTTTCCTTGTCTTGTCGAACTAAAGTCGAAAGCGAGAGAGAATCATCTCGAACTAATCACGAGAGGTAAAATCCCAACCGATTCGTTAACAGGAAACCTATCACACTATAATTTACAAAAAAACGCACAAAAATTTGCACATATGCGATTTTTTTTGTACTTTTGCAGTCGCAAAAGAATGAACAAGCGATGAGTAAGGTGTTAATACTATCAACGGGAGGAACGATTACCATGGTTCGTGACAAAGTTACGGGCGCATTAGTGCCGGCGGATTTGGAAACATTCAAGGCTTATATTCCTGAGTTGTTTGCCGGCGAGACGGAGGTGGACATCGACGCGTTACATCCGTTGGTGGACTCATCGGATGTGCATCCAGAGAATTGGGCGAAGATGGCGCAAAAGATATACGACCATTACAACGACTATGACGGTTTTGTGGTGCTGCACGGCACTGATACGATGAGTTATTCCGCCTCCGCGCTATCGTTCATGTTAGAGAACCTCAATAAACCCGTGGTCTTCACCGGTTCCCAACTACCGGTAGGCGTACTCCGTTCCGATGCCAAGGAAAACCTGCTGACCGCCATTGAAATAGCCGCAGCAAAGGACGAGAATGGTGATGCGATTGTGCCCGAAGTAACCATATATTTTGAGTCCCAACTCTTCCGCGCTAATCGTACTACAAAACGAAACGCGGAGCATTTCTCGGCCTTTAATTCGTACAACTACCCCGAGTTAGCGAAAGCGGGTGTACATATCACGTACCAACCTCATCTGGTGCACTACAATAATCCCAACGCCCCGCTGCTACTCCACACCGATTATGACTGTAACGTGGCGGTGCTCAAACTATTCCCCGGCATCCAGCAGTCAGTTGTGCGCGCAGTACTGCGTATAAAAGGATTAAAAGCGGTGGTACTGGAGACTTTCGGTGCGGGTAATGCGCCTTCCGACAAGTGGCTCTACCGCGAACTCAAACGGGCGGTGGATAAAGGCATTATCATCGTCAACAAGACCCAATGCAGTACCGGTTCGGTGGAAATGGGATTGTACGCCGTTTCGCTGAATCTGATGAAAGCCGGTGTACTGTCCGGATACGACATTACCACCGAAGCCCTGCTAACAAAGATGATGTATCTGTTAGGCGAACATGGGGACGACATAGAGACCGTCAAACGCCTGCTGCAAACAGACCTCTGCGGGGAAGTGACAATTGATAATTGATAATTGAAAATTGATAATTATGAGAAACTTAGAGCCTAAAGCTGTGTGGGAGAGTTTCTACCAGCTAACACAGATTCCGCGTCCGAGCGGAAAACGCAAAGAAATTGCTGAGTTCTTTGTTAATTACGGTCGTTCGCTTGGTTTGGAGACTGAGCAGGATCAGATTGGCAATGTGCTGATTCGTAAACCGGCAAGCCCTGGCATGGAGAACCACCCGGGTGCCATTCTGCAAGCACATATGGACATGGTGCCGCAGAAGAATGGCGACAAAGTGTTTGATTTTGAGAAAGATGCTATCCAAGCCTACGTAGAAGAGAATGGTCAGTGGGTAACGGCTGATGGTACGACGTTAGGTGCCGATGATGGTATCGGTGCCGCCATCGCCATGGCTATTTTGGCAGACAAGAACGCCGTTCATCCGCCGCTCGAAGCACTCTTTACCATTGATGAAGAGACCGGTATGTACGGAGCCAATGACCTCAAAGGTGGTTGGCTCAAAGGTAAGTACCTGCTCAACCTCGATAACGAGGACGAAGGCGAACTATGCGTAGGTTGTGCCGGAGGTATAGACACCACCGCTACTTTTACCTACGAACCCGTGGAGGTGGAAGAAGGCGACATCGCTATCCGCATTGACGTGAAGGGCTGCAAGGGAGGTCACTCGGGCTGTGATATCCATCTGCAACGTGCCAACGCTATCAAACTGTTAGTGCGTGTACTCAAAGATGCAGTGGCTAACTACGAGGCTCGTCTGGCTTGTATCGAAGGCGGTAGTTTACGCAATGCTATCCCGCGTGAAGCATCCGCCATCATCACTATTCCGGCAGACTCCTATCAAGATGTGCAAGATATGATTGACCGCTACGAGGACCTGTACCTCCGTGAGTTTGCCGGCGTAGATGACGGTATTACCGTCAAAGGTACCGAAGTGGAATGCCCGAAGACTGAACTGCCGGAAGATGTGCAGGATTACCTCATCCATGCTCTGACACTCTGTCCGCACGGCGTGTACCGCATGATTGACGAACGACCCGACATCGTAGAGACCTCCAATAACCTCGCTATGGTCGCTACAAATGAGAAAATGGTAAATGACAAAATGGTAAATACCATTACTTGTTTCTGCCTCACCCGTTCATCGGTAGAGAGCCGCAAAGAAGAGTTACAATCCATCATCCAATCAGCATTCTCGCTGGCTGGCGCAGAGGTTGTGTTCACGGGCGGTTACCCGGGGTGGCAACCGAATTTCCATAGTACGCTGCAACAAAAGATGGTGGAAACCTACAAGCAAGAGTTCGGCGAAGAAGCACGTGTGGTAATCATCCACGCCGGTCTGGAGTGTGGTATCATTGGAAGTAAGTATCCGGGAATGGAGATGATTGCTTTCGGTCCTACTATCAAGCACCCGCACAGCCCTGACGAGCGCGTAGAGATCGCTTCCGTAGGCAAAACCTACCGCTACGTAGAGGCTATCTTGAAAGCACTCTAAGGAACACCCCCTCTTAACACAAAAAAAGCGCCCGAAAGGACGCTTTTTTTGTAGAGCATAGGGGAGTCGAAAATTGCCTTGGCAATAATCGTTCGAGTGAAACGAGATAAGAACCGGGGTGCGAGTCTCCTACTTGGTGCACACAAAAGGCTGCCGAAGCAGCCTTTTGTGGAGCACAGGGGACTCGAACCCCTTACCTTAACATTGCGAACGTTACGCTCTACCAGATGAGCTAGTGCCCCGTGGAGCTAGCGGGGATCGAACCCGCGTCCAAACAAGGAATAATTCCGCTTTCTACACGCTTATCTTGGCCTTCATTTTCGTCCGGTGACAAGACCCAAGCCACCAACCACCGGCTTAGCTGCTTTATCTTCGGTATCGCATCGCAGCCTGCGACACCTATTCTGTGTATTCCTGCGCCACTTGATCCTTCAGCCCACAGACTCGGCTTGGAGTGACGTCTCGTTCAGGCGCCTTGCACCCAAAGAAGCTAATCTACTATACTTCGATTAGGCTGCGAGAGCATA
>JAFSWF010000025.1 GCA_017444615.1 Paludibacteraceae bacterium | reverse complement strand
GGCTCTATGTCAGCGGATGCCGACGGGCAGACAAACGACGGGTTGTTGTCGCCGCGCTGGTAAATACGAATCCAGTCGATAGACATCGTCCGCGGACCGTTAGCCAAAGCCGTTACACCGTTGATATTGAATATGCCCGGGAAGTTACCACCTACCGCCAGATTGGCGATGATAAAGTTCGGTTTGCCGAACACCAACTGCCGGTTATAGTCCGCATCCTCGTTGGGCTCTAAGTCTGCATGGAAATAAGCGTCATTCTCCGGATGTGCCTCTTTGTCCATATACATATCTACGGATGTCGGCGTCCATATCATTGTCAGAATATGGAAAGTATCTTGCAGTGAATAGGACCATTCTGATGCTTGTGCATCGCCCCAAACGGTATTCCACGCCGAACCGACATGCATGGCGCCATTGAAATAGCGGTCCTGACGGCCGTTGAAACCGTCTTTATGCCCCATCTCAATGATATCGGTCTCGCCGCAACGCGGCCAGCCTACCTCGTCTATGTTCTCGCCTAACTGCCAGAACGCGGGCCAAAGCCCGTTGGCAGTCTGCGGGAATCGGATACGCGCTTCGATCTTACCGAAGGTGTAGTACATCTTACCCTTCGTGTTCACACGTCCGGAGGTGCAATCTCGACCGCCGGCGGACTCTTTTGTAGCCGTCAGGATCAGACAATGCTTGCCCGTTGTCGGTTCTACGCCTAAGGACACACCCTCCTCGCAGTAGTACTGCAATTCGTTATTACCTCCGCCATCTGCGTTCACTTCGATATTCCATACCTGGTTATCCAAGGCTGCATCCGTAAAGTCCTCGTTCCACACGATGGTGTATTCTCCCGGCTCACCGGGATCTCCACCTCCGGAACAAGCAGCATTAGGAGTCGTACGCGGCGTAGCATCATTGGTGATAATAATATCGTCTATATACACCACCGCGTCACCGTTCAGCTCCCCACGATCCGCCATAAAGAAGACAAAATCAACCGACGCCTTATCGCTGATATTGAATACGACGTCCTGCCATTGACCGGAGACGATAGCCGTCATCGGCGCGATATCCAAGTTCGTTCCGTTATCCGTAACCTTCAAATTAGGCTGGTGATTATTGTTACGGTACATGAGCGCGTGTACATACGCGTAGCCCTTGACAGCAGACGGTAACGTGTACATCGCACCGGACCAGTTCTCGCATCCCGCAGCACGGGTTATTTGCAAGCATGTGCAACTAAGGTTCAGTCCCTCTTGGTGCGGATTTTCCACGATGTCCTTCCCGCAAGACACAGCTACCCAACCTTTATCGCCGGATTCAAAATTATCCACCTGCACTTGTGCGACAGCCGTCATTGCCATGCACGCTGCAAAAAGAGTAAATAGATTCTTCATGATTATTGCAACTTGAACCAATTAAACGTTATATTTCCGCCGGATACCAACCGTACTATATGGCGACCTTGCGGAATGGAGATAGCGAACTCTTGTTCTGCCCATTTGCCTTCGTTCCACGCCAGTTGCGTCTGTGCGGCTTGGGTCCCATCTACCAGCACGGTAAGCGAAGAACCCACTACCCCTTGATAGCGAATCACCATCTTCTGAATAGCGTTCACAACATCTATCTGATACTCCACCCATTGCCCGTTCGTGAACGTGGTCATCATCAGCACACCTGCGTTATCCGTCGTAGGTCGCAAATGAGGGGCAACCGCAAAACTGCCGTTTCGTATCGTCTCTGCTGCCGAACAGTCACAATAGGTATTCGGTAGAATCGGTGCATCGGACGGCAACCATATCGTTCGGTCAAACGAAGTAAGACCTGCATACACTTCCCCTTGCGGTGAAAGCGCACCGATATCTTTTTTGCTGAGAAGCTGCATGTAAGGATAATTCTCCACCGCACCGTTAGCACGAGGTATGAACCACGCATAACGCGCCACTTTCGGATCCGACTCTAACATCACCACCGCTTCGTTCATATAATCGATCTGCGCCTCCACACTACTTGGTGCCGGTCTATCCCATGAGCAGAACTCGGTCATCCAGATAGGCAAGTCGTATTTGTCGAATCGATGGATATACCCGTACATCGCGCCGGCAGAACCCATATAGCAATGCAGGGCTATCGCGCACATGTCGGATTTAGGAACTAACGCAAAGAACTCATCCAACCATTTGACGGGATCGCTATATCCTGCCAGCGTACCGTAGTTCATAGCGGGAGACACGATCTTCAGGTTCAATTCATTTGCCAAGGTTTTCAACGCAGGCCATTTGTCTGCCGCCTGCTGCGGAGTCATGTTCGCTTGGTCGGTTAGATTCGGTTCATTGAAAGCCAGGATATACGCACATTGCGGGTGGCTTTGCTTGTATGCCCGTATCTGCGCTTCGTTCGTCCCGTTCCAAGCCATAGGGATGAAGTCTATCTGATGCTCATCCAACAGATTGGATATCGTGGCAGAAGAAGGCTGTGTGCCCCAGTTATAGCACCAACTGATAAAAGGCGACAAGGCCTCCACATCTTCCTGCGGGAAAGAAGCAAAACTATAGCCCACCCCCCGTTTGCCGCTCTTTGGCAGATATTTAACCGATTTGGAAAGATCTTCCTGAGGTTGCTCGGGTTCGCCGTTCACAATGACGAAACACTCTGCTGTGGTGGACTGATACGTCGCCTTAACCACCGCTCCGCCTGCTTGCAAAGCCTCCACGATTCCGCCCGACACAAAAGCGATCGAAGCATCCGAACTGCTCCATTGAGCCGCATTAGCCTCCACCGCTTGGTCGTTCCACACAAGCGACAAGCGTTGCATGTCACCTACCACCATCTCCAAGGTCTTCGGTTGGATGGTCAGGACGCCCGGTTTGTTCGGTTCTTTGCAAGCAAAGAGCACGATAGCCAATAAGCCCAGAATGGATATAGGAAAGAACGGTTTGCGCATTTTATTTCATTACTTTTTGATATACATGTACCCAATCCACGTACATAATGACAGGACTATTGGTCGGATCATTAAAGATATCCACATCAATACTACCCCCCAATGTACCTCCAATAGCCATATTGATAATAAAGAACTCCGGATCAAAGAACGGCCATGAATCAATGTCTTCTTCTGCTTTATCTGCAACCACAATGGCTGTTTGTTTACCATCTACAAAGAACTTGATTGCATCTTTCCCATACGTATATAAATGCTCCCATTCAATCCCATAGGTGTGCCACTCGTTCTCCATCGACTGCTCCCCATAATAACGGGCACCCCAGTTTCCGCCACGCATACCATTTTTATTATTCGTATGCACAGCATGGGATATCATCTTTGGTTGTGAACCAACATGCTCCATGATATCTATCTCTCCTTTCTTGGGCCAACTGCCTTTACCTTTCATCCAGAATGCAGGCCATGTACCTCTACCATCCGGCATCATGATGCGGGCTTCCATCTTCCCGTATGCAAATTCTTTCTTATTCTCCGACTTGATACGTGCAGAAGTATACTCGTGATTTTGATAACTCTCCCTGCGTGCCTCTATCTCCAAACAGCCGTTTTGCACACGGATATTTTCCGGACGACTGGTGTAAAACTGTTTCTCTTGGTTTCCCCATCCGCCGCCACCGTTTTCGATGGTCCAATTAGTTTGATCCAGTGCATCGCCGTCAAACTCATCGCTCCAGACCAACTCATACTCACCCAAATATGTGCCGCCAATTTGAGTGACATACACATCAGCCGTACCCGTCGCTTCGCCTTTTTGGGCCGTTATAACAGTATGACCATCTTTCAATGCCTCTACGATACCCCCGGATACGGTTGCTACTGTCTCATCAGAACTGCTCCATAATGCATTGCCGGTGGACACTTGTAATGTCTGTACATCACCCACCGTCATGAATATAGCATTAGGGGTAATATGAACGGTCTCCGTTACTTCTTGATTCTTGCATGCTGCAAAAAGAAATACCAGACCTAAGATAAGCATGTGTTTTGCTTTCATAATTGTATATTTTTGATATTAGAACCTAATGGGGCGATCAAACCCCATTAGGCAAATGGAAACTTACTTCTTGTAGATAAAGCAAGCATCGTATTGCAGACTAGCGCCAACTTGACCGCCACTTACGAAACCGAGCACGTAGAGTTGCGGTTTAACAGAACTATTGAACACAAGTCCCTTGTTGGTAAACACGGTCATCGGCACTTCAATCTCCTGCCATGAACCATCACGTTTGAAGAATACATCACACGGGTTGCCTTCGAAATCCGTATCACCTTCAACGGCACCAATAACAAGGTCTACCTCAGAGGTACCATACAGACGGAAATGATGCGACTTGGTATCGGTCGATTTCATAGCAACGTGGAAGTAATAATCCTGCGGAGCTTGCATGATTTTGTCTAGCAATGCATTATCTGCATTCGCTACTTCACTATTCTCCGGATTTACGCAACGGATACCACCACCAGACCAACCTTGCGGAGCTACTACAGTAAAGGATACCCATCCTTCTGCTTCGCCATAGAAGTTCGTACCAGTTGTATTTCCTGCTGCATAGGTCTCACCTGCTGCCCATACATCGATGAATGAGTGGTCACTCGGACGATAGTCTGCTACCACTACATTAGACGGCAGTTTGTCAAACGAGGTAGCATCCAATTGGAACAAGAAATACTCGCTACCTTTCAGCGACACGTGACGACTCTCATCACCTTTGCCGCCGCCACCTTCGCCGCCTTCGCCGCCTTTAGCGGTAACGGTTACCATAGCCGACAATTCCACGTCACCCACCTTAGCGGAAACGATGGCATTACCTGCCTTCACTGCGGTTACCAAACCCTTCTGGTCAACGGTAGCCACCTCTGCCTTGTTAGAAGACCATACTGCGGTCGCTGCCGGAGTGATGGTGAATTGGAAGGTTGCACCCTCCTCGATAGAAACTTGAGTTTGGTTCAGCTTGTAAGCTTCGGGATCATTTTTTTCCTTCTTGCAAGCAGAAAAACCAACCAATGTCAGCGCTGCAAGCGCTACTGCAAATAATTTTTTCATGATTTGTTTTGTTTTGATTGTTAGTAAAAAAATTGATTAATCACAAACGATTAAGTTTGTATTTAGTTATATTGCGGATTCTGCGTTAATGCAGGATTCAGTTCACGTTGTTTGGACGGAATCGGGAAAATCTCATGTTTGCCCTCTACGAAAGCGGCCATCTGGTCTTGTGCTTTCTTCGTCTCGGTAGCCTTGTAGGCGTCCATATGTTTCTTCACGCCCTGACCGTCCAATCCGTTCCAGCGAACGATATCGAACCAGCGATGACCTTCCATAGCCAGTTCAACACGACGCTCGTGACGAACAGCCTGCAACAAAGTCGGTGCATCGATCGTAGTGCCGTTCACTGTGAACGAATAACCCGGATAGGATGCCATGCCACGTGCTGTACGTACTTGGTTCAAGTCTGCTTGCGCGTCGCCTTGTCCGGCACCGATACAAGCTTCCGCGTGCATCAGCAGCACGTCCGCATAACGGATAATCGTGTTGTTGATCTCTCCACGGGTAGCGTGACCTAACTTCTCATACGACGTACCGCTCTCGTTGAGGTACAACGAACGCTTGCGGCTCACATAACGACAACCCAGATAGATCTCCTCATTGGGGTTCTCAATCAACGTGTCGTGCGGGTTCAGGATGGTCGCATCACGACGTGCATCGCCCGGTTCGTACTCGTCATACAGGTTCTGAGTCGGCTTGTTGAATCCCCAACCGCCGCCTAACAAGGATGAACGGGAACGGGTTAGGATGACGGAGAACGTACCACGCGTAGCACCGAAACCACCGGCATCAGCACCATAGTCAGAAGTCTCTTCTTCCATATACTGCACTTCGAATACCGACTCCGGACCATTCTCTCCGGCTAATGAGAACAAGTTCGCATAATTGGTCTCAAGGCTATATTCACCGGAAGCGATGATACTGTCGCCCCATGCCTTGGCTAACTTGTAGCAATCTGCGGAACTCATACTTACTTGCTTGTTCCAATAATCACCGGCCATATAGAGGTAAGTCTTGAGCAACATCGCTTGCGCTGCTCCCTTGGTAGCTCTACCCAAGTCCTCTGCCGGATATTGGGAGCGAACCCACAGCGCGGCATTAGCGGCTTCCAGATCAGCGATGATGGCTTTATATACCTCATCCACCGAAGCGCGCTCTAACTTCCAACCGTCGGTACCATCAATCACGTCCAAGGAGAGAGGTACACCGCCGAAGATACGGAGCAAACGGAAGTAATACATCGCACGCAAGAAATGCGCTTCGCCCAACAGACGATTTTTCACGCTCTCGGTCATGACCGAGTCGG
>JAFSWF010000024.1 GCA_017444615.1 Paludibacteraceae bacterium | reverse complement strand
GTCATCCAAACCAAAACTATTGAGAGTTACGACGGAACTCGAAAATAGTTGGGGTCCCCGCAGATTTTAATCTGTGGGGAGAGCAGAGCACACCCGAGTATTTACTACCAAAATGTTTTGGGGTACATATACGAGGGTAGTGCCCGCAAGCAAGCGTATGACGAGAGTCATTCGTAAGAATGCAGAATTAAGAATGATGAAAGAAGAATGAAGAAAGGGTTTGTAGCAGATTTGGCACTAATTTGTAGGGGTTTGGTACTCATTTATAGAGTCCGTACAAACATTAATCGTTGCACCAAACCCACTAGGACGCCTTCTTAATTCTTATTTCGCTTCGCTCAAACGATTATTCGCAAGCGAATTTTCTTAATTCTTAATTCTTAATTGCAAAAAAAACGCACAAAAATTTGCACATGTGCGTTTTTTTTTGTAACTTTGCACGAAATTTGGATTTTTAGGTCAAAAGACGAACCCATACGTAATCCAAAACAAACCCGTAAATAATTAAAATAAAGTAATATGGCAAAGAAAAAACAAGATTTTGCGAAGCAAGATGAGCGTCTGGAGGAAGTGAACGAAACCCTTACCGGCGCAGGTAAATGGATTGAAGACAATGCGAATGTGATCACGTGGGTGGTAGCAGCCATCGCGCTGGTAGTGATGGGTGTGATTGCTATCAACCAGTATGTGATCAAACCTAAAGCACTTGAGGCGAGCAACGAGAATGCCAAGGCTGTCGTTTATTTCATGAACGGCGACTACGACAAAGCCCTCAACGGTGACGAGGCTGAGTGCATCGGTTTTGCAGCGATTGCAGACGAGTACCACAATCAGCAAGGCGAGTTGGCTGCGCTGTACGCCGGTATCTGTCATTTTGAGAAAGGCGAGTACGAAGAGGCAGCTAAGTATCTGAAGAAATTCGATGCAAAAGACCTCAACATCGACCCTGCCGCCCATCAGTTGCTCGGCGACGCGTACGTTGAGTTAGGCGAGTACGGCAAGGCTGTGCACGCTTTTGAGGCTGCTGCTAAGTCGGGCAATGATCTCATCGCGCCGATGAGCCTGAAGAAAGCCGGTATCGTTTACTTGCACGAAGGTAAGAACGCACAGGCCAAGAAAGCATTTGAGCGTATCAAAACGGACTTCCCGCAATCGGCCGAAGCACAAGATATTGACAAATACATTGCGATCGCAGAGTAATGACAACCGATTTGTCGAAATATGATGCTTCTCAATTGCCTAGCGCTGATGTTCTCGGACGTCAGCGCTATGCGATTATAGTAGCGGACTGGAACAGCGAGATCACCTACGCCTTGGCGCAAGGCGCGCTCGACACACTCGTCAAACATGGTGTGGACGAAGAGAACATCGAAATCGTCCATGTGCCAGGGACGGTCGAGTTAACCTACGGTGCCGCCAAACTGATGCGCCACGAGCGATGGGACGGTATCATCGTTATTGGCTGTGTTATCCAAGGCGACACGCCGCATTTCGATTACGTGTGTCAGTCGGTAACGCAAGGGGTAGCCATGCTTAACGCACGCGGCGATTCGCCGGTTATCTTCTCTGTACTGACGGTTCTCAATAAGCAACAAGCGCTCGACCGCGCAGGCGGCCGACTCGGCAACAAAGGCGTCGAAGGCGCCTACACGGCCATGCGGATGGGAAACCTATAGTTGGACAATGGACAATGGACGATGGACAATGGAGTATGGTACAAACTGACAGAATCCGTACGAACAATAAACGTTGTACAAAATCTGCTAGAACGCTTTGTTAATTGTTAATTGTTAATTGATAATTGATAATTGATGAAGGTTTATAAATTCGGTGGGGCATCGGTGAAGGACGCAGCAGGCGTTCGGAACGTAGAACGCATTGTGCGACTATCTCTAAATGACCAAATGGTAAATGACCAAATGGTAAATGGCTTGATGGTCGTCGTGTCTGCAATGGGTAAGACCACGAATGCCCTCGAACGCGTAGTGGCTTTCCTTGACGCCGGCAAAGAAGAAGAGGCACTCGCACAATGGGTGGACATCATCGATTTTCATGTGGCTATCATGAAAGCCTTGGGTCTGCAACCGGGCGCAGACGTGCGTCTGCAAGGCGAGATACCCTACGACCCGCAACGCTCCTACGACGAGAACTACGACCAGATCGTCTCTATGGGCGAGATCCTCTCCACCCAGATCATCGCCGTTTATCTGCTCAAGCAAGGCCTGTCCGTCGAATGGTGGAACACGCCTAAGTTACTGCGCACGGACGACACGTGGCGCGAGGCGAGAGTGGACGACGAGACCAGCCGCAACATCATCCGCGCAGGGTGGAACAGACCTAACCGTCCGCAGATCGTAGTAGTACAAGGCTTCATCGGCGGCACAGCGGACGGTAGGCGTACCACACTCGGTCGCGAAGGCTCTGACTACACCGCCGCGCTGATGGGCAATTACCTCGACGCCGAGTCGGTGACCATATGGAAAGATGTGCCGGGCATCCTCAACGCTGACCCACGCTTGGAACCCAATACCGTACTCATCCCTTCGCTTAGGTACCAAGATGCGGTAGAACTCAGTTATTCGGGCGCACAGATCATCCACCCCAAGACCATCCGTCCGCTGGAGAACAAACAGATACCGCTCTTTGTCAAACCTTTCGGAGACCCGCAAGCAGCCGGTTCATGCATCAGCGCAGAGAGCGAGGGACCCATCAATGTGCCGGTGTATATATGGCGCAAGAACCAGATTCTTATCACCATGCGGGCGAAAGATTTTGCGTTTGTGCTGGAGGAGAGCCTGAGTGAGATCTTCGACATCATTCATGCCCATCGCCTCAAAGTGGCGCTTATTCAGTCCTCCGCCGTAACCATTTCCGTCTGCGTGGACAATACACGTTTTGTGCCCGAGGCCATCGAGGCACTCCAAGCACATTTCAAAGTAAGCTATAACGACGGCTTATCGCTGCTCACCATCCGCGGTACGACACCGGATATTCTGGAGGCAGCCAAAGCCGGAAGAGAGATATTATTAACCCAAACGACACGCCGCACAGCGCGGTTAGTAGTCAAAGAATGAAAGACACTATTACCCATTTTATTCATGCCTTAGGAACCTGGAAATTCTGGCGTGAGTTAGTGATGATGACGGTAGGCATGCTCTTTGGTGCCGCCGCAGTCTATTATTTCTTAATGCCCAGCCACTTGGTCATCGGTTCTATCTCCGGTCTATCCATCGTGCTCAACACAGCCCTTGGCGGCAATGCCGACACCCTTTCTTATTGGGTGATGGGTATCAACGCCTTCCTGCTGGTATTGGCGTTCTTCCTTATCGGCAATGAGTTTGGCGCCAAGACCGTCTATACGGCAATGATCTTAGGTCCGCTGATTCAAGTATGCGACCGTATTTATCCGTACACCAACCTCACCCACAAAGTGATTGACGCGCCGGACGTGCTGACGCAACTCCAAAGCGGCCTCACGGTACTTGACCCCAATGGTAATCCGTACTTGCTGAGCCGGTCGGGCGAAGTGATGGAGAAAGTGCGCGATTCAGTTATGAGCGGCGGACTCAGCATGGGCGATGTGTGGTTTGACCTCATCTGTTTTGTGCTCTTGCTGAGCGCCTGCCAAGCAGTGCTTTTCCGCATCAACGCCTCCACAGGAGGACTGGATATTTTAGGCAAGATCGTCAACAAATATTTCCACTTGGACATCGGTGCATCGGTGGCAGTAGCCGGTGCTATCATCTGCTGCACTTCCTTCCTCATCAATGATTTTCGGATGGTGATGATCGGTCTGATAGGTACGTGGATTAACGGCGTAGTCATCGATTATTTCACCGCAGCTCTCAATAAACGCAAACGGGTTTGTATCGTTACCGACGAGCCCGAGCGCGTGCGCGCGTACATCGTGGACACGCTCGTGCGCGGGTGTTCATTATATAATATAAAGGGCGGTTACAGCGGCGAGGAACATATAGAGATTCAATCCCTGCTGACGCAAGAGGAGTTCGCATCAGTGATGGCGTTCATCCGCAATAATAAAATACACGCCTTCATCACCGCCGGTAACTGCTCTGAGGTCTATGGCCTATGGGTGCGCCACCGCAAAAAACACGGCAAAGTGGAAGCGGTGGAGGAAGTGGATAATTGATAATTTTTAAAACTACATAGAATTATGAAACCGACATTATTTATCTTGGCTGCAGGAATGGGCAGCCGCTATGGTGGTCTGAAACAAATGGATGGGCTTGGTCCTAACGGAGAAGCCATCCTCGACTACAGTGTGTTTGACGCGCTTCGCGCAGGTTTTGGCAAGATTGTCTTTGTCATCCGTAAGGATTTTGAGGAAGATTTCCGCCGCGTAGTAACCAGTAAGTACGAGGGCAAAGTGCCTTGCGAGCTGTGCTTCCAGTCGGTGGACAAAGTGCCCGAAGGTTGCACCTACAACCCAGAGCGCACCAAACCGTGGGGTACCAACCACGCTGTGCTGATGGGTAAAGACCTCATCAAAGAGCCGTTTGCGGTCATCAACGCCGATGATTTCTACGGTAAGGAGTCCTTCCAAGTACTGGCGGATTTCCTCCGTTCTGTAGAAGGCCAAGAGGGTCACTACTGCATGGTAGGTTACCGCGTTTGCAACACATTGAGCGAGAACGGTTCCGTTAGTCGCGGCGTGTGCCAAACCGATGCCGAAGGTAACTTAACTGACGTCGTTGAGCGTACAAAAATCGAGGAGAAGAACGGTACGATCGTCTTCACCGAAGGCGAAGTAGATACGCCGCTTGACCCGCACACACCCGTTTCGATGAACATGTGGGGCTTCACGCCGGAGTATTTCCGTTACTCGGAAGAAGGCTTCCGCGCGTTCCTCGCAGAGAAAGGACAAGAACTCAAATCGGAGTTCTATATCCCAACCCTCGTTAACCAACTCATCATCGCCGGTAAGGCTTCCTGCAAAGTGCTCGACACCCCCAGCAAGTGGTTTGGCGTAACGTACAGCGAAGACCGTCCACAAGTGGTGGCAAAGATTCAAGAACTTATCAACGCAGGCGAGTATCCCGCTAAATTGTTTTAAGGTATGGCAAGAATTTTAGTTACCGGAGGCACCGGCTATATCGGTTCGCACACAACCGTCGAACTGATGCAACAAGGTTACGACGTAACCATCGTAGATAACTTAAGCAACTCATCCATCGATGTGTTGGACGGCATCGCAGCCATCACCGGCCGTAAGCCTGAGTTCGCGAATATCGATTGCGGTAATTTTGTGGACCTTGACAACGTGTTCAACACCTATCACGATATCGTAGGCGTCATCCATTTCGCAGCCAGCAAGGCTGTAGGCGAGTCGGTTGAGAAACCGCTGCTGTACTACCGCAATAACATCGGCAGTCTCATCACCCTTTTGGAAGTGATGAAACGTCACCAAGTACAGAACATCGTCTTCTCCTCCAGTTGCACCGTCTATGGTCAACCGGATAGCGAACACTTACCTGTAGATGAGACGGCTCCTATCCAACCGGCCCTGTCGCCCTATGGCAACACTAAGCAAATCAACGAGGAGATTATCCGTGACGAGGCACACACCGACAAGGACCTGCACGCTACCATCCTGCGTTACTTCAACCCCATCGGCGCACACCCGTCGGCACAGATAGGTGAGTTGCCCAACGGTGTACCGCAGAATCTGCTGCCGTTCGTTACCCAAACAGCAGCAGGCTTACGCCCCGAACTCAAAGTGTTTGGCAATGACTACAACACACCGGACGGTTCGTGCATCCGCGATTATATCTACGTGGTAGACCTCGCCAAAGCGCACGTCAAAGCCATTGACCGTATGCTCCATGCCGCTGACCGCGAACAAGTGGAAGTGTTCAACCTCGGCACCGGCAACGGTCTGAGCGTACTCGAACTCATCCATGATTTTGAAGAGGCCACCGGTGTGAAGATCCCTTACACCATCGTCGGCCGTCGCGAAGGCGATATTGAACAAGTATGGGCTGCTCCCAAGAAAGCCAACGAAGTGCTGGGCTGGAAGGCTGACACGCCTATCCGCGAAGTGCTCGCTTCCGCTTGGAAATGGGAGAAACGCATTCGTCACATCCAATAACAATACCGGCAAAAAAAAAGAGGCGCAAGCCTCTTTTTTTATCCCTACTGGAAGAAGGAGAAATACACACTGCCGTAGCTCCGCGTCTCTACATGCCTTGGATGCGCCGTAAAATCGATATCCTTTCCATGCTCAATAACCAGCCATCCGCCTTCTTTGAGCAACTGATGGCTGATGGCTGAATGCTGACTGCCCAAAATACAATCCGGCAGCAGCGATAATTGCTCCAAAGCGTACGGAGGGTCAGCGAAGATGAGATCGTATTGCACCCTACAGGCAGCAAGGTACTTGAACACATCGCCGCGAATGAGCGAAAGGTTACGGATGCCTAATTGCTTGCAACAAGAGATGATCCAATTCTGCTGCACATGGGCTATCTCAACGGCTGTGACCGAACGAGCACCGCGGCTCACACACTCTAACCCGATTCCTCCGGTTCCGGCAAAGAGATCCAACATATCTATGCCCTCAAAATCCAAGCGGTTATTGAGCAGATTGAACAGACTCTCCTTCGCAAAGTCAGTCGTAGGCCTTGCGGTGATATTTTTAGGGGGCGACAATCGCCGCCCCCCGTATATGCCACTAATAATTCTCATAATGCTTCATTGGGGTCCCCGAAAAATCTCTGATTTTTGGGGAAAGCGTAGCACATCCGGGTACTTACTACTAAAACGTCGTTTTAGTACATGTACGAGGATAGTGCAAGCTACTCCCAGTTACCGGCATTGTTGTTCGGCGCATAGATATCACCGACCTTCAGTCCGGGATAGTGATCCAGTTTCTGCTCACGGTCAACCACGTTCACCAACTCCTGCTTATTGAGGTCACCCAGATAACTCTCAAACGGAGCACGTGCCTCAAACAGCGGTACGCGAATACCTTGGCTGGTCTTGTAGTCGTTATTGACCTCAATCTCAAAACGCTTACCTTCGCTGAACGGAATCACAACGATACCATCAATCGTTTGCTCGTCATATTCGCCTTTATACAGCGTCTGAAGCATATTCAGCTCAATCGTATCACGGCGGAAACCTTGCAGACCATTCTTCTTCACATCCGCGTCATTCGCCCAGATATACGCATAGAGCTCATCCGTGTTAGCAAAAGATAACTTCTTGTTCTTCAGCGCTTTCTTCTTCGCATTATCCAAGATCTTAACCGCCTTCGTTTCGGTCAAACCTGCCTCTAATTGCTTGTCGGTCAAACTACCTTCCTTCAGCAACTCTTTCTTCGGAGCGGTCTTGAGGAAAAGCAGCAAGGAGTCATGATTAGCGGTGAAACGACCATTCTGGTGATGGAACTCAACCTCTGCCGTACGCAGATCAACCAGATTCTTAATCACCGATACCTCGCGCTGAGCACGAGTGTCTTCAAATTGGATAGGGGTAACTACGCTCATTACGCAGAAATACGCCATCACGCACGCTGCGACTGCGAGCAGACAAATTACAAGGGTTCGTGTTGTTTTCATATAGATAAATTTTACAAGTTTGCAAAAATACGCTGCAAATTTACAACAAAATTTCCAATTATGCAAATTATTTTACTTTTATTTTGCTTTTATGCAAAAAAAATCGTACCTTTGCACAAAATTTCAGAACAGAACAGAATGGAAGACAGCAATAAAGTCCTTTTTTCGATACTAAACGAGCGGCTGGAACTTCTTCGCCAATTAGATGCAGAAGGCGATTCGGATAGGCGGCGGCATATAGCACGGGAGACGCAAAACCTCCACGCGCCGATGGCGCATCGTTTGGGTCTCTATCAGATCAAAACGGAGATGGAAGACCTCGCGCTCAAATTTCTGGACTACGACACCTATAAATATATCGCGCACGCGTTAAATGCCAAAAAGGCCGAACGAGAAGCGTATATCGCCTCTTTTATCGCACCGCTGGAGCAAAAGCTCAAAGCGGAAGGGTTCGTCTTTACCATCAAAGGTCGTCCCAAATCCATCCACTCCATCTATCATAAGATGCAAGCACAGCATTGTGATGTCGATAAGATCTATGACCTCTTTGCCATTCGTATCATCTTAGACTCCGAGCCTGAGAAAGAAAAATCCGATTGCTGGCAAGTCTATTCGCTTATCACAGACATCTTCCCGCCTAACCCCAAGCGTCTGCGTGACTGGTTGTCTGTGCCCAAAGAGAACGGTTACGAATCGTTGCATACAACCGTCCTCGGACCGGAGAAACGCTGGGTGGAAGTGCAGATCCGCACCAAGCGTATGGATGAGGTGGCGGAACAAGGCGTTGCGGCACACTGGTCGTACAAAGGGGTCAAAGGTTCTATCGTGCAAAAAAGCGGAGATGTGTTCGTCTTCACCCCCACCGGTGACCTCAAACGACTACCCGAAGGCGCCACTGTACTCGATTTTGCGTACTCGATTCATAGCGAAGTCGGTGCTCATTGCGTAGGAGGTACCATCCGCAATCAGAATGTCTCCATCCGTCAAAAACTGGCGAACGGTGACCAGGTGTTTGTGCAGACATCGCCCAACCAAAAACCCAACGCTGACTGGCTTAATTTCGTGGCATCCTCACGCGCAAAGAGTAAGATTAGGCAAGCCCTTAAAGAAGTCGAATACAAACAGGCGGCGGAAGGAAAAGAGATTATCGAGCGTAAGTTCAAGAATTGGAAAATAGACTACACCGAGGCCGACATCACCCGTTGGGCCATCAAACTGGGCTACAAAGCGGTGTCGGATATGTACCAGTCTATCGCCACCGGCAAAGAAGATGTCGCACGCCTGCGCGAAGTGATGCTAACGCCCGACGAGGTGCCTAACACCCCGCGCGAACACACGGAATACGTAGATAAATCCGAACTCAAAGGACTCGCCATTGAGGTGGATATGAACGTCAAGAACGTGGACTACAACCTCTCCAAGTGTTGTAATCCTGAACCCGGAGACCCTATCTTCGCCTTCATCTCCGTCACCAAAGGAATCCGTATTCACCGTTGTGACTGCCCCAACGCCGCCAACATCCGCGAGCGTTACGCCTATCGTATCTTACCCGCACGCTGGTCCAAGAAAGGCTAACGACCAACGACTAACGACCAACGACCAACGACTAACGACCAACGACTAATGTCAGAATATCCCTCCATAGTATTAGAGCAAGCGGTGAACCAAATGGCCTCGCTGCCGGGCGTAGGTAGGCGAACCGCCTTACGTCTGGTGCTTCATCTATTGCGCCAGTCCGATGCGGAAGTCGAAGCCTTTGCCGGTGCGTTCTTGCGACTCAAACAAGAAGTCGTTTATTGCTCCGTCTGCCATAACATATCCGACACACCCGTGTGCCCTATTTGTTCTTCCACCCACCGCGACCACTCTACTATCTGCGTGGTGGAGAATGTGCAAGACGTCATGTCCATTGAGAACACCGGACAATACAACGGCGTGTACCATGTGCTCGGAGGCGTTATTTCGCCCATGGAAGGTATCGGACCCAAGGACCTCGAAATAGATTCTCTCATCGCCAGAGTGGCTACCGGAGAAGTGCAGGAGATCATCCTTGCCCTCCCTACTACCATGGAAGGTGACACCACTAACTTCTATATTTATAGAAGAATACAGAATAACCAAGGCCAAAGCCAAGGCCTTAAGATAACCCAAATTGCCCGTGGAGTAGCCGTCGGTAACCAACTCGAATACACCGACGAGATCACGCTTGGCCGCTCTATCGTCAACCGAACAGAGTTCAAAAACTGATAGCTGAATGCTGAAAACTAATAAAATATGGAAGAAAAAATCAATCGCAAACTCAATTGGTATTACTACGGAGTGATGGTATTCACCCTCATCATTCTCAGTGTCATGTACTACCTCGCCTCACAAGAGGATTTTGAACCCATCAACCCCATGGAATCGGTGGGAATGACCCTGCAATATATCGCCATCGGCGTGACTTTGGTGGCTATCCCGTTCGGGTTATACCTCGTCAAGTTCCGCAAACCTCAAACACTGGAGCAGTACGAACAAGTGGCTACAGGTCGGATCCTGATAGTTGGACTGACGATGCCCATGAACATCGCGTTCTTCTACCTCCTTGGCGCACACCGACCGATGTTATGGCTGGCGGCCATCGCTGCCATCGCATGGTATTTTACCAAACCCACGCTCGGCAAAATGGAGCAAGAAATGAAACCCGAAGACCCCAACGAAGAAAAGTACTAACGACCAACGACTAACGACTAACAACATGATAATTGCTTGTGATTTTGACGGAACAATCGTTACACACGAATATCCGAAAATCGGCAAACCTATCCCGTTTGCCATTCAAACATTGAAAAAACTGCAGGAAGAGGACCATCATCGTGTCATTCTTTGGACGGTACGCGAAGGAGCGTTACTCCAGGAAGCCATCGATTATTGCAAATCCAAAGGACTGGAGTTCTATGCAGTCAATTCCAACTTCCCCGAAGAAGTGCACGACCGCGAAGTGCCACGCAAACTAATGTCCATCGACGTCTATATCGATGACCGCAATCTCGGCGGACTGCCTGACTGGGGAGTCATCTATAACATGATTCATTCCGGACACCCGCATCAACCCGTTCCGCAAGGAAATATAGACAATCTACACCATAAGAAAAAAGGCTTCTTTGCCCGACTTTTTAACAGAAAAGATGAATGGGATGATTAACTTGCGCAAAATAGAACCTTCCGACCTGCCCTTTCTCTATCAATGGGAGAATGATGCCACTTCATGGGCGGAAGGCGACACCCATAACCCCCTTTCGCAACAAGACCTGCGGGACTATATCGCCTCCACCACCGGCGATATCTTCCGCGATGGTCAATTGCGTCTCATCATCGAAAAAAAGCCAACGGCCAACAGCCAAGAGCCAACAGCCACCTTAGGTTGTATCGACCTCTTCGATCTGGATCCACGGAACCGCAAAGCAGCTTTGGGCATGTACATTACGCCGGAACATCGACACAGAGGATTTGCAGCCGAGGCACTCCGACAAATAGAACAATACGCCTTCAGCTTTTTGCACCTCCGCCTACTATACGCCGTCATCGCCATTTCCAACATTTCTTGCTCCAATCTCTTCCGAAAAGCAGGCTACACACCCTCCTCTCCACTGACCGGATGGACCATCGAATCCGACGCCGTCATTTGGATAAAACAAACACCTTAATGGCCTTTCGGGCAAAAAAAATGCAAATAAATTTGCACAATTAAAAAAAAAGTTGTACCTTTGTGCCGAAAACCTCTAATAGAGAAAAACACAACATTTTCATGGACGAAGTTAAAGTCATCGAACTTAAGAAAAGTATTTTCGAATCCAACGACCGCGATGCGGATGAGTTGCGCGAACAATTGAAAGCCAAAGGCGTATTTCTGCTCAACCTCATGTCTTCGCCCGGAAGCGGTAAAACGACCACTCTCATTCAAACCATCAATCGTCTTAAGGACAAGCTCAAGATAGCGGTCATGGAGGCCGATATCGATAGCGACGTCGATGCTATCAAGATCAAGGAAGCCACCGGCGTTGAGTCTATCCAGCTCCACACCGGAGGCATGTGCCACCTTGACGCAGAAATGACAAGGCAAGGGCTGGAACACCTCTCTCCCGTCTCCCCGAAAGGGAGAAGCTCCCTCTCCTTAGGAGAGGGTTGGGGTGAGGTGTTGGATCTGGTGATTTTGGAAAACGTCGGCAACCTCGTGTGCCCCGCAGAGTTTGACACCGGTTCGGTCAAGAACGCTATGATTCTATCGGTGCCCGAAGGACACGACAAGCCCCTCAAATATCCCCTCATGTTCTCCATCTGCGACGTCGTCGTCATCAATAAAATGGACGTCCTGCCGTATTTCGACTTTGACCTCGAGAAATGCGAACAATATATCCACCTGCGCAACCCCAAAGCTACCGTAATTCCCATTTGTGCCAAAACCGGCGAAGGAGTGGATGCTTTTGCAGAGTGGATCTTGAGAGAAGTGAAAGCGTGGAAAAAATAACGGGATACCGGAATACCGTTATACCGGAATACCGAAAAAAAATGGTAAATGATTAAATCGTAAATAGTATTATGCCAGAAATGTCAACCAAATTTGTCCCCAAGCACAAGGGAGACAAAAACCCTAATCCGAAATTGTTGAAGTTCGTCCGTCACGTCACAGACCGCATCCCAGGTAAGATTAAGATGACCACCGATGCCCCCGAGTACTGGGGACTCGCTTGTATCTTCGAGGATGAGATGGATGCCGTGACGCGTGAAGCATCGCTCGACCTGCTGCTCGACATGCTCCCAAGCAATTTCTTCAAAGTGCGTGAGCATCATACCTACGCAGAACTGCATGAGTGGAACGCCAAGAAGCACTATACGCCGGACGACGCGTCCTTCGACGAGTTGCTGGATCTATTAGCGCGCTTCGGAATGTTGGAGTACGACTACGGCGACAAATACACCGACGATGGTCCCATCCCCGGAACTACATACGAGCGGCATGACCGCATCTACTGGGTGCCGATGTTCGTCCCCGGATCCGCCGAATACACGAACATGAACGAAGAACTGATGCGCAAACACCCCGAATTGGGTATGTTCTTCGAGCGAATGACCTTCCTCCCGTTGGAGAAAATCACGCCAATGGTGCCCATGGGCGGTAGTGGTATCGGCATGCACGTCATACCCGTAGAAAAAGCCATTTCCATGGAAAACGAGACGGCGGATATTGAGCATATCTCCTATTGGCTCAAACGCTACGAAGGACACCTCGCTGTAGGTATCTGCTCATGCCGAATTGGTCGCAAAGGGTTGGACGAAGGCTGTGCAGACGACTACCTCGACTGGTGTATCGGCATAGGCGATATGGCAGAATACTTGGTAGAAACCAACCGTGGACACTACATCACATACGATGAGTGTATGGCTATTCTCAAGAAGGCCGAAGACCATGGCTTTGTGCACCAAATCACCAATATCGACGGAGAGGGCAAGATCTTCGCTATCTGCAACTGTAACGTCAAGATCTGTAATGCCCTGCGTACCTCGCAGCTCTTTAATACTCCTAATATGTCGCGTAGCGCGTACGTGGCGCGCGTAGAGAAAGACAAATGCGTGGCGTGTGGACGTTGCGTCGAATACTGCCCTGCCGGCGCCGTTAAACTCGGTCAGAAACTATGCACCTCACACGGACCCATTGAGTATCCAAAGCAAGAACTGCCCGATGCCTCCAAATGGGGACCGCATAAGTGGAACGAAGACTACCGTGATCGCAATCGTATCAATTGCTACTCAACCGGCACAGCTCCGTGTAAGACCGCTTGTCCGGCACACATTGCCGTACAAGGTTATCTCAAAAAAGCCGCCGAAGGCAAATACCGCGAGGCACTCGAACTCATCAAACGGGAGAACCCCTTCCCTGCTGTCTGTGGACGCATCTGTAACCGTCGTTGCGAAGATGCTTGTACACGTGGCACCATCGACCAACCCATTGCCATTGATGCCGTCAAGAAATTCATCGCCGAGCAAGACCTGCACGCAGAGACACGCTTCATCCCCGAAGTGAACATTTGCTCCAATGTCCTCAAAGAGTGGCCGGAAAAGATTGCCATCATCGGTGGTGGACCTGCAGGTCTCAGTTGCGCCTATTACCTCGCTACAATGGGCTACAAACCCACCGTCTTCGAACGCAATGAGAAACCCGGAGGTATGCTCCGTTACGGTATTCCTTCTTACAAACTTGAGAAAGACGTCATCGATGCGGAAATCGATATCATGCGCGAGATAGGCGTGGATATTCAATGCGGTGTAGAGGTCGGAAAAGATATCACTATCGCGCAGCTCCGCGAACAAGGATACAAAGGTTTCTATGTGGCCATCGGTTGCCAAGGAGGTCGTCTGCCCGGTATCGAAGGTGAGAACCTCAAAGGCACAACTACTGCTATCGACTTCCTCCATGACGCTAACTGCGGCCAAAAAGCCAAAGCCAAGGCCATCGCCAAGGCCAAAGTAGTCGTCGTCGGTGGCGGCAACGTAGCTATCGACGCAGCACGTGTAGCGTTGCGAAGCGGCGCAGAGAGCGTACATATGCTTTCCCTCGAGACCGAAGATATCATGCCTGCTTCGAAACAAGAACGCCACGAGGCACGCGAAGATGGTGTGGTACTCCACCCGGGTTATGGACCAAAAGAGGTTACCGGTGACGGAAAAAAGGTTACAGGAATCGTCTTCAAGAAATGCGTTTCTGTCTTCGACGACCAACATCGTTTTGCACCGAAGTTTGACGAGAACGAACTCTTGACACTTGATGCAGACTTGGTCATCTTCGCTATCGGTCAGACCGTCGTACTCAAAGACCTGCTTAAAGATACCAAAGTGGAGTTCTTCCGCGGTGTATATCCCATCGCAGACAAGTTAACCTACCAGACCGCCGAACCCGATATCTTCGTCGGTGGTGATGTCTTCACCGGTCCTAAGTTCGCTATCGATGCGATTGCAGCAGGTAAGGAAGCCGCCGAGTCGCTCCATCGCTTCGTGCAACACGGACACATGACCATCGGTCGTAACCGTCGCGACTTTATCGAACTCAATAAGAGCGAGATACTCGTTGAGTCCTACGATAACTCCAGCCGCCAAGAGGCAGTGGACGTTGCGCAGAAGAGCAAATTCGCAGAGTATCATGGTACGCTCACCGAAGAGCAGGTGCGTCGCGAGACCGCACGTTGCCTCAGTTGCGGTGCGTCGGTAGTGGATGAGAATCGTTGTATAGGTTGTGGTGTTTGTACCACTAAGTGTGCCTTCGACGCCATCCATCTCCATCGCGAACACCCGGAGGCCTCTATCATGCGCACTTCGGAGAACAAGTTCGATGGCATTTTACCCTACATGCTCAAACGCACAGGAAAGATAATCTTCAGTAAGAAGTAATCGTGCCCTTGTGGCAAAGAAATGAAAATATTAATTATTCATTAATCATTATTCATTAATTAAGTGCACGAACTCGGTATCGTCTTCTATATCATCCGTGATGTCAAGAAAGCGGCGGAGGAGAATGGGGTTAACCACGTCTCCACCGTCGTAATGAACATCGGCGAGGTATCGACCATCGTACCCGAATACCTGCTCGATTGCTGGCGTTGGGCTGCCGATAAGGAAGAACTCCTCAAGGGCTGTGAACTCAAGATAGAACCCATCCCCGCCATCACACATTGCGATGGCTGCGGAAAAGACTATCCCACCGTCGCGCACGGCAAGACCTGCCCGCATTGCGGTTCTTCCTCTACCTGGCTCGCACAAGGCCGAGAAGTGGAGATAAAAGAAATAATGGCTCAATGATTAATAAATGAAAAAATGGTAAATGTTTAAATTGTAAATATCTTTATGTGTTTTTTTGTACCTTTAACGCAAGCGATAGCAACGACCGTTTATCGCGTTTGCACCAAACAAACCGACACCTTTGTCGGACGTAATTTAAAGACTCTGGAACTGATGCTCTGGGGCGGAAGTATTATGCTGCTCATCGACCATTTGGTAAACGGCGAACTCTTCGCATGGAACCTCCGCGAATTGCTAACCATCGGTGTGCCGATGTCCGTCGTTGTAACTGCCGTCTGGGCCATCGGTTGTCTCCTCAAGGAACGAAAAGCTATCAAAGCTTAAATATTCATTATTAACTATTAATTATTCATTAACATTATGTTTTTTGAAGTCTATGGAGAGCACGCTTTGATTCAATGGGTGATGCTCTTTGCAGTCCTCGCAGGACTGATTCTTTGGAATGAGTTTGCTCGTCGCACCAAATGGGGCGGAGCCATCACATTCTTTGCTGTGCCGTTGGCACTGACCATCTATTTTGTTGCCATCGCGCTGGGCGTTCGCGCCGGTGCAGACTGGGCACTGAACAACCAAACGCATCTCTACATGCAGGGTTGGTTCCACTATGCGAAACTCTATGCTGCCCTCACCGGCTGTATCGGTTTCATGATGATTAAGTACGAGTGGGGTATCGGTAAACAACGCTGGTTCAAACCCTTCCCGTTCATCATCGTTGCTATCAACATCCTTATTGCCGTTTGCTCGGATTTCGAGTCCGCAATTATGGGTTGGAACAAATGGTGGCTCACCTCTGAAGGTGTTTGGCAGTACGGTGGCTGGCACAACGTGATGAACGGTGTAGCAGGTCTGTTCAACATCTTCTGTATGACCGCTTGGTGGAATGTTTATCCTTCCAAAGACCGCAAGGATATGATCTGGGCCGACATGACTTGGGTCTTCATCCTCGTGTATGACATCTGGAACTTCGCGTACACCTACAACTGTCTGCCGACGCACAGCTGGTATTGCGGTGTAGCTCTGCTCGTTGCTCCGACCATCGCAGCCCTCTGCTGGAACAAGGGTGGTTGGATCCAAAACCGTGCTAACACGCTGGCTATCTGGTGCATGTTCGCGCAAGTATTCCCGCTCTTCCAAGAGACCTTCAAGGATGGCTTCCAGAAATACAACTGGGCTGTTCTGCCGACTCTCTACGGCGAGAATGGCGTTGAGACTATCAAGGCCCTCTACGTAGCAGCAGGCGAAGAAGCGGCAACTGTTGGTACCACTGTTGATCCGTCTATCGTACCGGCTAACCCGAACATGATGCTCTTCATCAGCGCACTCGCGCTCATCACCAACATCATCGCCTTCGGTTATATCATGTACCAGGCTAAGACCCGTCACATCAACCCGTACAAGGAAGATGTCTTCGTTAACCAAAAGTACTACCAGGATGCACAGGCTCGCGCCTATGTGAACTCCTAAAATGCCGTTTCGGCTCATTCGGGCCAATAAAACGCCTTCAAAAAGAGCGTCTCGTCCTCCGAGATGCTCTTTTTATGTACTCAACAATACAAAAATCGCTCCCAATGCACCCAAAACGCACTTTTTTTGATAAAAAATGCAAAAAAATTTGCATATTCCGCAAAAAAGCAGTAACTTTGCAAGGTTTTATGAGGATTCTATGAATATTCTATGAATTTACTATAAACATAGTACGAATCTAACACGAGGCAATCACGAAAGCATACCGAGAGAATCCTAGACAATACACGGTATCATCACGGTACATCCTCCTAAGAAAAAGCCAACAATTAACAACTAACATAATTTTTAATCTATGGAAGAAAAACTCAATCTCTTGGCTGACTTCCCTCCCATCTCAAAGCAAGTTTGGAAGGACAAGATCATTGCCGATTTGAAAGGTGCGGACTTTGACAAGAAGCTCGTATGGCGCACGCCGGAAGGCTTCAGCGTCCAGCCTTTCTACCGCCGCGAGGACCTCAAGGGCCTGAAGACCACCGTCTCCGCGCCTAAATGCCGTAAGGCAGCATAAACAAGCCCATAGACCGGGTATAGGGCTATGACCGATTTCCAAAAGGGCTCTGAAACTCATTTTTAGGCTCGTAGAGACGATTACAGATAAATAATAAGGGGTTCTTCCAAAAATATAGAATTCATCACCTGGGTGTCGTTCGCGGCACCCATTTCTTTTATTCGCACCTTTTGATGTGCCGGAGTTGTGTGCGTTGTGTTTTGTTGCCGGTTAGTGCGTTGTTGTTAGTTTGCGCGTGGGGTGCGTTTGGTTTTGTGCCGTTTATTGAGCGTAGGAAAGCGTCGGTTGGAGAAAAAAATCACGTTTCGGCACGCCGAAATGTACCCACTAAAAGCCAAAAATCGTTTGATATAGGCGAAGTATGCGCGACGGGGACGCGCGTAAACAGCTATTTGTATATTAGTAGGGATGCTACGCTACGTGTGAATGGTTGTTTACATGGGACCCTACCCATGTGGCGTAGTAGGGCGTTGGGGTACAAGTGAAAGGGACTAAGTAAAAATTATACAAGCTTGTATAAAAAAATCCACAAAAAGATACAAGTCATTAGAGAAAATTTATACAAGCCTCAATATAGATCGTGAGTATATACGAACTCCTTATTATAGGAAGAACCCCAATAAACAAGAGTTCGTGAGGGAGACCGAACACCGCATTATTCAGAGCCATTTAATTTTTTTAAGCGGAGTTACGGTGGTCTTCAGGAGTCTTGAGTGTCCTCGCGGCGGTAGAAAGGCTGGACGCGGTGAAAAGGCTTACAGCGTGCGCCATACGGACAAATTGTTAAAGTCCGCACCTTTCAAATCGGCAATGAGATTGGCCCTTCTAGGCGGAGGCCGCTCCTCCCGTTTGTCGGGAGGACGCTCCGGGAGCAAAATCCGCCTGTAAATTCAATTTTGTTGCCATGATTTAAGTGTTAATTGATTTGAATGATTTATATCGTTTTATCGTTTCTTTCGATTTCTTTAATGCTTTGAATCCTTTGGCTTTCTTTTGTTGCCTGCGGTGGGTGTTGCGTTGATTTATTGTCGTTCCCATTGGCGTTGCATTGGCGTTTATTTCTGCACACGCCACATTTGTGTGAATCAGTGAATGTGTGAATGATGGTGTCCGAATAGGTGTCTAAATTGGATTTAGATGCACAAGGACAAAGAAAAGCGCGACACTCGGTTGAATGTCGCGCTTGGAAGATGATGTGGTACAAAAGTTATTTGACCTCTTGTCCTGTAATCGTGTAAATCTTGTCTCCGCGGAGGATATAGATGACATTGTCAATCATGATCTTACGCAGAGCGTCCGATGCATCGATATGGATGTCTTCAATGCCTTCGGATTTATCTTTTGCCTCGTACGTTGCTGTATAAGTAGCATCGGCAGCT
>JAFSWF010000023.1 GCA_017444615.1 Paludibacteraceae bacterium | reverse complement strand
TAATTCCTCATGGTCCGCAAAGTCCAGTTCCAGTTCAATCAACGAGGTAAAATGCAACAATCGTTCGCGTAAGACTCCCAACTCATTCGATACCGAACCACGTAATTGGCTGAGTGCCAGGTCTTTCTCCGCCTTACTCTGCGCGGCGATCAGATCGGCTACAGCCTCCGCCTGTGTCAAGTCCATCTTGCCGTTTAAAAAAGCGCGTCTCGTAAACTCTCCGGGTTCAGCCGCCCTACAACCCGCGTCGATCAACCATTGCAACAAGGTCTGCTGGATATAGAGGCTACCGTGACAGGCTATCTCCACCGTCTCTTCGCCCGTGAACGAGTGCGGCGCACGAAAAACAGAACATAGCACATCATCGAGAACCTCTCCGTCACGCACGATCTGTCCATAACGCACGCTATTAGCCGGCGTTTCGCCCAACGGACTACGTCCGACAAAGAGCTTATCCACGATAGACAGGCTCCCTTCTCCGGAAACACGAATGACGGCTATTCCGCCCGTTCCGTACGCAGTTGATATGGCACAAATAGGCTCCATTGCAAAATCGGGTGCAAAGTTACGAAAAAAAAAGCATATATACAAAAAAAAATTTGCATATCTAAAAAAAAAGCAGTACTTTTGCAGCCGTTTTAAAGGAAAAAGCCGTTTTGAACGGTTTGCGAACATAAAATAGGTCAATAATTAAATAACAAATAATCTATGAAACCATTAAATGAACTTACCATAGCGTTGGCAAGTGACCACGCTGGTTTTGGCCTGAAAGCCATGATTCAACTCTTTCTGGAGCGTGAAGGCGCGAAGGTGGTAGATTTCGGTTGTCACTCGATGGAGAACTGTGACTTTCCGGATTTTGCACACCCGATGGCTACCGCCGTGGAGAAAGGCAAATGTGATTTAGGTATCGGCTTCTGTTTCACGGGCAACGGTATGAGTATGGCTGCCAACACCCATCCGCATGTACGCGCAACTATTTGTTGGGAACCACGCATGGCGGAGAATGCACGTCGCTTCTTTAACGCGAACGTACTTTGCCTGCCGGCAGGCTATGTAGCGCCGGACAAAGCGCTGGAGATCATTCACGCCTTTGTAACTACCGCTTATAACGGTGGCGAGCGCTATGAGCGTCGTATTCATCATCTGGCCAATCCGAATGAATACAAGATTGAGAATGGAGAGTGGATCTTGGTAAAAGAAGCATAAAAGTTGAAAGAAATATGAATAAGTTTAACGTAAAAATGCATGTGTTGGCACCGCTGACCTTCTTGGTTGTGTGCCTTTTGTGGTTCTTACCGAGTAGTGCGTTTGGTATCGAGGGTTTGACGGTAGTTCAACAACGTACCATCGCTATTTTTGCGTACGCAGCCCTGATGTGGACGTTTGAGATCATCCCGGCTTGGGCTACTTCTGTAACCACGATCGTTTTTCTGTTATTGGCGGTTTCGAACAAGGGTCTGACTAATCCCGATATGGGTTCGTTGGTTAACTTCCGCGAACTGATGGCGTCCTTTGCCGATCCTATTATTATGCTGTTCTTGGGCGGTTTCGTCCTGGCTATTGCGGCCAGTAAGGTCGGTCTGGATATCGTCTTGGCGCGTGTGATGCTCAAGCCCTTCGGCACGAACCCCAAATGGGTATTGCTGGGTTTCCTCACCCTTATCAGCGTCATGTCTATGTTCATGAGTAATACCGCTACGGCAGCCATGATGCTCGCTTTCCTGGCGCCGGTACTTCGTACGCTGCCTGCTGATGGCGGTGGTCGTGTGAGCCTCGCGATGTCGATTCCTATCGCAGCCAATATCGGTGGTCTGGGTACGCCTATTGGTACGCCTCCGAACGCTATCGCAATCGGTCAGTTAGACGCTATGGATATCAATGTCGGCTTCGGCGCATGGATGATCCGTATGGTGCCGGTGGTGATCATTATGATCCTTTTCGCTTGGTGGCTGCTGATGTTCCTTTTCCCGTTCAAGGCAAAGGATGTGAAGATCGTCATCGAGCCGGACGAACACCATCAGATCGGTTGGGAGTTCTGGGTTGTAACCGTGACTTTCATCGCAACGATCCTCCTCTGGATGACCGGTGAACTCACTCACCTCAACTCGAATGTCGTAGCCCTCATTCCGTTTGGCGTCTTTGCTTTACTCGGTATCTTCAAACGCGATGACTTCGCGAAGATCGACTGGCATGTACTCTGGATGGTAGCCGGTGGTTTTGCTATCGGAACGGCCCTCAACAAGACAGGTCTGGCAGCTGCCCTGGTGGAATCTATCCCATTCGGAAATTGGTCAGTTATTGCCGTGTTGGTTATTTCCGGTCTGTTAGGATGGTTACTATCCAACTTTATCTCTCACTCTTCCGCCGCGAACTTACTTATACCGATTTTAGCGGTGGTAGGTACCGC
>JAFSWF010000022.1 GCA_017444615.1 Paludibacteraceae bacterium | reverse complement strand
GGCGACCATATGTCTATGTACGGCGTCAATGCCGGTATCCCCAAGACCCTCGTGCGCTATATGGTCAAGTACATGGCAGAGAACCTCTACAGCGATGAGTTGCGACGCGTGTTACTCGATGTAGCCGAGACACCCGTTTCGCCCGAATTGCTGCCTACCGACACGCAGGGACAGATAGCCCAGAAGACCGAAGACCAAGTGGGACCGTACGAACTGCATGATTTCTTCTTATATTATTTCCTGCGCTTTGGTTTCACCCGCGAGAAAATCAAATACATGGCCGCCCAAGCCTTCGAAGAATCGTACGACGAAGCCACCATCGATAAATGGCTGAACACGTTCATGCGCCGTTTCTGCAACCAGCAGTTCAAGCGTTCCTGCATGCCCGACGGCGTCAAAGTAGTGCCCGTTTCCCTCTCGCCAAGGGGTGACTGGAGAATGCCAAGCGATGCATCGTGCATCTAAAGGGTTCGTACTAACGTAATTACGTAATAACGTCATGACGATAAAAGAAAACAGTTCGCTTCTTCCTTATAACACCTTCGGTCTCCCAGCGAAGGCGAAGGTGTTCGCTGAGTATAGCAGTGTGGAGGAACTGAAAGAGTTACTCACGCGTTTTCGCGGGGAGAAGATCTTGCACATAGGGCAAGGCTCGAACCTCCTCTTCACAGGCGATTTTGACGGTGTCATCCTCCATTCAGGCATGGCGAAAGCGCGTTTCCTTGACGATGAGACGGTGGAAGCGCAGAGTGGCCTTCGACTCGACGACCTCATCGCTCAACTGACCGATATGGGTTACTGCGGCATGGAGAAACTAAGCCTTATTCCGGGCGAAGTGGGTGCCTCTGCGGTGCAGAACGTCGGTGCCTACGGCGTGGAAGCGAAAGATGTGATACTCTCCGTCAAGACCCTCGATGTAGAGACACTCGAAGAACGCGTCTTTACCAACGAAGAGTGCCGGTTCAGTTATCGCGACAGCGCTTTCAAGCACGAACTCAAAGGCCGTTATATCGTCACATCGGTTGTTTACCATGTGACCAAAGGCGATGCCACCCAAACGCGCCAAGAGATTATCGACACCCGTAACGCCAAGTTACCCAAAGTAGGTGAAGTGGGTTCGGCAGGCTCGTTCTTCATGAACCCCTTTGTGAGCGAAGAGAAAGCCGCCGAATTATTAAAGCAATACCCCGACATGCCGCATTACCCCGTTGGGGCCCCCAGCGTAAACCAGCGAAGCGTTTGCGATGGGGAAAGCGGAGGCACGAGTTGTCCCGTTGATATAGCGGAGCGGTATCAACATCACAATCTCGTTGCCGAACGCGTCAAGATCCCTGCCGCTTGGCTCATTGACCAGTGCGGATGGAAAGGTAAGACACACGGCGGTGCACAGGTGTGGTCCAAGCAACCCCTCGTGCTTGTGAATGCCCATAACGCTTCGGCACAAGACATCATCGAGCTTGCGGAAGCCATTCGTCAGAGCGTCCTCGAACGCTTCGGCATCGACATCCACCCGGAGGTGAACTATATCTAAAGAAGAAAAAATATTCATTATTCATTAATCATTATTCATTGAATACATGGCAAGTTTTATCGTAGAAGGCGGACATAAGCTCCACGGTTCGATCACCCCGCAGGGCGCTAAGAACGAAGCGCTGCAAGTACTATGCGCAGTGTTGTTGACGCGTGAAGAAGTGGTCATCTCCAACCTGCCGAACATCCTCGATGTCAATAACCTCATCGACCTGTTAGCCTCCATGGGCGTTCGTGTAGAGCAACGCGCGAAAGGCACCTACGCTTTCTGCGCCGACCAGCTCGATACGGAGTACCTGCGCAGCCGCGATTTCCTTAAGAAATGTAATAAACTGCGCGGTTCAGTCATGCTCATTGGTCCGCTACTCGCGCGCTTAGGCGAAGTGACCTACGCCAAGCCAGGCGGAGATAAAATCGGTCGCCGACGTCTGGACACGCATTTTCAGGGTATGGTCAACCTTGGCGCTACTTTCACCTACGATCAAGACCTCCTCGCCTACCGCTTTGACGGCAGACAGCTAAAGGGCACCTACATGCTCCTCGACGAAGCGTCCGTTACCGGAACGGCCAATATTATCATGGCGTCCGTGCTGGCCGAAGGTACGACCACCATCTACAACGCCGCCTGCGAACCCTACCTGCAGCAGTTATGCAAACTTCTCAATCATATGGGTGCACGCATCAGTGGTGTGGGTTCTAACCTGCTCACCATCGAAGGCGTTCGCGCACTGCACGGCGCACAGCACACACTCCTGCCGGATATGATTGAAGTGGGTTCGTTCATAGGCATGGCCGCCATCACCGGTTCGGAGTTGCGTATATGCAAAGTGGGTTACAAAGACCTCGGCATCATCCCTGACGCTTTCCGTCGCCTCGGAATACGCATCGACATCGACGGCGATGACATCATCGTTCCTGCCCAAGACCATTACCAGATAGAGTCTTTCCTCGATGGCTCCATCCTCACCGTGGCCGACGCACCATGGCCGGGTCTGACACCGGACTTGCTCTCCGTCATCCTCGTTGTAGCGACCCAAGCACGTGGCTCGGTGCTCATTCATCAGAAGATGTTCGAAAGCCGCCTCTTCTTTGTGGACAAACTGATAGACATGGGCGCACAGATCATCCTTTGTGACCCGCACAGAGCAGTCGTCATCGGTCATGACCACACGCGCCAACTCAAGCATAATAACATGACCAGCCCCGACATCCGCGCAGGTATCGCCATGCTCATCGCCGCCATGAGTGCCGAAGGCACCAGCCGCATCGACCACATCGACCAGATCGACCGCGGCTACGAAGACATCGAGCACCGCCTCAACGCCATCGGCGCACATATCAAACGAGAAGATTAGCAAACATTACATGAAACGATTTATCACCATATTAGTCTGTACTCTGTATGCTGTACTCTGCACTCCTATATTCGCCCAAATGGTCCAACCCGTTACTTGGTCAGGCGAAGAGAGAGGCGACAGCGTACGACTCCACGCCACCGTACAACCCGGTTGGCACATGACCATCATTGAGATGGGCGATTATGTGTTTACCCAAGAGTTCAAAGACTCCTTTGCCATCACCATCGCCAAATCTGACCTCACACCCATCCGTTTCAACGCCTGCAACGATAAGATGTGCACGGCGCCGGAAGTGTGGGAATGGGAAGCCTCACCTAAATCCTCCCCTGAGGGGAAGGACTTGCAGAATACCCCTCCTTTTAGGGAGGGGACAGGGGTAGGCTTACTCATGATATTCCTTTGGGGCCTGTTAGGAGGTCTCCTTGCCATCTTCACCCCTTGCGTATGGCCGATTATTCCTATGACGGTGTCGTTCTTCTTAAAACGCACGGATAAGGGTGCGCGCAACGCCATTCTCTACGGTCTGAGCATCATCATCCTCTATGTAGGCTTAGGTCTGCTCATTACCGTCCTCTTCGGTGCTTCAGCGCTCAATGAACTGAGTACCAACGCCATCGTCAACCTCTTTTTCTTTGCCTTACTGGTGGTGTTTGCGCTGTCGTTCTTCGGGCTCTTTGAGATTACCCTCCCCGACTCGTGGTCCACGGCGCTCGACAGCAAAGCGCGGAGTACCGGTGGGTTCCTTAGTATCTTGTTGATGGCCTTCACGCTGGTCATCGTCTCTTTCTCGTGCACGGGTCCTATCATCGGTACGCTCCTCGTTGAAGCGGCAGGTCATTCGCTCTTAGCACCGGCCATCGGCATGTTAGGTTTTGCCATCGCACTCGCCCTGCCCTTCTCGCTCTTTGCTATGTTCCCTCAATGGCTCAAGTCAGCACCCAAATCCGGTGACTGGATGACGTCCTTTAAGGTGGTGTTAGCCTTCCTCGAACTGGCGCTATCGCTCAAGTTCCTCTCCGTGGCTGATCTTGCTTACGGCTGGGGTATACTGCCGCGCTGGCTCTTTCTGCTCATCTGGATTGCTTGCTTTGCCGGTATCGGTATTTACCTGTTATGGCACATCCGCTCGGTTAGCACCACCCGTCAGATCATCCGCGCACTCGTCATCATCCCTTCCTTCGCTTTCGCAGCGTACTTAGTGCCCGGCTTATGGGGTGCACCCGTCAAAGCCGTGTCCGCATTTGCGCCACCGATGGAGATCGAGGGACGCGAAGTGTTCTACGATTTTGAGGAAGGCATGGCGTACGCGCGGCAAGAGAACAAACCCGTCATCATCGACTTCACCGGTTATGGCTGCGTGAATTGCCGTAAGATGGAAGCGTTTGTGTTGGCAGACGATAGTGTGAAAGTGCGTCTTGAGAACTATGTCTTCATCGAACTCTATGTGGACGACAGGCGCGACGGCATCGGCGAAACCAACTCCCGCCTTCAACGCGAACGCTTTGGTTCCAACGCACAGCCGCTCTATGTGCAACTGGATGCGCACGGCCACCAGATAGCCGAACCGATGGCTTTCACGACCGACCCGCAAGAGTTTATCAACTGGCTGCTTTATTAGTTTAGAGTTTAAAGTTTAGAGTTATGGAAAGAAAACCTAAATATGACACCCGCCGACCGAAAGAGAAAGAGATGATCTTCGGTATTCGGGCAGTGATAGAAGCCATCGACGCCGGCAAAGCCTTGGACAAAGTGCTCATTCGTCGCGATATGTCTTCCGCCATCGGACGCGAGTTACTTCTTCGCCTTGAAGGCACCGGCACACCCGTACAAAAAGTGCCCATCGAGAAACTCAACCAATTCACCGATAAGAACCATCAGGGCGTCATCGCTTTTCTGTCGCCTATTGAGTTCACACCGGTGGAGAACATCGTTCAGACACTCTTCGACGAAGGCCAAACACCGCTGTTAGTGCTCCTCGATGGCGTGACTGATGTGCGTAACTTCGGTGCCATCGCTCGCACCTGTGTGTGCGCGGGCGTTCACGCGCTGATAATAGGTGCACGCGGCAGTGCTGCCATCAACGGCGATGCCGTCAAAGCCTCCGCCGGCGCGCTGCATAAACTGCCGATTTGCAAGGAAGAGAACCTGCAGAATGCCTTGCAATATCTCCGCGACAGCGGTCTGCGTCTGGTGGCAGCCACTGAACATACGGAGCGTAACTACACCGACGTGGACATGACCGTGCCGACCTGTATCGTCATGGGTTCGGAGGAGAAGGGTATCTACGAGGAGAATCTTAAACTCTGCACCGACCAAGTGCGTCTGCCTATGACCGGAGTCATTGAGTCGCTCAACGTCAGCGTAGCTGCGGGCGTGTTTATCTATGAGGCAGTAAGACAGAGAATGCAGCAATAATCTCCAAATCGGTCTCAAAAGCAAAATAAATTTGCATATATAGAAAAAAAGCAGTAACTTTGCAGCCGAAAGTTGCAAAGACGAACGAATATGACAAACGAACCGGCAAATATACAAGCATCTACACCTGCTGAAATGGAGCATGATTTTCAGCAGGTGCATGATATTGTTGTTTTCCATCGTGCAGAAGCAGCCCGAAAGGTGAATGCCGAAATGCTGCAAATGGCATGGGAAATCGGGCAATATATCTCTGCTCGTATCAAATCTGCCGGTTGGGGTGCCAGAGTGGTGGACGAACTCTCGGAATATCTGCAACTGCAGGAACCCGATTCCCGCGGATTTGGTAGACGCAATCTCTATAACATGGTTGAGTTCTATGACAAATACAGCACGCCTGAGTTCCAGGAAATCATTCAATCGCTGAGCAACAGCATTTTCATTCAGCAAAAGACGCAGTCCGAATTTGTGCAGATGCCGTCTGCACAAATTGAAAGGCCGGAAATTGTGCAGATGCCGTCTGCACAAATTGTCTTTTACCGCGCTACCTACGATTCTAACCCTGACAACTTTCTCTAACCACTTGGAGATTCTCAACCGCACACATAGTTATCAGGAGGCGATCTTCTACATGCTTTATGCCGCCCAGCAACAACTGACGACCAAAGAACTACGTCGATCTATCGTCACACAAACGTACGGTAGTATTATGAGCAAGGAGAAGCAGTTTACACCTGCGATGCTGTCTCAATATCCGGGCGCGTCTTTCTTGTTTAAGGACAGACTAATTCTTGATTTCCTCAATTTACCTTCTGACTTCATTGAACCCCAATTGCACGGAGGCATCCTCGAAAACATGAAGGATTTTATATTGGAGTTAGGCAAGGATTACGTGTTTATTGGAAGCGAATATCCGGTGAAAGTAGGCGGCAGTACTAAGCGCATTGACCTATTGTTCTATAATCGCGCTTTGCATTGTTTAACCGCCGTAGAGTTGAAGGCTGTTGATTTCCAAGCGGAGTTTGTCAGCAAGATGGACATGTATCTGGAAGCTCTTGACCGCGACGTGAAAAAAGCGGATGAAAACCCGAGTATTGGTATCATTCTTTGCCCATCCATAGACAAGACGATGGCGGAATACACTTTGAGTCGTTCGCTTAGTCCGACGATGGTGTCTGAGTACCAACGCAAATTGATTCCTCGTGATATACTTGTTAAATCACTACACGACTACTGCCGTTTCTTAGACCAAGCAACGGAAGGTAACATTATTGATAATCAATAACCTCCCGTCCCCTCTGAAACGTTAAACCGGAGAAAACGCGTAGCGACGCGCGATAACATATTGAGTAAAAGAAGCGTTTGCTTTCGCTCTTGAAGTTAGAAAACTTAGGAACTTTTCAAAACAGATAAATGAGACGATTGCAAATAGTTTCCGCGTACCAGCGTGGAGCACTATCTGCATACTTATTTATCAAGGTTTCACCTGTTGGCGGAATTAAAAAAAGTGTTCTTTGACTTAAAATAATTGCAAAAAAGTTGCACAATTCGTTGATTTTTAGTAACTTTGTAACATCAAACCAAACAAAGTTAAACAACTAAAAAATCTTCGTCATGCGCAACTTGACTGCAAATTTCGGAAAAATTCTTGACATATGCAAGAAATTTTCAAAAAATCTTGTCAATGAACGTGGAAATTTACCTCGCAGAGGTGTCGTTCCCCGTTTCTCAGACATAGAAGTTATCGCACTTAGTCTCACAGCAGAGAAATACAGTATCGATAGTGAGTCTCAATTATTTTCCTTATTAGAGGAATACTACAAGACAGACTTCCCGAACCTCATTTCTCGTCGCCAATACAATGACCGTCGCAAGTTCACCGCCAACTTATGCGAACAAATACGAAAACTCATTGCTCAAGCGATTGATGGAGACGAAGATTATTTTTGTATTGATTCAAAGCCGATACCGGTGTGTCGTTTCGCTCGTGCAAAGCGTTGCAGATTGGGCAAGAACGATTTTGAGACTGCTCCGAATTACGGATTTTGTGCCGCTCAAAACACGTATTATTACGGCTATAAACTGCACGCGCTCTGCGGATTAAAGGGTGTTATACACTCTTATGACCTGTCCAAAGCGTCCGTGGATGACAGAAACTGGTTGCAAGATCTCAAATATGAGTATCAACAAAGTACCATCATCGGAGACAAAGGGTATCTCAAAGCATCCTTACAACTGGATTTGTTTGAAACTGCCCAGATACACCTTAAGGTGCCGTATCGCTTGAATCAAAAGAATTGGAAACCAACTTTTAAGCCTTTTGCCAAAGCAAGAAAGCGAGTGGAAACACTTTTCTCACAGTTGGATGACCAATTTATGGTGTGTCGCAATTATGCAAAACAACAAGTAGGACTGTTTGCTCGTATTATCAGCAAAGTCAGTGCACTTACCGTCCTACAATATATCAATTTTATTAACAACAAACCGATTGGTAGAGTCAAATATGCACTGGTTTAATTCCGCCAACGGGTAAATATTTGTAGTAACTTTGCAGACGAAATGACCGTTCTATACGAAGACAACCATATTATCGCTGCCAATAAAACCTGTAACGAGATCGTGCAGGGTGATAAGACAGGTGACACACCATTAAGCGAAATCGTCAAGGTCTATATAAAAGAGAAATATAATAAGCCCGGCGAAGTTTTTTTAGGTGTGCCTCACCGTCTCGATCGTCCAACGAGTGGAGTGGTATTGTTCGCAAGAACATCCAAAGCTCTCACCCGTCTCAATGAAATGTTCAAATCGCACGAACAGATCCAAAAAACCTACTGGGCGATCGTTCAGGGCACGCCGACACAATCCGAAGCCCGCTTGGAGAACTATCTCGTCCGCAACGAGGCGCAGAACAAATCATACATTGCCAAAACCGGTGCCAAGGACGCCAAACTGGCCATCCTCTCTTACCGAACACTCGCCAAAGGCGAGCACTATTCGCTGCTGGAAATCAACCTTGAGACCGGAAGGCATCATCAGATACGATGTCAATTAGCCGCCATCGGTCATCCTATCAAAGGAGACCTCAAATATGGCGCCAAACGAAGCAATCCGGACGGCGGTATATGCCTGCACGCCAGACAAATAGCCTTCATTCATCCCGTCAGCAAACAACCTCTTTGTATCACCGCTCCTATACCCGAAGACAGTCTCTGGCAGCAATTAACAAAAACCCTCACTTTGTGAGGATTTTTTTGTATAGGGTAAAAAAAACATGTTTTTTCTTGCATATATGCAATTTTTTTTGTAATTTTGTGCGCTATTTTTGGTGAAATACCAATTGTAAATGGTAAATGTCTAAATGGTAAATAGTTTTATGGACAAACAAACGCAAACTTATGTGGACGCTTTCATGGCGGACCTCATCAAAAAGAACCCGGGTGAACATGAGTTTCACCAGGCAGTAGGAGAAGTGGTAGAATCGGTGGCGCCGATGATCATGGCATATCCGTATCTGCGCGAACAGAAGATTTTGGAGCGCATGGTCGAACCCGAACGCGTGATCATGTTCCGCGTACCATGGATGGACGACCAAGGCGAAGTGCAGATCAACCGTGGTTTCCGTGTGCAGATGAACTCTGCCATCGGTCCGTACAAAGGTGGTATCCGTTTCCACGCTTCCGTCAACCTCTCTATCATGAAGTTCCTTGCCTTCGAGCAGACTTTTAAGAATGCGCTTACCACTCTGCCGATGGGTGGCGCCAAAGGTGGTTCGGACTTCTCGCCCCGCGGCAAATCCGATGCCGAAGTGATGCGTTTCTGTCAATCGTTCATGACCGAACTGCAGCGTCACATCGGCGCAGACACCGACGTGCCGGCAGGTGACATCGGCGTAGGCGGACGAGAGATAGGCTTTATGTTCGGACAGTACAAACGCCTCCGCGATGAGTTCACCGGCACACTCACCGGCAAAGGTCAACTATGGGGCGGCTCGCTCATGCGTCCCGAAGCAACCGGTTACGGTGCTTGTTACTTCGCCGAAGCCATGCTGGCTACACGTGGCGAGAGTTTCGAAGGCAAACGTGTCTGCATCTCCGGTGCAGGTAACGTAGCGCAATTCGCCGCACAAAAGGCTATGCGACTCGGAGCTAAAGTGCTCACACTCAGCGACTCCGACGGATTCATCTACGATCCCGAAGGTCTCAACGAAGAGAAACTCAATTTCGTCTTCGAACTCAAGAACATCCGTCGTGGTCGAATCAAAGAGTACGCTGTCAAGTTCCCTACGGCGCAATACTTCCCTGGCGAACGTCCGTGGCGTATCCCGTGCGACATCGCCATGCCTTGTGCTACGCAGAACGAGATCGAGAAAGCTGACGCCGAGAACCTTGTCAACAACGGTTGTTTCTGCGTTTGTGAAGGTGCTAACATGCCTTCCACGCCGGAAGCCATCGCAATCTTCCAAGGTGCCAAACTGCTCTACAGCCCAGGCAAAGCGTCCAACGCAGGAGGTGTTGCCACTTCCGGCCTCGAGATGTCCCAAAACTCCATGCGTCTCAAATGGACAGCCGAAGAAGTGGACGCCCGTCTGCGCACCATCATGGCCGACATCCATGCCAACTGCCTCAAATACGGCACCGAACCAGACAATCTCGGCCCTGACGGTAAACCCTATATCAATTACGTCAAGGGTGCCAACATCGCCGGCTTCATGAAAGTCGCCAACTCCATGGTCGAGCAAGGGTTGGTATAAGAGGTTTTCTGTGCATGAACAATGAGACCTACACATCATTGATGGAGCGGCGAGTACGGCGCATTCTACTCGTGTGCAATAACTATGATAGTTTTGCACTCGAGGAAGATGGCCGCATCGATGTGCAGATTGCGCAGGAGTACCTTGAACTCAATCTGAGCAATCCGCCGGCTATCGTACGAGCAGAGACGACAAGCGAAGCGCTTATTAAGGTGAAAGATGGAAGGACGAAGGAAGAAGGCTTCGACTTGATTCTTCTCGTCTATTCGGCGGGAGGAAATGATGTGTGGGACTTTGCAGCAGAGGCGAAAAAAGTGTTGCCGGAGAGCCCGATAGTGTTGCTGTCGTCGTTCAACAAAGAGGTGCATCGCCGCATCGAGCAACAGGACAAGCGGAATATCGATTACCTCTTTAACTGGAATAACTCGACAGACCTGATTATTGCGATTATCAAGTTGATTGAGGACCGCCTCAACGCGGAGCATGATATCCTCTCCGAAGGCGTGCGGGCAATTCTATTGGTGGAAGATAGCGTGCGGTATTACTCCACCTATCTGCCGCTGCTCTATAAACTTGTGCTGCAGCAGAACAGCCTCGCCATCCGCGACGCTCTCAACGAGAAACAGCAGTTACTCCGTAAGCGTGCGCGACCCAAACTACTCCTGGCAACATGCTACGACGAAGCCGTAGAACTATACAACCGTTACGGCAAGAACATGATCGGCGTCATCTCCGATATCGGCTTTGTTCTCCATAAAGGCGATCCTTCTTCGACCGAAAAACTCGACGCTGGTGTGGACCTCTGTAAGCTCATCCGTGAGGACAACCCGACGATGCCGTTCCTTATGCAGTCATCCCAAGCATCCATGCGAAGCGTCGCCAAACAACTCAAAGTAGGCTTTGTTATCAAGCAGTCGAAGACGCTGACGCAGGAAGTGAGCGAGTATATAGAGCGCGAGTTCGGCTTCGGAGACTTCATCGCACGCGACCCGCGAACAGGCAAGGAGATAGACCGTGCCAGCGACCTCGAAGGCTTCGAACGTATCATCTCCACCATCAGTCCTGCGGCTTTCCGACGCCTAAGCGATAATAACTACCTGAGCAAATGGCTCTTTGCCCGCGGTTTGTTTGCTATCGGAAGACCTGTCTCGGCGCTTCAAATCAAAGACGACTCAGACATCGAGAATGTGCGGCAGATGAATATCCGTCTCATCCACGACTACCGTATCAATCAGGCGCTGGGCGTGGTGGCTAAGTACGCGCCGGATACCTACAACGACACCATTTGGTTCGCTCGTTGCGGCAACGGAGCGATGGGGGGAAAGGGGAGAGGACTCGCTTTCCTCAACCACATGCTGCAGAAATACGACCTGTATGATAAATGGCCGGAGGTTCGTGTGCTTGTGCCGCGGACGATGGTCATCACCACCGAATATTTCGACCGCTTTATCCATCAAAACGGACTGGAATATGTTATCAATGCCGACTTGACCGATGAAGAGATCCTCTCAGAGTTCGTAGCTGCTATGCTGCCGCTTGACCTGCGCGACGCCTTGCGCCATTTCATCCGCGTCTGCCGCCGACCCATCGCCGTGCGGTCGTCTTCTAAACTCGAAGACAACTACTACCAGCCTTTTGCAGGCGTCTATAGCACCTATATGATCCCACCGACGGAGAACGAAGACCAGCAACTGAGAATGTTGAGCAAAGCCGTCAAGTCCGTTTATGCCTCCGTCTATTACGCTGCGTCCAGAGGATATATCACCTCCACGGGCAATGTGCCAAGCGAGGAACAGATGGCGATCGTGCTCCAAGAAGTGTGCGGTGAAACGGAAGGCAACTACTATTTCCCTGTCATCTCCGGCGTGGCACGTTCTATAAACTTCTATCCCGTAGGCAAAGAGAAACCCGAAGATGGTATCGTCAAGATAGCCTATGGCCTCGGCAAAGCCGTCGTCGATGGCGAACAAGTACTACGTTTCTCTCCTAAGTATCCGAAGAACGTTCTACAGACTTCCACTACCGACCTTGCGATGCGCGAGACGCAGCAATCGATGCTGGCACTATCGCTTAGTCCCGAACACTTCAAGACCAGCATTGATGATGCCGTAAACCTCGAGCGTATTCCTATCCACGAATGTGGACAATTTGAAAATCTCAAACTGATCGCTTCTACCTACGACCGCGAGAACATGCGCATCATCGATTCGTGTTATCCGGATGGACCGCGGATTGTGACTTTTGCGCCGCAACTCAAGTTTAACACTTTCCCGCTGGCGGCTATCATTCAAGAACTGCTCGACATCGCCAAACAGGAAATCAAGACCCCGATAGAAATTGAGTTTGCCGTCAACCTTGAGCATGACCCGCAGATCTTCCATGTGCTGCAGATTCGTCCCATTTCCGCGGACAGCCTAACCGCCAAAGTGGACTGGAGCACCATCGATGAAACCAACGCTTTCTTGCGTTCAGGCAATGCGCTCGGCGTGGGACAGATAGAAGATATAACGGATGTAATCTACCTTCGCCGCGACACCTTTGATATATTACGCACGCGTGAGATGGCTCAAACGCTACGCGAGTGGAACAATAAAATGCGTGCGGAAGGCCGCCAATACCTGCTCATCGGTTACGGCCGTTGGGGTTCGCAGATTCCTACGCTTGGCGTGCCGGTGCAATGGGGCGACATATCGGAAGCCAAAGCCATCGCTGAGTGCTCGCTTGAGAACTTCCGCATCGAACCTTCGCAAGGCTCGCATTTCTTCCAGAACATGACGAGTTTCAATGTGGGTTATATGAACGTCGATCCTTGGGCACGCCCCAACGACGACTACTACGACGAAACAGTTCTCAATGCGCTTCCTGCCATCGAAGAGACCGAACTCGTCCGCCACATTCGCCTCACCAAACCATTAGAAATGTATATTGACGGTTTTGCCAACAAGGCCATCGTGAAGAAATAACAAACAATCTTAAATCATAGTTATTATGCAATTAGCATTACAAATCATTACGCTCATCGGTTCCGTAGCGATGCTCATGTACGGACTGAAAGTGATGTCCGAAGGCCTGCAAAAGATGGCAGGTAGCAAACTGAGTAACGTGCTCGGCACGATGACCACTAACCGCTTCACAGGCGTTCTTACCGGTGCGTTCATCACCGCCGCTGTACAGTCATCCACCGCCACCTCCGTCATGACGGTGAGCTTCGTTTCTGCAGGCATTCTCAGCCTCGCGCAAGCTATCTCCGTCATTATGGGTGCGCATATCGGTACAACTTTCACGGCATGGATCATGGTCCTCGGTGGCGGTTCGTTCGACCTGCGGCTCATCATCTACACGATGATTGTGCTTGCTGTCGCACTGATCTACACCAAGAAAAACGCCACGTTGGGTGACTTCCTCATCGGCCTCTCGTTGCTGCTTCTCGGTTTAACAACCCTCAAGATCAACGCCAATGAGATGCACCTTGACCAAATGGAAGCGGTGCGTAACTTCTTCATCGCCACTTCTAGTTGGGGCTACGGTAGTTACTTCCTCTACCTCGTCATCGGCGCCGTACTCACGTTCTCCGTACAGTCGTCGGCGGCTATCATGGCTATCACCATGACGCTTTGTTCGTCGCACGTCCTGCCTATCGATATGGGTATCGCGCTCATATTAGGTGAGAACCTCGGTACGACCATTACCGCCAACGTAGTAGCGCTCTCTGCTTCCACGATGGCACGTCGTGCTGCCTTGGCGCACTTCGTTTCCAACTTCTTCGGTGTTATTTGGGTGCTCTGCGTACTCCGTCCGTTCGTAGGAGGTATATGCCGACTCTGGGGTGTCGATTTCGAACCCGGACAGCCTTCGGATGTCTCGCCGGACAAGCTGAACGCTGTGCTGGCTACTTTCCACACCGGCTTTAACGTTACAAACACCTTCATCCTCATCTGGTTTGTGCCACTGATCGAGAAACTCGTGACGCGTCTTCTTCCGTCCAAGTCCGAACAGAAAGAGAAAGACAGCCAACTGCAATTCATCTCAGGCGGTCTCATGTCCACATCCGAGCTCTCTATCCTGCAGGCATGGAAAGAGGTACACCTCTTTGCGGTACGCGCACAACGTATGATAGGTATGGTACACGACCTGTTCTACGAAGAGGACAATCAGCAATTCGCCAAAATCTTCTCCCGTATCGAGAAATATGAGGGTATCTGCGACCGCATGGAATATGAGATTGCGCAATACTTGAACCAAGTGGCGGATGGTCGTCTGTCCGATTCCTCCAAACGCGAAGTGCATAAGATGTTACGTATCGTCTCTGAACTCGAGTCGGTAGGCGATGCCAACTACAACCTCTCGCGCTATATCAAACACAAACATGAAGGCAACATCGCTTACACCGACGAACAGGATAAGAACGTCGAACAAATGCTTTACCTCGTTTCCGGCGCACAGACGATGATGGTAGAGGCACTCGAACACGTGAACATATCGCAAGAAGAGTTCTTTGAGATGACCAACATGGAGAATGAGATCAATAATTTCCGCGACGAACTCAAGAACCAAAACATGCAGGCCATCACCGACCATGTGTACGAATACTCGGTAGGTGTCAACTACATGGATGTCGTCCTCGAACTTGAGAAGATGGGTGACTATATCATCAATGTGGACGAAGCCCTCTACGAGCATAAACACGATAAATAAATGTTCTACTGCCGCCAATACGCTTCGATGCTCCTCATCGCAATGATGAGTCTCTTCTTCGTATGCCTTGTGGTCGACGAGTGGAGAGACATCCAACATGCATGGGAAGACCTGCAAATCGAAGCGATGGCGGAGATTGAAGTTGAGGATTTCGAATGGGACGAAGATGGCTGTGATAACAGCGACGGACAAGTACACCTCTCCCCAGCCCTCTCCCAAGGAGAGGGAGAACGGATTATAGAGAGCAAAGTATATGTTCGATCTAATGCCCTGCAGTCCAAAAAACAACTCATCGGCTTAGTGCGTCGCTATGCCCCGCGAAAAGCCCTCATTAGCGCTAATTATATCCTTACATATCAACAAATGGTATGAACCCGTGTGGGTTCGTACCATTTTTTATTACAAATGTGCAAATAAGAAAATAAATAAGTGAAAAAATGGTAAATCTTTCAATTCAAATCATGACGCTCCTCGGTTCCGTAGCCATGCTGATGTACGGAATGAAAGTGATGAGCGAAGGCCTGCAGAAGATGGCAGGTAGCAAACTCAGTAATGTACTTGGCACGATGACCACTAACCGCTTCACAGGCGTTCTCACCGGTGCGTTCATCACCGCCGCTGTACAAAGTTCCACCGCCACTACAGTCATGACGGTAAGCTTCGTCTCGGCGGGTATTCTTAGCCTCGCGCAAGCTATCTCCGTCATTATGGGCGCGAACATAGGAACGACTTTCACGGCATGGATCATGGTCCTTGGAGGCGGTTCGTTCGATCTGCGACTGGTTGTCTATGCGGTCATCGCCATCGCAGTCGGGCTCATCCACTACAAGCGCAATCAAAACATGGGCGAATTCCTCATCGGTCTCTCCCTCATGCTCCTTGGCCTCACTACCCTCAAGATTAACGCCACAGAAATGCACCTCGACCAGATGGATCCTGTCCGTAATTTCTTTGTCGCAACGTCCAGTTGGGGCTATGGCAGCTATTTCCTGTACTTGCTTGTTGGCGGAATACTCACTTTCGCCGTGCAGTCGTCAGCGGCAATCATGGCGATTACTATGACACTCTGCTCTGCGCACGTCCTGCCTATCGACATGGGAATTGCACTTGTCATGGGTGAGAATATCGGTACAACCATCACCTCAAATGTAGTCGCTCTCTCCGCCTCTGTCCAGGCACGCCGTGCAGCCTTAGCGCATTTGGTCTTCAACCTCTTTGGCGTCATCTGGGTGCTATGTCTCTTCCGTCCTTTCGTTGGAGGTATATGCCGACTTTGGGGTGTCGATTTCGAACCGGGTGTACCATCGGAAGTGTCGCCTGACAGGCTGAACGCCATCCTCGCTACTTTCCACACGGCCTTCAATCTCATCAACACTTGTATCCTCATCGGCTTTGTGCCGCTGCTGGAGAAACTCGTCTCTACCATCATCCCCTCTAATGACCAACGACAAACGACCAAGGACCACCTTATCTTCATCTCCGGAGGCCTTATGTCCACGTCCGAACTCTCTATCCTTCAGGCATGGAAAGAAGTGCACGTTTTCGCTGTGCGCACGCAACGAATGGTCGGGATGATTCATGACTTGTTCGGCGAAAAAGACGAAACGGAATTCACGCGAATTGCCGAACGTGTTGAGAAATATGAAGGTATCTGCGATCGCATGGAATATGAGATTGCGCAGTACTTGAACCAAGTGGCGGATGGTCGTCTCTCCGATTCCTCCAAACGCGAGGTACATAAGATGTTACGTATCGTTTCTGAGCTGGAGTCGGTTGGTGATGCGAACTTCAAACTCGCGCGTCACATCCGCCATAAGCACGATAATAAGGTGCTATTTACAGAGACCCAGAAAAGCAATGTGGAGAACATGATGTTCCTCGTCAGCCGTGCTGAGGCGAAGATGGTCGAAGTGCTTGAACGCGTGAATATTACGCAGGAGGAGTTCTTTGAGATGACGAACATTGAGAATGAGATCAACACGTTCCGCAACGAACTCAAGATAGCTAACATGCAGTCCATTACCGACCATGAGTACGATTATTCTACCGGAGTCAATTACATGGACATCATCATCGAATTGGAGAAGATGGCGGATTACATCATCAACGTCGAAGAAGCCCTCTACGAGCACAAACACGATAAATAAGTAACAAAAATTTGCATATTCCAAAAAATATTTGTACCTTTGCACCCGCAAAGGTTTGCATCGTTCTATAGTTGCCTACCTTGGCCTATAGTTGCCTACCTCCGGTCTATTGAGGCCTAAGGCGGCCTATTAATATCCATCGTCCCTGCCGAAGACGTTAATCTCGACTCCCGCGCGTCGCGTCGCGCGATAACATATTGATTAAAAGCGTTTACGACGCTTGTTTTCTGACTACTTGAAACGTAGGAACTTTCAACAACAACTCAGAGACAAGACAAGTAGATGCTCTCGGAGTGTATTAACACCCGCCCATGCCATTGGATGAAAATCCATTGGGTATGTTGGGTATCTTATACACACGGCGAGTAACTGCATTGTTTATCTGGTTGTTAAGGCATTTCCTACGGCCTCAAGTAGCGGATAACATCAGTTATTCGCTTTTTTGTGATGTTTAATTGTTAATACACTCCTCTGATGGCATTGCCGAAATTTTTATCAAAACTGACATCTTCAAAATGGGATTTAGCCTTCATCAAAGAACCCATCGAAGATATTGTGTCGGGAAAACCGATTCATTTTATTCCTGTTAAGAATCCATATTCGGATGAGTACTGGTTCGCTGATCCATTCATCTTGGATGTGACGGATGAGTATATCTATGTATTGGTAGAAGCGATGCCGGCAACTAATCATAAAGGTGTAATCGCCAAGTTAACTATCCAGCACGACACGATGACAATTGTCAAGATGGATGTCATTCTCGAAGAGCCTTGGCATCTCAGCTTCCCTGATATTCAACGACGCGGAGACAAAATATACATTCTTCCCGAAGCCGCATACAGCAAGCAATTACATGTTTACGAGTTGCCAAATACAAACGATGGCAAGTTGAAGAAAGTGAAAACAATCTGCGACGATATTATTTGGGATTCGACCATAACGGACTACTTTGGCGAGTCACTACTCTTTACTGCTCATCAGAATGACTTTTATCTGGACATTTATCGTTGGGACAAGGAAAGCGAAATGTTTACTCTCTCGGAATCTATCCATAGCGACAAACAGAACATGCGTATGGCAGGTGCGCTCTTTAAAGTAGGCGAGAGGATTTATTGTCCGTCGCAAATTAGCACTCCGTATAACTATGGAATAGGCGTAGAACTAAAAGAAATATCGCATATAGATGGGGAATGGAAACTAACTTCCATCCGCAGAATAAATCCGCCTAAAGGCTTGCTGACAAACGGCTTGCATACATTCAACACCTACAAAGGTCTGACGATAGTAGATTCGCACAGCTATCATCATCTTTTAGGCTTGATTGTAAACAAGTTAGTGACATTAAAAAAACGGTGTAAATTATGATGAACATGAGTATTGATTCCGAGATTAAGAGGCACAAACATATTCTCGTCTGTGGCGATAACACAAATTCTTTAAATATACTGCGTAGTTTAGGCGAGAAAGAAATACGTCCAATTGTAATTATGCAAGAAGAAGGACATCTTTCTTTATTAGCCAAGTCAAAATATATAGGAGAGATTATTTCTGTTTGCGGATTTGAAAATGCCGTAACAAAACTTTTGGAATTCGCAGACGTGTCGTGTCCCCCGTTTGTTTATTTGACAGACGACAACCATTTGCAGGTAATTGATGACAATTACAACAATCTAAAAGATAAATTCTATTTCTTCAATGCCGGTTCTCAAGGGCGTCTTACGCAATACTTAGACAAAGAACAACAATGTTGGCTTGCAGAGAAACATGGATTGAGTGTCCCGAAATACGAAGAGGTAGATAGAGGACAACTACCAACAAAACTTACGTATCCGATAATTACCAAAACAAACAACTCATATTCGCCTGGTTGGAAAAGAGATGTTACTATATGTTATTCTCCACAAGAATTATCTGACGCATATAGACGAATGGTAAGTGAACGCTTATTATTACAAGAATACATAGAGAAAACGGGAGAATATTCTATGCAGGGCATATCAATCAATGGTGGTGAAAGTGTATATTTGCCCTTTGAAAGAATGTATTTGCGCTATACCAAAAAATCATTTGGTGGCTACATGTACTATCAGCCTTTTGAAGATAAAGAACTTCATGAAAAAGTACAGGCTATGTTACGTGAAATTGGGTTTACCGGTTGTTTTGAGATAGAGTTTCTCGTAGACAAAAAGCAACAACTACATTTCCTTGAAATCAATTTGCGTTTCTCTGCATCAAACTATGGAGTGAATACGGGCGGAGTGAACTTACCATACCTTTGGGCGCAATCAACATTGTTAAATACTATCGATACACACAATTTGAATCCACGAAATCAAAGGTATTATGTTATCAATGATACGACAGATATTGATGCCGCAAAAAAGGTTGGCTATATTACTTGGCTAAAGCAATACATTAGTGCAGATGGGTACTATTTGTGGAATCTTCATGATAAAAAGCCATATTTCAGTTGGTGGACTCAAAGGATAGGAAGAAAAATCGCAAAAGTCCTTCATGTCAAATAGCGAATACAAAACTCTCTCTCAAAAGGTGCCAAGTATATGTTTAACCCACATTGATGCGTGAATCGGTGAATGACTCTCACACCATTTAGCAGACTTTTACCTGCTACTCTCATTCGCACTACGTTCACATATCGTTCGCATCGTGGACGTTACTATAGGATGGCGGTTGTTTCTTAACAATCGTCATTTCACTATGTAAGCCCTTCTCGTAGAGAGATAGTATATACTCTCTCGGAGTCATTCTTTCGAGAAGGGGGGCTCGAAAGCATGTTGGCATGGGAGCCATTACTCCGAAGGGTATATACGCTATCCGCATGGCTTTCAAGGGCTTACATAGTACGGCTCACCGAACCGCCTCTTTGTTCCTTGTCTGGCAATCTCATTGCTGATGGCTTTTATGCATCGCCTTCAATGTTCCAGCTCGTGACGATGCCCCGCAAAAGACACAAACGGCAGGATTTGCCTTTGCTATCACAGGTTTAGAAAGTGGTGCAACCCATACCTACACTCTCACCGGCCAAGAGGTAAAATAGAGTTAAGCCTATATCATATGGCTTATTGAGTAATGGGTACCTTTGGTACCCGTTTCTCTTTTTATAACGTACTTTGAGAATTTCTATAGCATACTTTGAGAATTTTTTTTCAAGCAAATTGAGAATTTTATTTGCATATATTAAGAATTTTTTGTACTTTTGCACCCGGAAAGTACTGAGTGGACCGCCGG